>JAZRLL010000001.1:0-2312 GCA_045646745.1 Christensenellaceae bacterium
AAAAATTGCCTTGCATAACTTGATAAACTCTCCATATATCTTCGTTGACCTTCAGCAAAAATGGTATCAAAAGCAAGGGTAGACTTTCCACTACCCGACAACCCCGTGAATACTACTAATTTATCCCTTGGGATAACTAAATCTATATTTTTTAAGTTGTTTTGCTTTGCGCCCTCTATCGTGATTTGATTTGACATCTTATTTCCTTAATTTTCTTTTTAATTTCGCTATCGTATCTCTAATTTCAATACATCTTTCAAAATCTAAATTATTTGATGCAATTTTCATAAGTGCTTTAAGTTTTTCAATTTCATCTAAAATATCAGTTCCGTTTATATTCTCGGTTCTGTCAATTTTTTTAGTTATTTCTATCGTGTTTTTAACGTCTTTAATAATTGTTTTCGGCGTAATACCGTTTTTCAAATTGTATTCTTGTTGAATTTTCCTTCTTCTATTAGTTTCGTTTATCCCCCTTTTCATACTATCGGTAATAGTGTCGGCCTACATTATAACTCTACCTTCAACGTTTCTTGCCGTTCTACCTATCGTTTGAATTAAGGAAGTTTCACTTCTTAAAAATCCTTCTTTGTCTGCGTCTAATATTAAAACGAGTTTAACTTCTGGAATATCAAGCCCTTCTCTTAAAAGATTAATTCCAACTAAAACGTCAATATCGCCACGCCTTAAATCTTGAATTATGTCAATTCTTTCCAAGGTGTCAATATCGCTGTGCATATATCTCGTTTTATATCCACGTTCTTTTAAAAATTCCGTTAAACTCTCCGCCGTCTTTTTAGTAAGAGTGGTAATAAGAACTCTGCCGTTGGTATTTAAAACCTTGTTAATTTCGCCTTGCAAATGGTCAATTTGTCCTTTGGTTTTGATTACTTCAACGGGCGGGTCTATAAGTCCCGTAGGTCTTATCAATTGCTCGGCAAAATTATTAGAATTTTTCATTTCATACGGTCCCGGGGTTGCCGAAACGAATATTACTTGATTAATTCTTTCTTCAAATTCTTCAAATTTTAACGGCCTATTATCAAAAGCCGATTTAAGCCTAAAACCATAATCAACTAAATTAGTTTTTCTCGCTTTATCCCCGTTATACATTGCGTGAAGTTGAGGAATCGTCATATGACTTTCATCAATAAAAAGTAGAAAATCTTTTGGAAAATAATCAAGTAAAGTAAAAGGTGGCTCGCCAATATTTCTCCCGTCAAAATACCTACTATAATTTTCAACTCCGCTACAATACCCAATTTCTTGCATCATTTCAATATCGTAAGAAGTTCTTTGTTTTAGCCTTTGGGCCTCTAATAATTTATCTTGATTTTCAAAAGCCTTTACTTCATCGTACATATCTTGTGTTATTAAGGATAAGGCTTTATTCATTTTTTCACTACCAACTGCGTAGTGGCTTGCAGGGAAAATTACTGCGTGTTTAAGTTCGTTAATACTTTCGCCCGTTAAAAAATTAATTTCGGTTATCCTTTCAATTTCATCACCGAAAAACTCAACTCTTATTGCCGTTTCGGTGTTAGACGCTGGAAAAATATCTAAAATATCCCCCCTAACCCTAAACGAAGAACGGCTAAAATCCATATCCTTTCTTTCGTAGTGAATAGATATGAGTTTACGCATAAGTTCATCTCTATCAATTACTTGATTTGGTCTTAAAGAAACTGCCAATCTGTAATATTCTTCGGGAGCGCCTAAACCGTATATACAACTCACCGATGCAACCACGATAACGTCCTTTCTTTCGCCAAGAGAACTAGTTGCACTATGGCGAAGTTTATCAATTTCATCGTTAATTGATAAATCTTTTTCAATATAGGTGTCGGTGGTTGGAAGATATGATTCGGGCTGATAATAGTCGTAATAAGACACAAAATATTCTACGGCATTTTCTGGGAAAAACTCTCTAAACTCATTACAAAGTTGAGCAGCCAAAGTCTTGTTATGAGCAATAACGAGCGTGGGCTTTTGAACGTTTTTTATAACGTTTGCCATAGTAAACGTTTTACCACTACCTGTAACACCGACTAAAACTTGCATTTGCAATCCGTCTAAAACCCCGTGCGTTAATTTTTGAATTGCTTGGGGTTGGTCGCCCGTTGGAGAGTATTGACTTTTTAATATAAATTTCTTATCTTGCAATTTACTCAAAAGACTTTTCCACCATAAAATATATTTATATTTTATTTTAACATAATTTTAAATTAAAATAAAGTGCTTTACTATAATTTTTATAAACTTATTTACTTTTTATACAAAAAATTACACTCTTATAATTTAGGAGTGTAATTTAA
>JAZRLL010000002.1:0-6514 GCA_045646745.1 Christensenellaceae bacterium
TTTAATTTTTTTATTTATTTTTTAATGTATCTTGAAATATAAGTTGGGAAATCTTCCTTAACGCCAGAAACAGAGATTTGGAAGTTTAATCCTTTATACTCTTTTTGTAAAAGTCTTAAAGACCTAAACAAGTTATTAGCGCCTCTTAAATCATCGCCAACGATACGTTTTAATCCGTCAATAAACACGTACTCTATATCACTATTACCCGCAAGTAAACCATTGATAAATCCGTTAAACGCTATTGAACCTTTAATGTCGTGTTCTTCTGTGTAGCAACATCTAACGTTAAAGTCAATATTTACAGTGCTCATACGTTTATCAGTTATGAAAACCACGTTGCCTTTTGCAGTTTTTGCTACGCTGTTAACGTCGTCAATCATAATTTTAGTTTTACCAAAGCCTTTTGGGCCATAAACTATTTTAATCATAAAAATAATCCTCCAATTAATATTTAGTACTATTATTATATAGCATAAATCTCAATTTTTCAATAGGAAATTGAAAATTTTTAAAAATATTTTTCAATTATTTTATTAAGTTTATGAAGTTTTTAATTCTATTAAAACCTTCTTCAATATCTTCTTTTGAAACGGCGTAAGATACTCTTACAAAGCCGTCTGCGTGAAATGGTAATCCTGGTATTAAAGCAACGCCGTAATCAGTTAATATATTAGCAAAATCCATACTACCGTTAATTTTTACTCCGTTTATAGATTTACCTATAAATTTAGAGATATTAACGAATAAGTAAAAGGCTCCTTTTGGAGTTATGTATTCAAGATTTAATTCGTCTAATTTTTGCATCATAAATTTTCTTCTTTCATCAAAACTTTGACGCATACTTTCAACGATACTCTTATCCCCTTGAAGCGCCGTAATTGAGGCTTGTTGAGCAAACGAACACGCATTACTAATAGTTTGGCTTTGAAGCCTAGATATTGCCGTAACAACGTCCTTAGGACCTGCTAAATAACCGATACGCCAACCCGTCATAGCATAAGATTTAGAAACGCCGTTTACAACTATGGTGTTGTTTTTTAAGTATTCAGAAACACTTGCAATTGAAACGTGTTTTGAATTTTCGTAAATAAGTTTTTCGTAAATTTCATCGGAAATTACTGAAATATTATATTTTTCTAAAATTGGAGCAAGTGCTTTTAACTCTTCTTCGCTATACACCGCACCAGTTGGGTTAGACGGACTATTAATAATAAAACATTTAGTTTTTTCAGTTATTGCGTCTTCTAATTCTTTTGGAGTAATTTTATAATCGTTTTCTTTTTTAGTTTGTACAATTACGGGTTTACCACCGCAAATTTTAACTTGTTCTTCGTAAGTAAACCAGAAAGGTGCTGGAATAATAACTTCATCGCCATCGTTAAGTATAGTGTAAATTGCATGAAATAACGATGATTTTGCCCCGTCGGAAACAACTATTTGAGTTGGCTCGTATAAAAGATTATTATCTTCTTTAAATTTTTTAGCAATAACTTTTCTAAGTTCTAAAATTCCTGGTACGGGAGTGTATCTCGTGATACCGTCGTCAAGAGCCTTTTTAGCACTATCTTTGATGTAGTCGGGAGTGTCAAAATCTGGTTCACCAGCAGTAAAACCAATAATTGATTTTCCTTCATTTTTAAGTTGTTTAACTTTGGCTGTAATTTCAAGCGTCATTGATGCTGGAATTGATTTTGCCTTGTTTGAAATTTCCATTTTTATCTCCTTTTAATTAACCTTCTTCGTTTGCAAGTTTGGCTTCCCTATCAGCAATCATAAGTGCTTCTATCATTTCGTCTATATCCCCAGACAAAAAGTCTTGTAATGAATAAAGAGTGAAACCAATTCTATGGTCGGTTATTCTTCCTTGTGGGAAGTTATAAGTTCTAATACGTTCAGAGCGGTCGCCAGTTCCTATTTGAGTTTTTCTGTTATCGTCATATTCTTTTCTGTATTGCGTGTTATAGTAGTCAAAAAGCCTTGATTTTAATACTTTTAACGCTTTTTCTCTATTTTTGATTTGTGAACGCTCGTCTTGACAAGTAACTACTATTCCCGTAGGAATATGCGTCATACGAATACAACTTTCCGTTTTATTAACGTGTTGTCCACCTGCGCCACTTGAACGATAAGTGTCAATTTTTAAATCTTTTTCATCAATCTTAACTTCAACGTCTTCGGCTTCTGGTAAAACCGCAACCGTTGCGGTTGATGTTTGAATTCTTCCTTGTGATTCCGTTTCTGGAACTCTTTGTACCCTATGAACTCCACTTTCAAATTTTAATTTAGAGTAAGCCCCCTTTCCAACTATTGAAAAAACTACTTCCTTAATTCCGCCAAGTTCAGTTGTGTTAGAATCAATTTCTTCCGTTTTAAATCTGTGTTTTTCTGCGTAGCACACGTACATACGATATAATTCGTAGGCAAATAACGCCGCTTCTTCTCCGCCTGCACCCGCTCTAATTTCTACGATAACGTTTTTATCGTCGTTTTGGTCTTTTGGAATAAGCAAAATTCTAATCTCTTCGTAAATTTTAGCAAGTTTCTTTTTAAGGTCTAAAATTTCTTCGTTTAAAAGGTCTTTCATTTCGCTATCAGTTTCAGTCGTTAAAGTAGTTTCAGCGTCGTCAATTTGAGTTTTTACGCTCTTGTACTCTTTATATTTTTCAACTATTTCTTCAAGCCCTGCTAATTCCTTCGTGTAAGTTTTATAAAGTTCAATATTTTTTAAAACTTCGCTATCCGATAAAAGTTCGTTTAGTTTTTCATAACGACTTAAAACCGTTTCAAGTCTACTTGTCATAACTTCCTCGCTTTTACTATTCTATCTATTCCGTTGATATCTAAAATTATGCTAACGTCAGAGTATTTTTCTTCATCGCTTAATAATTTTACGATATCTTTTGATTGATTAATTCCGCACTCTAATAAAATATAACCGCCGTCTTTTAAATATTTATAGCCGTTTTTCGCTATAATTTTATAAAATTCAAGACCGTCTTCCCCGCCGTCAAGTGCTATTATAGGTTCTTTTTTAACTTCATTTTGTAAATTTTTAATATCACCGCTTTTAATATAAGGCGGATTTGATATTATTAAATCGTAAAGCCCTTCAACGTTATTAAACATATCAGATAAACAAAAAGTTATATCCGCATCGTTCATTTTAGCGTTTTCTTTTGCAACTTTTAAGGCTTCATTACTAACGTCTACCCCAACTACTTTTGCGTTGGTTTTTAATTTAACGGCAATCGCTATTGCTCCGCTTCCCGTACACAAATCAAGCACGTTACTTTCTTCGTTAATTAAAGAAATTGCGTTATAAACGAGTTCTTCCGTTTCAGGTCTTGGAATTAAAACGTTCTTATTAACGTTTATTTTGTATCCGTAAAAATCAGTGTTGCCAATTATATACCAAAGCGGGATACCTTCTTTACGTTTTAAAGTTATTTGTAAAGCCTTTTCCGCTTGTTCTTTCGTGATTAAATTATCACTATTAATTTCACTTCTTTTTAAGCCCGTTGAAAGTGCAACAATCCACTCCGCTTCGCTATCGTCTTCAATTTTAGACGCTTTTAAGCCTTTTTTAACCTTTGCAAGTAAAGTTTTACTAGTACCTTGAACGTTAAAAGATTTTTCCTTAATAGTTTGGTCGTTATCCATTTCTAAAACGATATTAAAAGAAGTAATTGCAACTTCAATCATATCGCCCGTTGGCTCCTTGGTTGTGATTTTTTGAAGCAATATACCTGGCAATTTAAAAATCAACACCCATTTACTTTGAGTTTTAGAAAGTAGTTTTAAAATTTCGTAAGAAACGCCAGCAACGATAGGTAAACACAAAAGTTTTACTATAAAACGATATAGTGAATTAAAAGCCCCGTTAAACTTTATGCCAACGTTTTGGAGTAAAACGTTAACGAGCGAAAAAACGAGTATACTTATAATCATAACTAAAAACATAAAAGTAGTTCCGCATCTATCGTGAATTCTTGAATGTTTTTTAACGTTTTCTATCGTTAACTCTTCGCCACTTTCATAGCAAGCAATAGTTTTATGCTCTGCTCCGTGATACATAAAAGTTCGCCTTATATCTTTAAGTAAAGACGTTAAAAGAATATACGCTATAAAGATTAAAATTCTAATTACGCCTTCAAGAAAAAAATACCAAATCGTGTTTGGAGAAATAAAGGTGAAATGGTCGGCTATTTTTTGCGGTAAAAAGAAAAATAAAAATAGCGAAGTAATAAGACCTATAACGACTCCAAAAAACACAGCAATATCAGTTGCGCTTTTACCCGTTTTTTTAGAAAGCCATCTATCAAAAGTAGAACTTTCTTCTTCGCCAAAAACGGTTGCGGAACGAGTTAAAACCCTAGTTCCGTTAATTAGTGAATCAAAGAAGGCAAAAACACCCCTTAAAATAGGAGTTTTTTTAATAAAACTTTTGTTTTTAGATTTTAATCTTTTGCTTTCAATCAAAATCTCGCCACTTTCGGCTCTAACGGCGGTAGCGTATGCAGTTTTACCACGCATCATTACGCCTTCAATCACCGCTTGCCCACCAATTGACGTTTTTTTGCAATTATTATTTTTCATAACTTTTAAAAAAATGCGCTAAGAAAATTTCTTAGCGCCTCAAAGACTTTTAATAGCCTTAAATTTAATGATAAATTAAATACCGTATCTTTTCTTGAATTTATCAACACGACCACCCGCATCAACAAGTTTTTGTTTACCTGTGAAAAATGGATGGCATTTAGAACAAATATCTACCTTAACAACGTCTGTATTCTTTGTAGAACCTGTACGGAATGATGCACCGCAGGCACATTGAACGGTTACAATTTTATATTCCGGATGAATACTATCTTTCATATTATCACCTCTTACATTTTTTTACTTAAAATTTATTACTTTGATATTATATATTAAAAATCAGTTCAAGTCAACTATTTGAAAAGGTATTTTAACCTTTTTTATCTATATTTTAGGTTAAATTACGATTTTTTTAAGTTTTTAGCAAAAATCCTTCTTAATAAAAACCTGATTCTTCTTACGAATAAGTTTTTTCCGTAGAAAAATAAATATAATTTATATTTAAACGACTTTTGAAGGTTTATAAACTTATCTTTCTTATAATAGCCCGTTAAAACACCTAAAACGTTTTCGTCTTTAACACCATATTCAAAAACCGAGTGATTGTCCCCGCAAAAAGTATAATGCGTATCGTAAACCCTCATTACACGATGTAATACAAAAGAGCCGTCTGCCCTTTCAAAAAGAGCAACATCCCCATTTTTAAGCCTTTTTACGCACCTTTCAATTAAAACTCTATCCCTATTTTCGTAAAGCATTGGGTTCATACTAGTACCTTTTATAGGAGCATAAACAAACCCTTCTTTTAAAAGGATTTCCTTTATAGAATTATCCATCAATAACTCCTGAATCTTTTAAAATTTTAACAACGTTTAAAACGTCCTTTTCAATAATCTCAGTCGGAGCATCGTATTCCTTTTTCATACTCGCAACGATTTCATTTACACTTTCAACGCCCTTTTCAAGCATTTTGTATATAAAAGCACCACTATCGTTTAGAGTTAAATAACCCTTAAAGGTTTCGGCAGTTTTACCAACTGCTATTACGATAAAGGAAGACTCCCCACTCGCTTTTTTAATTTCTCTTAAAATAAAATTTTCTTTAACTTTCATAAAATTATCCTTTAAAAACGTTGTCTATCGTGCAATTTGCAGAAGAAACGTCTTTATTGCATTTTAAAATATAAAACTTAACGTTTGAATTTGTAAAATTTACGATTACGTCTAATAATTTCTCGCCTTCAAAAACCGTTTTAGGCTTTTGAGATTGAGATAAAATTTTAGTCAAAAACTCATTAAAATCAACTTCTTTAACTGAATTTTTATTATCTTGTTCAAGAAAGATAAACGCTTTTAGTTTCGCCTTAATATTACTGCCTAAAAAGTGCTTACCTTCCCAAGGAGAGCCGTAAATAAAAGGAGTATTATCTTCAATTTTAATTATAGGCTTATCATCGTTAATATACTTAATTTCATCGCCTAAAACCTTTCTTAAATTATTAACGTGAGTAGATTTACCCGTACCGCTTGGAGCGGTAAAAATATATCCGTTATCCTTATACGAAATTGCCGAGCCGTGAAAAATAAAAGAGCCGTATTTATTTAATAAAATTGAAGAAAGTTTATCTAAAATACATTGATTTTCAACAAACGACGGCTCGTTAATTTTAGTTAATTCCATTTGCTTAGAAACGTCTGATTCAGTTATTAAAATTTCAAAATCAATATGCGAAAAGTCGTCAATTCTAAACTTATCAAGTAAAATTGACGTTTCATTATAAAAATATTCAATTAAAATATTTAACCCAGCAATTTTGTATACTTTTTTCATAATATTAAATAAAAAACACAGATATTTCTATCTGTGCTTATTATATCAAATACGCAAAATATTGTCAATATCAAACGGTTTCTT
>JAZRLL010000003.1:0-2487 GCA_045646745.1 Christensenellaceae bacterium
TTTAATAATTAATGTGATATACTTATAAAGTATATTTTGAGATATTAGTGAGATTTTATAATGATTGATAAAAAGACGTTATTTAGTGCCGTTCAACCAAGCGGTACGCCAACCATTGGAAACTACGTTGGAGCAATTAAAAATTTTGTAAATTTACAAGACGAATATAATTGTATTTACTCAATTGCCGACCTTCATACTTTAACCGTAAAACAAGAGCCACAATTATTAAGAAAGGCTACTTGTGATTTGCTTGCGCTTTATATTGCTTGTGGTATTAATCCTGAAAAATCAATAATGTTCGTGCAATCACACGTTCACGAACACGCTGAACTTGCGTGGATTTTAAATACTATGACGTATATTGGCGAACTTCAAAGAATGACGCAATTTAAGGATAAATCTCGTTCGCATCAAGATAATATTAATATAGGGCTTATGGATTATCCCGTATTAATGGCGTCTGATATTTTACTTTATCAAACGTCGGTAGTTCCCGTTGGTGCAGACCAAAAGCAACACATTGAATTAACAAGAGATATTGCAATTAGGTTTAATAGTAGATATAGTGATACGTTTGTCGTTCCAGAAGGAATTATTCCAAAATTCGGTGCAAAAGTTATGTCTTTACAAGACCCTACTAAAAAAATGAGCAAGAGCGATGAAAACGTTAACGCATACGTTTCAATGTACGACGATACCGACACTATTATAAGAAAATTCAAAAGGGCAATAACCGATAGTGATAACAAAATTTACTTTGATACTGAAAATAAGGGTGGAATTAGCAATTTATTAACTATTTACTCTGCATTTTCAGGTGAAAGCATTGATAGTGCTTGTAAATATTTTGAAGGAAAGGGCTACGGCGAGTTTAAAATTAAAGTTGGCGAAGTAGTAGCCGAAGGCTTAAAACCTATAACGGAAGAAAGGTTGAAACTCACAAACGATAAACAATACCTTAACAGCGTTATGAAAAAAGGTAGCGAGCAAGCAAGTTATATTGCAAGAAAAACTTTACAAAAAGTTTATAAAAAAGTAGGACTTTATAAGGCAGATTAAAATGTTTGGATATTTAAAACCCGATAGACCATACCTATATTTAAAAGACGACGTTTTATATAAATCATTATATTGTGGCGTTTGCAAAAGCATAGGTAAACTTTGCGGTCAAAAGGCTAGATTTTCACTTTCTAACGATATAACCTTTCTTTCAGCGTTTTGTCATAACGTTATGGGTGAAGACGTTAAAATTCAAAAGAAAAGGTGTATTGCGCACTTTATAAAACCAAGGCAAATTTGTGACGTTGACGAAATTTCAACGAAACTTGGGGCTTTAAACGTAATTCTTGCCTATTATAAGGTTAAAGACGATATTTTAGACGAGAAAAAGGGCGGTTTTAGAAGTTCTTTATTAAAAAAAGGCTATAAAAGAGCAAAAAAATATATGCCCCAAGCAGACGAGATAATTTTAAAGGGGTATACTGAACTTTTATCTTTTGAAAAGGCAAATTCTGATAGTATAGATATGGTTTCAGATTGCTTTGCTAATATGCTTGCGAAATTATCCGACCTTGTTTTACTTAATAAAAAAAGTGAGTATACTTATAACGTTTTATACGCAATAGGAAAGTGGATTTATTTAATAGATGCATTAGACGATTACGATAAAGACGTAAAAAATGGAAATTATAACGTTTTTTATAATCTTTATAAGTGTAATGATTTCAAAACCTTAATTGATGAGAAGAAAAACGAGATATTGTACGTATTCAATGGAATATTTACGATAATTCAAGAAAATTATAAAAATATAAAAACGTATTTTAACACCGATTTAATAGTTAACGTTTTAACTAGGGGAATACCTAACGAAACTCTAAAAATATTAGATAAAGGAAATAAAAAAGATGATAAATGATTATTACAAAATTTTAGGAGTAAACGAAACTGATACTGACGAACAAATAACTAAAAAATACGAAGAACTTCGCGCTAAATATTTAGAAGAGCGTTTTATGGAAGGAGAAATCGGCAACGAAGCGGCTAAAAATTTAACTCTTATTGAAAACGCATATAACGAAATTATGAGTAGTAGAAACCAAAATAAAGAAGCAAATTCAGGCGAAGGCTTATATGCTAAAATTGAATCAGCCTTAAAAAGTGGCGATTTAAAAACTGCACAAGAACTTTTAGACCAATTTGATGAAAGAAACGGCGAGTGGCACTATTATCAATCGGTAATTTTTTATAAGAAAAATTGGATTAACGAAGCAAAAAAACAACTTGAAATTGCACTTCAAATTAATCCTAACAACTCAAAATATCAAAACGCTTTAAACAAAATTAACGAAAAGGTTAATAGTTCGCAAAACGTTAACCCAAATTGGAATAGAGCGGGAAACTACAATAATCAACAAGGCTATAACCCTAACGATGTTCAAATGGGTGGCGGGAGTTGTTGCCAATCTTGTTGTGATATTATAA
>JAZRLL010000004.1:0-2699 GCA_045646745.1 Christensenellaceae bacterium
ATGCTTTCAACTTGAATATTTTTAGTCCCGCATACTTTTGCGTAATACTCGGCAATTTTTGAGTTTTTTACCGTTAAAAAATCTCTATTCGGATAGGCTATTGCGTGAATATTGTGTTTTTCTGTAAACTTAAAAAATTTAATGCAGGTTTCGTTGTCAATAGGATAACGGTATAAAGTTTTTCCGCTCTTTAAATCAACTAGTTCCGCTCCGTTAAAAGTGGTTAGTAAACAATCAAGTCCGTACCCCTTTATAATATGGTCAATGCCCGAAGTCATACGCCCCGTTGCAACTACGAATATTCCGCCTCTACTTATAAAACCTTTTATCGCTTCAATATTTTCTTTTGATACACTTTTATCATCTCTTGCCAAAGTGCCGTCAAAATCACTTATTATTATCTTGTATTTCTTCATTTTAGCCCTTTATTTAATAGTTCGTAGTCATAAGGAACTACGCTTCCAGCAGTATGCTTTTTTGAATATACGCACATTTCAACTTTGGCTTTTTTTATAACGAAATTAGCGTCCGTTTCCACAAGCCCAAAATCAAGCATCCTTATAACCTTTGCGTGTTGCTTTTTATCCTTCGTTATTATCATAAAATCGGCTAAACACGTCCTTTCATCAAAATCGTCGCCAATGTTTTTTATAACTACTTCAATTTTATATCCGTAAAGTTTTGAAAGTTGTACGTCAAATACGTCGCTATAACTATTAGAAATTCCGTCAAAAATCATTTTCTCAACACTGCTATATTCATTTTGAACGACTTTTTTAAGCGTTGAAATTTCTTGCTTTAAAAAATTGTATTCGTTATTTAACTTTAAAATCTCTTCGTTTATACCCTTTTTAAGATTTTTTCTTAACTCTTTCAGTTCTAAATGCACTTGCGAAAGGCGATTTTTATCCTTTTTAAGTTTGTGTGACGACGCTTTGTAATTAGATATCTTCTTCTCTATCTCGTCGTAGTAAAAAGTGTTATCCATTAGTTTTTGTCCTTATCGTTTTTATAGTTTTTTATATCGCCAAGTTGAGCCTTAATGTTTGCTTTTATACTATCAATGTATAATCTTCTTAATTTGTCTTGTTCTAACTTTTCTTCGGGAGTTAACCCTTCTTCTTTTGATTTTTTTGCTAAAAAATTTATTCTGTCTATATCAATCATAATTTACCCCTATTTATTATAAAATTCTTTTAGAATTTTGGCAAGAGTTTTTTAACATTTTAATTTAATTGACAAAAATTTTTATTAAATGTATTATATAGTAAAAGGAGATACTTTATGTTTAATTGCCATACTCACACAATTCACTCTCATGATGGGAAAAACACCGTTATTGAAATGGTTGAAAGCGGTATTCAGAAAGGACTTACCGGCATTACTTTTACCGACCACGTAGATTTATTGTTGTTTGAAGAAAGGGATATTTATAACCAAATTTTGCTTTTGATGGAAGACGTTTTTAAGGCTAAACAAATTTATAAAGATAAGTTTAAAGTTTTGTTTGGTATGGAACTCGGCGAAGAATTGTACGAGCCCGAATTAGCAAAAAAAATGCGTGATATTGGGGGTTTTGATTGCATTTTAGCATCTTTACACTTTTATAAACCTTTACATAGCGAATACGATTTAGCGTATGCAGATATTCCGCTTTGGTCTAACGAAAAAATTAAAGACGTAATGCACGGCTATTTGTCAATAATTAAAGATACGGCTGTGTCAACGGATTTTGACGTTTTGGCTCACCTTACCTATCCGCTTAGATACATAAACGCAATATACAAAAAGAATTTTGATTACAAAATTTTTGAAGATTTAATAGTAGAAATCTTGTCTACGTTAATCAGAAGAAAAAAGGCACTTGAACTTAACACTTCTAACGCAGTTAAACAAGATTTTTATATGCCGGACGAATACATTTTAAAACTATATAAAAATTTAGGCGGAGAGTTAGTAACAATAGGTTCTGACGCCCACAATATTTCAAACGTAGATAACGGCTTAGAGTTAGGCAAAAAAATGCTTAAAAAATGTGGCTTTGATAAATATTACTATTACGAAAATAGAAAACCTTGTATTGCTGAAAAATTATAAAAACAAGTCCTTTGCTAAATTTAGCAAGGGACTTTAATTTTAAACTTTAATTTAATTTATTAAATATTAAGATAAAAAACTTGCGTTTTTTTACGTTAAATTGTATAATAAATAAGCAATTAAATGGAGAGATGTCAGAGCGGTCGAATGTGCTCGCTTGGAAAGCGGGTATGCCTTAACGGGCATCGCAGGTTCAAATCCTGTTCTCTCCGCCACGCTAAAGGACACCAATCACGGTGTCCTTTTTGCGTGGCGAAGAACAGTCTTTTCACCTACGGTTCAATCGCTAGCCGCGGACGGCAATCCCCTCGTCAACTTCGTTGACACTCCCCTTATCAAGGGGAATTACCTGTTCTCTCCGCCAAGAGCGATTCTATTTGAACCCAAATAGAGTCGCTTTTTCTATTAACATAATTAAATATATTTTCATTAAAGGTAATGCTGGAATTATTTTTGATTTTGACAAAATAAAGTTCTAAATTCTAGCATTAACAACATAAAAACTTACCGAATTATATTTTATTATACCAAGACAGTTCGCAGAATCGTATCATAGTATTATTTGGCAACGGCATAGTATTGTTTATCATGCACTCATTAAG
>JAZRLL010000005.1:0-5392 GCA_045646745.1 Christensenellaceae bacterium
CTTAAAAGCGGTTAGCGGAGTAGTTGCAATAACCAATAGGGGAAAGCAAATCAAGTGTAAAACGGTTGGACAAAAAGTTTACGTTGACGCAATCAGGCAAAACACCGTAGTTTTCGGCGTAGGACCAGCAGGAACGGGGAAGACCTATTTAGCGGTAGCCCTTGCAGTTAGCGCTTATAAAAACAAAGAAGTTGAAAAAATCATATTAACTAGACCTGCCGTAGAAGCGGGAGAAAAACTCGGGTTTTTACCAGGGGATTTACAAAACAAAGTTGACCCGTATTTAAGACCGCTTTTTGATGCTTTACAAGATATGCTTGGTTTGGAAACGTATCAAAGGCTTATGGAAAGGGGAGTTATAGAAATAGCACCGCTTGCCTATATGCGCGGAAGGACTTTAAACGAAAGTTTTATTATTTTAGACGAAGCGCAGAACACAACGAAAGAGCAAATGAAAATGTTTTTAACAAGGTTGGGAACGAGTAGTAAGGCGGTTATAACGGGGGATATAACTCAAATAGACTTGCCTTTTGGAAAGGAAAGTGGGTTAAAGCACGCAGTTAAAATACTTGATAATATAGATAAAATTAAGATTATAAATTTAACGCATAAAGACGTGGTTAGACACCCGCTTGTAACCGAAATAATAAAAGCGTATACGAAAAACGAAGAAACTAAAGAAAGTGAGAAAAATTTATGAAAAATGAAAAAATAATTAATTGGAAAGTAATAGATTATTTTAGAACGATATTCCTATTTTTGTTCAACGCATTAATAATAGTTGGACTATTCTTTTTAAACTATATTTTAACTCACGGTGGAATAGAGCAGTTAAAACTTTTGCTCAGCGACGGAAGTAATATTTTAGAAACTTTCTATATACCGATAGCCGTAGTTTTATTATCTTTAATCACGTATATTTATTTTTATATAGAAAAAAGGGATTTTTTATATAAATCATCAAATATATTTATGATTTTCAGCGTGATAATAGTATCGTATATTATCTGCTATTCATTTGGTAAAATAAATATATATTTAAGGCCGTTTGCGGTTTGTGCGTTAACGATACTATTGCTCGTTGAAAGAAGTTCGGCGATGTTTTTAAACGGAGTCTTTTGTATTTTAATGCTTTTATCAGACTTGTTTGAATTGCCTTTATTAGGTTATAATAGACAAGTTTATATTTCACTTATAATAAACTACATTTCTGGAATTTTCGCAGTATTTATGATAGACGGCGAAGGTTCAAGAATTAAGGTGTTTTCAAAAGGATTAGTAGTATCTATTCCCGTAGTAGTAAGCGCTATCTGTTTGGAGTTTTCAAAAGGATTAGAACTTCTTCAAATTAGTTTAATGGCACTTAGTAGTGGTCTTACTTCTTGTGTGTTTATGATGGTGTTATTGCCATTTTTTGAAGGAATTTACGGAAGATTAACTACTTTTAGATTGGCGGAACTCACCGACCATAAATCAAAACTCGTAAAACTTTTAATAGAAAGGGCACCAGGCACGTTTAACCATACCGTTATAGTTGCAACGTTGGCGGAATCTTGCGCAAACGCAATAAACGAAAATCCGTTGCTTGCAAGAGCGTGTGCATATTATCACGATATAGGAAAGGTTAAAAAACCAGACTATTTTACTGAAAATCAATCGGGCGTTAACCCTCACGACGAACTTTCGCCAGAACTTTCAACGGACATAATTCGTTCACACTCAAAAGACGGTGCAGATTTAATTAGGAGAAGAAGGCTTCCGCAAGTTTTAGCAGATGCGTGTGAACAACATCACGGAACTATGCCTATAAGGTATTTTTATGCAAAGGCTTTAAAATTTACCGACGGCGAACTCAGTATTGAAAAATTCAGTTATTACGGACCTAAACCAAAAACTAAAATCAACGCAATTATAATGATTTGCGATGCTTGTGAAGCAAAAGTTAGGTCGGTATCAAATCGCACTCACGAAAACGTTGATAAAGCGGTTAGGGAAATTATTGAAGAAAGAATGGATATGGAGCAATTTACCGATTGCGATATTACTTTAAAAGAATTAGATATAATAAGAAACACTATTACTAACAACTTGGCGGGCGTATACCACGAAAGAGTAAAATATCCAAAATTAAAAACGGGTAGTAAAAATGGCAAACAATCTTAAAATTAGCGTTGAAAAGTCTATAATAAACGTAAAAGAATTATCTAAAAGCGTTTATAATATTTTAGAGCAAAAAGATAAGTTGTTCGTTGAAGTTTTATTCGTTTCGGATAAAGAAATTAAAGATTTGAACTTAAAATTTAGAAAAGTAGATAAAAAAACGGACGTATTGTCCTTTCCAAATTTAAGCGAGCATAAAGGTAAAGTGCTTTCAAAAGAAGATTATCCTTTTGATTTAACGGAAGATGGTAAAAGAATATTTTTAGGTTCTATCGTAATATGTAAATCGGTTGCAAACGAGCAGGCTTGTTTGTACGGGCATAGCGAAAAAAGGGAATATACGTATTTGCTATGCCACGGACTTTTACATTTATTTGGCTACGACCACGAAAATGAAGAAGATAAAAAGGAAATGCGTAGTTTAGAAGAAAAAATTATGAACGAAATTAAGGTGTACAGATGAAAAGTGGAACGGTAGCGGTAGTAGGAAAAACAAATGCGGGAAAATCAACTCTTATAAACGTGTTGGTTGGCGAAAAAGTAGCAATAGTTTCGCCAAAGCCACAAACAACGAGAGATAGAATTTTAGGAATTTTAACGACTAACGATTATCAAATCGTTTTTGCAGATACTCCGGGATTTTATAAGTCAAGAACGGAACTTGGTAAAAAAATGCAAAAAACTGCGTATAAAGTTGCAAAAGACGTTGACGTTATATTATTCGTTATTGACGCACACGAAAGCGTAAAAGATGAAGATATAGAGTTTTTAAAAAGGGTAAAAACCGAAAACGTTCCGCTTATCGTTGCTTTAAGTAAAACGGATATAATGCAAAGGGAAAAAATTCCAGAAAGTTTAATTAAAATAACCGAAGAAGTTGAAGTTGACGAGATTATTCCTATATCTTCAAGAAAGGGAACAAACGTTAAAAAACTATTAGAAATTTTAGTTAGATATCTTCCTTTAAACCAAAAAATCTTTGAGCAAGATATAGTTTCGGACAAGTCTGAAAAGTTTATGATATCCGAGATTATGCGAGAAAAAATTTTGCTTGAATTTGATAAAGAAGTTCCGCACGGCATTGCAATAGTAGTAAACGAGTTTTATAAAAAAGATAACGGCGTTTACGAGATTAATTTAGATATCGTATGCGAAAAGCAAAACCACAAGGCAATTTTAATAGGAAAACAAGGCACTGCTATTAAAAGGGTTAATACTTACGCAAGGCAATCAATGGAAAAATTTTTAAATGCAAAAGTCTTTTTAACTACTTATATAAAAGTTAAGGAAGATTGGCGTATGAAGGAAAACTATTTAAGCGAATACGGTTATGGAGATAAAATTGACGATTTATGAGAATGCGACACAAGAAAAATCTTGATAAGCGAATTGAAAACTGTGATTTAGTAGTAATGCAAAAAAGTTCAAGCATTTATAGGCTTCCTGAAAATGAAAGATACGATATTATTGATTTAAAAAAGTTGTTTTCAAACGAAAACGAAGTAGAAATTGAAATAGGTTGCGGGAAGGGTAGTTTTTTAGTTGAAAAAGCCAAAAGAAACCCAGAAATCAACTATTTAGGAGTAGAAGTTATAGGCAACGTTATTATATCCGCCGGCGAACTTGCAAAAAACAGCGGACTTAAAAACGTTAAATTTTTAAACGTGGGAGCAGAACTTCTTCATTATTTACTTCCTAAAAATAGCGTATCTAAAATATATTTAAACTTTTCTTGTCCGTATCCTAAAAAGCAATACGCAAGCCATCGCCTAACTTACGAATATTATTTAAATATTTATAAATTAATAATGAAAAAAGACGCTTTAATTATTCAAAAAACGGATAACGACGCTTTTTTTGAGTTTTCTATGCAGTCTTTTTTAGATAACGGCTTTGAGATTATAAACAGCACTAGAGATTTATATAAAAATCTACCAAGCGATAATATCCCAACGGAATACGAATTAAAATTTGTTAAAATCGGAAAAACGATTAATAGTTTAACGGCAAAATTAAAGGAAAACAACCAATGAAACTTCTAAAAATTGATTTATACGAATATTTTAATATGCCTAAAAAACACTCCACCCGCTTTTATTTTCACTACGGCAAACGATAAAATCGTGCCATGTAAAAATAGTTTACTTTTAGCGCTTGCATACGAGAAACAGGATGTCCCTTTTTCATTACACGTTTTCACGAAAGGAAATCACGGGTTATCAGTTGGAGATGAAACTATTTTATTAGATAGCGAAATAGAAGAACTTAAAGGAACGTATAGCGTAGACTTTAAGTATTGGGTAGTTATGGCTATAAACTTCCTTAAAGATATAGGCTTTAAAAGGCTTGAAAAATCAAAGGAATAGTTTTTAAGCGGATATGGCGAAATTGGCAAACGCGTTAGATTCAGATTCTAATAAGGCAACTTTTGTAGGTTCAAATCCTATTATCCGCACCAAAAAAAGACTTTCTTCAGAAAGTCATTTTTTATGTCAAATTTGCATAATTTGATTATAATTCAAGCGTTAGCGAGTTATCATTTTGCGCAAGCAATTATCATTATTTGTCCTTAACAAATTTGAATTATAACTCACTTTCGTTCGCATGATAGCAACTTTCGTTACATTATAGTTCGCTTTGCTCACATTATAGGTTAAATTTATCTAAGTTAAGGAGTCAAACCTACGGTTCAATTCCCTAGCGGGAGACCGCAATCCCCTCGTCAAACTTTGTTTGACACTCCCCTTAACAAGGGGAAACGCCTATTATCCGCACCAAAAAATATCCACCAGCTAAGCTGGTGGATATTCATTTTTTAAGCAAGTTTTACAATAGTAAGTCCTACGTCATTTGCAGATATAGCACTTTCTCCGTTATTTAATAAAGAAATCGTGGTAGGAGTTGTAGTTGCGTTTACTATTACTGATTTAGATAAAGTGTCTCCCGTAATTTCAGAAGTTGTTAAGTTTGAAACGGTTGTTCCGTTAACTTGCAAGGTTAAATCAATAGCCGAATCTGAACTTCCGTCTAAATAGTAGTTAACCAAGTAATATCCTTCTTCAACGGATACTATTCCGCCCGCAACGGTCGCAGTTGACGTTGGGGTTATAACTTCAATAGTTAAAGGAGCAACTTCACCAGAAGCAATAGTTGAATTTAAACTTCTAGCGTATACTCCGTCTGATAAACCAGCGGGACCTTGTGGACCAACAGGACCTTGTGGACCGGTAGC
>JAZRLL010000006.1:0-2070 GCA_045646745.1 Christensenellaceae bacterium
CCAATTATGTATTCTTGTAAATATTTAAACTTTTCAAGCAATAATAACGAAATGGACTTACTCGCAAGAAAAATCGTAGTTGAACTTGAAGGCGAAGAAGGACTTAATCATCTTGAAGAGTATGCTGACGGCAATACTTTAAGGGGTAAAAAATTTAGAGAAGCCATTTGTAAAAAAATGAAATTTGATTCCCTTGAATTTCAAACTTTACAAGGTATGATTAAAGCAATTGGTGTAGAGCCTTGCAAACTCTGTACTTATTGCTGGAACGGAAAAGAATAAAATTTTAGGAGATATTATGAAAAATTCTAAATCTGATAGTTATGCAAGTGCCGGTGTAGATATTACTGCTGGCTACAAAGCGGTTGAACTTATGAAAACTCATATTGCTAAAACGATGACGTCTGGTGTTTGTTCGGACGTTGGCGGTTTCGGTGGTTTATTTGAATTAGACGTTGAAGGCATGAAAAAACCCGTTTTAGTTAGTGGTACTGACGGTGTTGGCACTAAATTAAAACTTGCCTTCGTTCAAGATAAACACGATACGGTTGGTATTGACTGCGTTGCAATGTGCGTTAACGACGTTATTTGTTGCGGTGCAAAACCTTTGTTTTTCCTTGACTATATTGCTTGCGGAAAAAACGTTCCTGAAAAAATTGCATCAATAGTTAAAGGTGTTTGTGAAGGTTGCGTTCAAAGTGGTGCGGCACTTATTGGTGGCGAAACTGCTGAAATGCCAGGCTTTTATCCAATTGACGAATACGATTTAGCGGGTTTTGCAGTTGGCGTTGTTGATAAAGATAAAATATTAAATCCAAAATCAATGGAAGAAGGCGACGTTATTATTGCTATTCCGTCAAGCGGTGTTCATAGTAACGGCTTTTCACTCGTTAGAAAGGTGTTTGGCGTTGGCGAAAAAGATATTTCTATGCCACTTGAAGAGTTGGGTGGAAAATCTATTGGCGAAACGTTGTTAACTCCTACTAAAATTTACGTTAAGCCTATTTTAGCATTACTTGAAAAAGTTGCCGTTAGGTCTATTTCTCATATTACGGGTGGTGGCTTCTATGAAAATATTCCAAGAAGTTTGCCAGAAGGTTATTGTGCTAAAATTAATAAAAACTCGCTTAGGATTTTACCAATATTTAATTTAATTAGTAAAGTCGGCAATATTCCTGAAAGGGATATGTTCAATACCTTTAATATGGGTGTTGGTATGAGCGTTGTCGTTAAGAAGTCGGATAGCGATTTAGCACTTAAAATCTTAAAAGAAAACGGCGAAGACGCTTATATTATGGGCGAAATTGTAAAAGGTGAAAAAGGTATTGAACTTATTTAATTTAACTTTTATAGGATAATTATGAAAAAAATTAAAATTGCAGTGTTAGTTTCGGGTGGGGGAACTAATTTACAAGCGCTTATAGACGCACAAAAGGATAATGTTATAAATAGTGGCGAAATTTCCATTGTAATTTCAAACAATTATAATGCTTTTGCGCTTGAAAGGGCTAAATCAAACGGAATTGAAAATTTAGTTATATCTAAAAAAGATTGCTTAAACAATCAAGAATTTGAAGATAAATTAATTGCTAAACTAAAAGAAAAACAAATTGACCTTATAGTTTTAGCAGGTTTTATGTGTATTTTATCTGAAAAGTTCACTAAAACGTTTGAAAATAGAATATTAAACGTTCACCCATCACTAATTCCATCTTTTTGTGGCGAAGGATTTTATGGCTTGAAAGTACACGAAAAGGCTTTAAATTACGGCGTTAAAATAACGGGTGCTACCGTTCATTTCGTTAATGAAATTCCAGACGGCGGTCAAATTATTATGCAAAAAGCCGTTGAAGTGCTAGACGGCGATACACCTGAAATTTTACAAAAAAGAGTTATGCAACAAGCAGAGTGGATTATTTTACCACAAGCAGTTGAAAAAATTTCAAAACAAATTTTAAGTAAAGGGCTTTAAATATGAATATTTATAAAATTAACGACATTTCATCTCAAATAAGTGGAAACCCTTATGTCGGTAGGGGTATTATAATTGGAAAAACTTCTAATGATAAA
>JAZRLL010000007.1:0-1615 GCA_045646745.1 Christensenellaceae bacterium
TGGCGAATATGGCCCATACGTACAAAGCCAACGCAAAAATGAATATATGAAATATGCTTTGGAACTTGTAGAAAAAGGCGAAGCATATTATTGCTTCTGCTCTAAAGAAAGGTTGGAAAATTTGCCTGACGTAAACGGCGCACGCAAATATGACAAACATTGTTTGCACCTTTCTAAAGAAGAAATCCAAGCAAAACTTGACGCAGGCGAACCTTTTGTTATCCGTCAAAATATGCCTACCGAAGGCAAAACTAAATATCACGATATGGTTTTTGGCGATATCGAGATTGACAACAGCGAGTTGGAAGATAATATCCTTATCAAATCAGACGGTATGCCAACTTACAACTTTGCAAACGTTATTGACGACCACCTTATGGGGATTACTCACGTAATTAGGGGAACGGAATACCTTTCTTCTACGCCAAAATACAATTTAATGTACGACGCTTTCGGTTGGGAAAGACCAATTTATATTCATCTTCCAACCATTATGAAAGACGCTACTAGAAAACTTTCCAAAAGATACGGCGACGCAAATTTTGACGATTTTATTAACAAAGGATATTTAGAAGAAGCCATTATCAACTACGTAGCCCTTTTAGGCTGGTGTCCAAAAAACAACGCTGAAAAAATGACTATGCAAGAAATGATTGAGCTTTTTGATTTGTCTGGAATTTCTAAATCTCCGTCTATTTTTGACGACGTTAAATTAAGATGGTTAAACGGCGAATATTTAAAAAACATGTCGCTTGAAGAATTTATTTTAAGAAGTAAACCTTTTTTTGAAAAAACACCTATTTATAACAAATTGAACGTAGAAAAAATTGCAAACTTAATTAAAACTAGAATTGAAATTTTTAGCGATATTCCTGAAAAAATTGCATTTTTAAACGAAAGACCAACTTTTAATAACGAAATTTACGTAAATAAAAAGCAAAAGTCGGATAAAGAACTTGCTAAACAACTTTTGCCTTTAATTATTGAAAACGTTAAAAGTATTAAAACTTTTGAAAACTCTAATATTTTTGAAAGTTTATCTTTATTAGCCGAAAAAATCGGGGTTAAATCTAAACAGCTTTTCTTCGTTATGAGAATTGCTTTAACCGGTCTTGAAATTACCCCTGGCGGAGCAACTGAAATTGCTGAAATTTTAGGAAAAGAAGAGTGTGAAAAAAGACTTTCTTCCGCTCTTGCGCTTTTATAAAAGTTTTCAACGTTTTTATTAACACGTTAATAAACAAACCGATTAGTTTTTGTTGATAATTAAAAACTAATCGGTCTTTTTTAATCTAAATATATAATATCTATATTTTTTCTTTCAGCATAACTTACAGTTATATGAGTTCCACCCGTATGGCTATAATAATAAGCAATTAAACAAGAAGAATTGTCCACCATAAAAAAATTTCTTTCTCTCATACACGTTTTCGTGTAGTTTTTAGAAATATAGATTTTTTTATCTACCTTTTCTAAAAGTTCAAAATATTCTTCTTTTTGTTTTTTGTTAAAATATTTATATTGCTCTTCACAAGGAATACACGCAACTATATCAATATTAAAATCCCTTTTTTTTAATAGGGTTTTTACGCAAACGGTATCAAAACCTATTGCC
>JAZRLL010000008.1:0-1200 GCA_045646745.1 Christensenellaceae bacterium
GTAAACGTTGCCAGGAGCAATTACGAATTCATTGTCTTGTAAATCGTCTTTATTAATAACGCCGTCGTCGTTTCTATCTTCCGTTAAAGCAGTGATAGGTAATTGCGGACCATTTTTGCCGTTAGTATAAGTGATTACAAGTTTTTCACCACCGTATACGAAATAAATATCGTTTGCGCCCTTAGTTGCTCCAACCATTTCAACGTTAACAGTTGGCGAAACTTTATTAATAGTTAAACTAAATGCTTCAATTGTTTTAACTTTATTATCTACTTTATAGGTTATAGAAACCATAGATGCAACGCTATAAGTAGTTCCGTTGAGAACAACTTTATTTCCGTCAAATCTATAACTATCGTCTGCAAACGTTAAGAAATATTCTCCATTTTGTAAATTGTTAACGTCTTGTGCAAGAGCAAAGTCTTCGCTAATTGCAAGGTTAGTTAAGTTAACGATAAACAAATCAGTTTCAACGATAGAATACGAACCTTTTTCCGCTATCTCAAAATCTTCGCCGTTTAACGTTGCAGATACTTTAACAGCCGTTTCAGGTGCTTCAATAGTTAAGTAGAAGCAATCAAGAGTTTTAGTTTCGCCATCTACTTTGTAAGTTATAACAACCTTAGAAGCAACGTCGTAAATTCCGCTTGCTTTAACAACGCCGTTTTCATCAATTGCGTAAGCAGCGCCGTCAAATTCAACGAAATATTCGTTATCGTTTAAATTATCTTTATCGGTTCCAAGAGTAAACACAACGTTGTTAACTATATCTTTAAATCCTAATACTAAGTTATCAGTTGCTTTAATAGTATAAGATTGATTTGCGTAAACGCCCATTGGTTCAGCATTTAACGTTGCAGTAGCGTCAAGTCTTCTTGAAGCCCAGAATTTAACGTAAATTGTATTTGAATACTCAATTCCGCCAAATTTTACTACAATCGTTATACCGCCGTAATTGCTAGTTCCTGATTTTTCATAAGAACAAATTTCATTTCCGTTAACTAAATAATATCCAGCAGTAGAAATTACAAATTCGCCGTCTTGTAAATCATCTTTATTAACAACACCGTCTTCATTTCTATCTTCCGTTAAAGCAGTGATTGGTAATTGCGGACCATTTTTGCCGTTAGTATAAGTGATTACAAGTTTTTCACCACCGTATACGAAATAAATATCGTTTGCGCCCTTAGTTGCTCCAAC
>JAZRLL010000009.1:0-13080 GCA_045646745.1 Christensenellaceae bacterium
CTTGTTTTATGGAGTGCTTAATTATTTTAACCTAAATTTGCCGTTCTGTCAACATTTTTTAAGCACTTTTAGAAATATTTTTAACTTTATTTTTAATTATTATTAAATTATTTATATAATTTATTAATTTATTCGTCCTTATTCGCCCGTTTTTTTCAATTTTACGCTCATCGTAGTACCTTTATGAACTTCACTTTCGCACTCAATTTCGCCACCGATAATCTCTAAAATCCTACGAACTATCGTTAATCCTAACCCAATCCCCTTTTTATAATGAGATTTATCCCCTTGATAAAATTTATCAAAAATGTGCTTTTGAGTTTCTTTACTCATACCAATTCCGTCGTCTACGATTTTGAAAACAACGTCTCCGTTTTCATCGGTTTTTAAAGATATAAATATTTTTCCGCCTTCACCTACGAATTTAATGCTATTATTTAATAAATTTATCCAAATTTGTTTAACTAAATCAGGGTCGCTTTCAATAGAAATATCGTCCAAATCCAAGGTTAAATCAATTTTTTTTCTTTTAAGTTTTCCGTCTAATAATAAAACGCAATTTTCAATTTCGCCGTCAAGAGAAAAAACTTTTTTGTTGGTTATTATGGTTTGACTATCTAAACTTGCAAGCATCATTACGTTTTCAGATAATTTTGATAACCTTCTACTCTCGTCTACTATTATTTTTAAATATTCTTTTTGCTCTTCTTGTAAACTATCTTCTTCCAGCAATAATTCAGCATAGCCCTTAATAGAAACTATCGGAGTTTTAAATTCGTGTGAAAAACCCGAGATAAAGTCGTTTTTTAATATTTTTACCGAATTTAATTGCTCTACCATTTTATTAAAGTTGTCTATTGAGTTGTTTATATGCGGGTTTTTAGTTATGTGATTTAATTTAATAGTGTAGTCGCCGTTTGCTATTTTATCAATGTTTTCATTTACGTAATTTGTAATTTTCGTTAATGAACGAGTTATTAAAAACATAATTGGCATGGCAATTATCGCACTTGCTAAAACAAAGGCTAGCACTAACGAAACGTATTGAATATTAGTATCAAAATTGATATATTCCATTATAACAAAGTTTATTCCGACACCTAAAATTATACCTATTACCCAAACGACCAAAACAAAAATAATAAATTTAATAGGCGATAATAATTTCCTGTTTACGCTTATTTTTGGAAGTAAACGCCTTTTGCTTTTAGGCTGAAAATTTAGCATATCATTTTTCATTTTTAATTCCCTTGTACCCAATTCCCCTTATAGTTTCAATGTCAATATTTGAAAAAACGGAAATTTTGTTTCTAATTTTATTTATATAAACTTTAACGATATCTTCTTCGGTTTCACTATCGTAATCCCAAAACTCTTCAAACAACATTCTCTTAGAATACGAGCGTTCTGGATAAAATAATAATTTGTATAAAATATCAAATTCTTTTTTAGTTAAATTTACCTTGTTTTCATTATCGTAAACGGTTAAGGTATTATAATCTAAAACGGTGTTTCCAATTTCTATTTTTCTTTCATTAACAATTTTAGCACGCCTTAAAACCGCTATTATCCTTAACGATAATTCGTTAAAATCAATAGGTTTTATCATGTAATCGTCTACTCCGAGCATAAAACCCTGCCTTTTATCGTCAAAACTTCCCCTTGCAGTTACCATAATTATTGGCGTTAAATTTCCGTCTTTTCTAATAGTTTCTAAAAACTCAAAACCGTCCATTTTAGGCATCATCGCATCTAAAATTATTATGTCAACGTGATTTTCGGCAATTTTATTTAGTGCGTCTAATCCGTCTTCGGCTGTAATTACGCTATAACCTTCGTTAGTTAATTTTATTTGCATTAACTTTCTAATATTTTTATCGTCTTCTACGATTAACGCTTTAAACATTTTTCACCTTTTATATTTGTACTTTTATTTATTATACCATATTTTTAACGCTTTTGCTATTTTTTTAACCATTTTTAATTTTTTATATTTTACATATTAAGTTAAATAGTGTATAATATCTTTATAAACGTTTATTTTCGCTAATTTTTAGGAGATTAATTATGTATCCACACGAATTGTTTTTGGGTATTCATCTATACGGATTATTTATTGGAATAGGCATTTTAGTTTGTTTTTTAATCTTGTATTATTACGGCAAAAAAATTAATATTAGTGAAAAAAGTTTGGATTTCGTATTTTATACGGCAATTTTCTCTATCGCTACGGGCTTTTTTTCCGCAGCACTATTTCAATCGCTTTATAACTACATAGAAAATCCAGAAGAAGGCTTCGTTTTAGGTAGTTCTATAACTTTTATAGGCGGTTTAATAGGCGGAGTTATTTGCTTTTTACTCATTTATTTTTTATTTAAAAAATTTGTGGGAGAAAAATTATCAAAAATAACTATCGTTGCTTCGTGTTGTATTACTATTGCCCACGCATTTGGTAGAATTGGCTGTTTATTTGCAGGTTGTTGCCACGGCACTTTTTTGGGCTACGAACAAGGTGTTGGCGGTTTATATATGAAGGGAACTAACGGCTGGGGATATTACCTTCCAACACAACTTTACGAATCAATATTTTTATTTGTTTTATTTGGAATTTTATCCGTTATAACCTTAAAATACAAATCAAAACACGCCCTTTCGGTATACCTTGTTTTTTACGGCGTTTTTAGATTTATAATAGAGTTTTTTAGAGCCGACCACAGAGGAGAATTTTTAGGAATAATTTCACCTTCGCAATTTTGGTCTATAATTATGATAGTTGCGGGAATTTTACTTTCAATTTTCTATATCGTTTATCCTAAAATTAAGGCTAAAAGGAAGGGTTTAAATGAAAAAGTTTAAAACTATTTTAGAATTGTTTTTGACGATGCTTAAAATCGGGCTTTTCACTTTTGGCGGTGGATACGCTATGGTGGTTTTGCTTGAAAACGAATTCGTTGAAAAGAAAAAATATTTAAAAAGTCAAGAGTTTGCGGATATGCTTGCAATAGCAGAATCAACGCCAGGACCTATCGCAATTAATAGTTCAACTTATATTGGATATAAACTTGCTGGTTTTTGGGGCTCGCTTTTTTCAACTATTGCAGTTTGTATCCCGTCCTTTTTAATAATTTATATTATATCATTATTTTTTGACTTGTTTTTAAGTTTAAGTATCGTTCAGTTTGCTTTTAAAGGAATTCAAGTTTGCGTTTCTTATTTGATATTATCTGCGGGAATTAAAATGATAAAGCATTTAAAATTTAACGTTATTTCCCTGATTTTACTAATTTTAACGATGCTTGCTTTAATTACCTTTACCCTATTTTCTATAAAATTTTCTTCAATTTTTTATATTTTAATAGGTGCAATAGTTGGGCTTTTCGTTTACCTTTTATCTTTAACTAAAAGCAAAAATAATAAGGGGGAAAACAAATGATTTACCTTGAATTATTTTTAACTTTTTTAAAGATTGGCGCCGTTTCTTTCGGCGGTGGCTACGGTATGATTTCTTTAATCAAAGAAGAAGTAGTATTAATTCACAAATGGGCGTCGGAAGAATTATTTTTAAATTTGATTGCCGTTTCAGAGTCTACTCCCGGACCTATTGCAATTAATATGTCAACCTTTATAGGCGCTACTGCTAGTGGAAACCTTTTAGGCTCGCTTTTAGCCGTTTTAGGAGTTATTATTCCTTCTTTTGTAATAATTTTGATTATTTCTATTTTCGCAAAAGATTTTTTAAATTTTAAGTGCGTTCAAGGGATTTTAAAAGGCGTTAGACCCGTAGTTGCAGGACTTATTACGGCAACGGGTGTTACTATGGTTTTCGGGGCTTTATTTGGATTTAAAAACCTAAATAGCACCTTCACCTTTGACTATAAGTCAATTTTAATTTTTGCTATAATAGTTGGCGTTGACGTGTTATTTAAAAAGTTAATAAAGAAAAAACTTTCGCCTATTTTACTTATAATATTATCAGCAATTTTAGGTATGGCGTTATATTGTTTTTAAAATTTAACTATTATTATTTTAGTAATTTAAAAGAGTAGCAAATTTTGCTACTCTTTTTGTTTTACGTTAATTTTAAAAGCGCTTTTTCATCGTCAATATTTTCTATTGGAGTTATTTCTAATGCGTCAAAAACTATTTGTTCGCCTTTTGCACCTTTAAATTTTAAATAGTGAACGTGGGCTTTAAGTTTTACCCAACTTCTATCTTTTATATTAAGTTCTTGCTTATAAGCGCATAAATGACCTATTAACTGAATATCGTCAACGCAACAAGTCATTGCAAGCCTACCTGCTATAAAAGACTTTGGTGGAAGTTTTTTATCAAAAACCGCCATACACTCAAATTCTACTACTTTACCTACGTATCTATCCTTATTTTCAAACGTATCAATATAAAACGCTCCAAAATCGTCAAGATTAATTTTTATAATTTCGCCTTTTAAACTATACGGTAAATCGCTTTCAAGTTTTATTTCTTTATCGTTTTCATCAAGGGCTAAAACCGCTACGTTATTATTTATCATTTTAACGCTTCTTTTAAATTGAGAAGTTTCAACTACGGGCTTACATCTGTTTATCAAAACGATTTCACTACCCGTTATCATATTGAAAAATCTTTGACGCATATTGCTAAAATAGGTTGAAAAAGTAGTCCCGTCTATTATCAACATTACTTGTTGAATATCAAAATACGAAGGTAAAGGCAATTCTTCAAATTCCCACGTCTCATTAACTTCAATAAATAATACGTGTGGTTTATACTTTCTTACTAAATCGTTAATTTTACTAAAAGTAAAGTCTTCTTTATTCTCAACGTATTCAACTTGTGCGTTGCATTTTTTTAAAAGGGTTTGGTCGTATTCAACTTCTCCGCTTTCAAGGGATAATATAAGAACTCTACCCAAATCACCGAAATCTTTATTTTTTAACGAGTTTTGTATAAAAGTAGTTTTTCCACTTTCAAGTATTCCCCTAATAATTACAACAGGTAAACCCATTATTACCCCCTTACGCTAAATAATTCTTCTATTTTTTCTATATTTAAATTACTGCCAATAACACAAGTTTTTGATATTACGTCAGGCTCACCCGTTCTTATATCGTAATCTCCCGAAACAAAGTCAAAATAATACCAATCGCTAACGCCAACTCCTTTAACTACGCCTTTTGCTCTTAATATAACGCCATAATTATTAGTTGCAAGTTCTTTTAAGATGTTTTCAAGTTGCTCTTTCGTGTACGAAATAGGGCTTTCTTTACCCCAACTATCAAACACTTCGTTTGCTTTATGATTATGCTCGTGATGATGCCCACAACAACACTCGTGGTCGTGGTGTTCGTGTTCACAGCAATCGTGGTCGTGGTGGTGTCCGTGTTCACAACAATCATGGTCGTGGTGGTGTTCGTGTTCACAGCAATCATGGTCATGGTGGTGTTCGTGTTCACAGCAATCGTGGTCGTGGTGGTGGTCATTTATATTTTGAGCCATTAAATTTTTAATAACAAAATCAGTTAAATCAATACTATCTTCTAAATTTTCAAGCAATAATTTGCCGTTAAGTTCTGTTATAGGTGTAGTAATTATAGTTGCGGTTGGGTTATGTTCTTTTAAGTGTTCGCACGCAGAAATAATTTTATCTTCACTAAGTTTATCAGTTTTAGAAACAACGATAGTGTTTGCTTCAATTATTTGGTCAAGATAAAATTCTCCAAAATTTTTAGAGTACATTTTACACTTTCCGCCGTCTACAACGGTACAAACGATATTCAATTTAAGGTCAATATCTACGCCTTTAACTGCATTTATTATTTCAGAAAGTTTTCCAACGCCAGACGGCTCTATAATAATTCTATCAGGATTATATTTAGAAACGAGTTCTTTTAAAGCATCGCCAAAGTTTCCAACGAGCGAACAACAAATACAACCCGAATTAATTTCTTTTATTTCAATACCAGAATTTTTTAAAAAAGTTCCGTCAATTCCAATTTCGCCAAATTCGTTTTCTATTAAAGCAACTTTTTCACTCTTTATACTGCTTTCAAATAATTTTTTAATTAAGGTGGTTTTGCCCGCACCTAAAAAACCAGAAATAATATCAACTTTTATCATTTAATCGCTCCTTTTATTTTTGCTTTTTAATCACTATATATTTTAAACCTTTTTCAATAAAAACTCAACGTTTTAAATATAATTTTTAATTTTTCTGTAAAAAAAATTAAGCACACTGCAAAAGTGTGCTTAAAAATATTAATATTAAACTTCAATTTCTGGCCAACTGCTATCACGCCATATTGCAATTAAAGTTATTTGAGCATCTCCATATCTATTATAAATTTCAGAAGTGTCCTTAAACATTTCCCCGTCATATAACCAACCAACGAAATTATAACCTAAACGTTCAGGAAGATATTTAGTTAATGATTCGTCGTATTTAACTTTAATAGTAGTTTGACTTACTCCGTTTATTTTACCTTTACCTGCATTTAAAGTTATATCAAATTCAACAGGTTCAAAAACAGGCTCTAAAACGACGTTGTCTTCAATTATCCATTTAGTATTAGTGTAAATTGAAGTTGCGCCTTCGTATGAATATCCAACGAAATTATAACCCTTTTTAGTTGGTGTAGGAAGAGTAATTTCTTGATAGTAATATCCTGAAATTGCGTCCAAAGAAACACCGTCAACTTCCTTAAAGTTTATAGTATAGGTATTTTTAGCAAAAACGGCAACTAGATTAATTTCAGTATCGTAATTCCACTTTTCAGGCTCTTCTGCTAAAATTGTTTCAGTACCTTTAACGTTAAAGCCTACAAAACTATATTCCTTTGATTTATCCCCTTTAAAAATAATTTCAGGGAAATCTATTTTTGAATCATATACAACGAATTCAGTAGTTTTTGATAAAGTTGCTAAACTTTCATCGGCTTCATAATTAACTTTATAAGAATTAGCAGTATACTCGGCGTTTAAAGTTAAATTAGAGTCAAGTTGCCAAATTCCCTGACTTGAAAAATCAGTTTCGCCATTTTTCCATTTACTAAACGTATAGCCCTTTTTAGTTGGATTTGACAAAGTGTAATTTTGGTTATACCACACGTTAAGTTCTTCATAGTCCATCGTTCCGCCGTTAAGGTCAAAGGAAATTACGTATTTTTTCGGAGTATATTTAGCGTAAACTTCCTTTACATCGCCGTAAGTCCATTTGCCTTTTAATTCTATCTTGTTATTATCCCTATCATACCACGCTTCAAAATCATAGCCCTTTTTTGAAGGAACTTTTAACGTGTAATTTTTACCTTCAACCACCTTAACGTAACCTGATTCTACGGAAGCACCCTCGCCTGCATTTAATATTATGTTATAAGAAACTTGTTTATCACAACCTACTAAGCCTATTGATAAAGTTAATAAAACTACAAACATCGTGGTTATATAAATAAGCCTTTTCATAAACTCTCCTTTTATTACTATTTTTCTTGCATTATACATTATATTTTAAAGCAAAAGCCGTATATTGTCAATATTAATTAGTAAGTATTTTGCGTATTTTACGATTTTTTACTCATAAAAAAGGTTTTACGTTTTAGCGTAAAACCTTAATTTTATTATTCTAATGAACTATGTTTGGTAAAGTCAATTTTAACGTTTGCAAAAACTTTACAATATAAAAATTTAGTTAACGTAGTTTCTTCTTTAATACCAACACTTGAAACAATATTGTTATTAATTCCACCGTCAATTTCTATAAAATACTCTTGCTTGTCCCCGTCAATTTCACCGACGATTGTACCCGCAAATCCCGTTTTAACGTATATATCGTTTGATGTTAATTTTGTGAATTTAATAGTTCCTTCATTAGATATTGCGTTTACTTTAAAAATTTTAGTTTCATTAAACTCTATTTCACCTATCGTAGATTCTACGTTAAATTTTGACTTTCCATCTAAATTAGAATTTAATTTGTTTATTAAAATATCCCCAGCGTGAGTTTTAAAATAATAATCGCTACTTTCATTAGTAGACGAAAGTTTATTAATCGTAATATCTCCGCCCGTATTTTCTATTGATACGGAATTAATTTGAAGATTTGATAAAACAACGTCGCTATCTTCACCACGGATAAATAGTTTTGAAGCGTTTAAAAGGTTATCAACTTTAATTTTACCTTTTTTATTATAAACTTCTAATTCGCCAACGTAATTTTCTGGAAGTGTTAATTTAACGAATTTTTTTTCAAAATTAACTTCAAAATAATCCGACCATTTTCTATCTTCCATAGTTAGAGAAATAATATCGTTTTTGTTTGTCAAACTGTATTTAATTTTGTCAGACGTAAAATAAGTAAATTCAATTAAATCGCCGTCGTTTTGCTCAATATAGATATCGTCAATTTCGCAATCAATTACAATTTTACTATCGTTTGCATTTGAAAAGGTTTTTTCAACTTTTGAGTATTTCCCCATAAAAATTAAGGAGTGAATATTGAAATTAACCATCGTTAATCCAATTAAAAACACTATAATTCCAACGGAAAACAAAGTGGCAAACGTTATAATTCTTCTTTTACTCATAAATCTCCTTTCGTTTTCCCATTATTAACCAATAGGTATTTTTAAATCCCCTTATTGATATGAAAATACAAATTCCGCAAAATTTTAAAAACGGCTTAACCGAAATAATTACTATTGATATTGCAATTAGCGATAAACCCAATAAAACTAACGCCGTAGGGATATGCTCTAACATATAAAACCCAGAGCCGATAATTCCACCGATTCCGCCAAGTGCAAGTATAACTTCAATAGAAAACATTAAAATTAAAATAAGCATTCCTAAAAGTATTCCAACGAAACAACAAACAACTGCAACGAATATTAAAGGAATTAAAAAAATTGATTTAGATTTTTGATTCTTTTGGGTTTCGCTTTGAGAGGAATTATCTTTTGCGTAATCAAAACAAAATTTATTGTAAATTTCAATAGGAGTATCCAAACAAGCAACCGCTTCTTCTTCGGTTGCTCCACCTTTTACGTAATCGTCAATAACGATATCGTAATAATTTAAAGTGTTTTTAATATCTTCCTTTTTTTGTTTTTTAAAAACGCTTTTCAATTCTTGAAGAAATTGTTTTTTAGTCATTTTTACTCCTATAAGTAAACGCATAAACGCTACACGTATATTATACAACTTAAATACGTTTATGTCAACACTCTGTTAAAAAGGCATTAGGCTAACGTTTTAAGTTTAAAAAAAAGAAGGCTCAAAAAAAATCCCCGCTTAAATAAACCTTTTTGGTTATGAAAGTGGGGATTTTATTTTAGTTAACGCAGTTATACTAGTGAAATGTTTTCTAAATTCTTTTTGTTTATTATATGGTTTTAAAAGGCCTAGTCGCTCGGATAACAAGGCTCAAAAAAAATCCCCGCTTAAATTAACCTTTTTGGTTATGAAAGTGGGGATTTTATTTTAGTTAACGCAGTTATACGAGATGAATAGGTCTTTTAAAATTAGATTTCTGCAAAATATTTAATAGTCCTAACCATTTGAGACGTATAAGAGTTTTCGTTATCGTACCAAGAAACAACTTGTACTTGGTAAGTATCGTCGTCAATTTTAGAAACCATAGTTTGAGTAGCATCAAAAAGTGAACCATATTTCATACCGATAACGTCAGAAGAAACAATTTCATCAACGTTGTAGCCGAATGATTCAGTTGCTTGCGCTTTCATCGCTTCATTGATACCTTCTTTAGTGATATCTTTACCTTTAACAACAGCAACTAAGATAGTAGTTGAACCGGTAGCAGTTGGAACTCTTTGAGCAGAACCGATAAGTTTGCCGTTAAGTTCTGGAATAACAAGACCGATTGCTTTTGCAGCGCCCGTAGAGTTAGGAACGATGTTCATAGCGCCTGCTCTTGACCTACGAAGGTCTCCTTTTCTTTGTGGACCGTCTAAAATCATTTGGTCGCCTGTATAAGCGTGAACGGTAGTCATAATACCAGATTGGATAGGAGCGTAATCATTTAACGCCTTAGCCATTGGTGCTAAGCAGTTAGTAGTACAAGAAGCAGCAGAAATGATAGTGTCTTCTTTAGTTAATGAATCGTGGTTAACGTTAAATACTATTGTAGGAAGGTCGTTTCCAGCAGGAGCAGAAATAACAACCTTTTTAGCACCAGCGTCAATGTGTGCTTGTGCTTTTGCCTTAGAAGTATAGAAACCTGTACATTCTAAAACAACGTCAACTCCGATTTCTCCCCAAGGAAGTTCGCTAGCGTTTGCTTTTGCGTAAATAATAATTTCTTTTCCGTCTACGATAATTGAATTATCAGTAGCTTCAACTGTATGACCTTTTGCAACGTAATTACCTTGCATCGTATCATATTTTAAAAGGTGAGCAAGCATTTTTGGGCTTGTTAAGTCGTTAATAGCAACAACTTCGTAACCGTCAGCATCAAACATTTGTCTGAAAGCGAGACGACCAATTCTACCAAAACCATTGATAGCAACTTTTACATTTGACATATTATTGTCCTCCTAAATTAACTTGTGTTAAATTTTAACTATTTTGTGCATTTGGCTAATAAAATTAACCGAACTTTTACTATTATAATATTTTTACCATTTTTAGTCAAACATTTTTAAACGAATTATTTCAAATTTTCGGGATTTAAGCATTTTAAATCGTCTGGAACGAAAAGACCGTCTTTTCTTATGAGTTCGCCGTCAATATAAATCTCTCCGCCACCGTATTCTTTAGTTTGAATTTGAACTAAATCCCAATGTATAGCCGATTCATTTCCATTATAGCAATCGTCATAGCAACTGCCTGGGGTAAAGTGGATTGAGCCGGAAAATTTCTCGTCAAACAAAATATCTCCCATAGGTTTTACTATAAACGGATTAACGCCGAAAGCAAATTCGCCAACGTATCTTGCACCTTCGTCAGTGTTGAAAATACTATCTATTTTAGATTGGTCGTTTGCCGTTGCTTTTATAATTTTACCGTCTTTAAAGGTTAAAGAAACGTTTTCAAACTTAAAGCCGTTTTCAATAGACGGAGTATTGTAAGTTATAACTCCGTTAACGCTGTTTTTTACGGGTGCGGTGTAAATTTCGCCGTCTGGGATATTACAATGTCCTGAACATTTCTTTGAGCCTATTCCTTTTATAGAAAAAGTCAAGTCGGTATCTTTTGCAATAATACGAACTTTATCTCCCCTATCAAGCCTTGCTTTTAAATTATCCATCGCTTTATCCATTTTAGAATAATCTAAATTGCAAACTTTAAAGTATAAATCTTCAAAAGCATCACTGCTCATACCCGCTTGACAAGCCATACCTTCGTTTGGATATCTTAAAACTACCCATTTAGTCTTTTTTACCCTTAATTCGTGATGAACGGGAAGCGAATAAAATTCGCTATCTATTTGAATATTTCTTTCAGGCACGTCAGACGTTTCGTTTGAGTTGTTTCCACCCCTAATTCCTATATATGCGTCCATATCCGCCATTTTATAAGTATCGTATTTTGCTTTTAATTTAGCATATTCTTCCGTTTCCCCCATCAATAATTCGCGAGACACCCTATTGTCGTAAATGCTAACGAAAGGATACGCTCCTACTTTAAAGGCTTCTTTTACAAGTTCGTTAACAAGCATATAGTCAACGCCTTTTGCTTCGATTAAAAGTTTTTCGCCTTTTTTAAGCTCTACCGAATAATTAACTAAAACGCTTGCTAGTTTTTCTATTCTACTATCTATCATAAATTTACTCCCTATATTAATAAACGAATAATTTTTACTTATTTTAACACAATTTGGTAATTTATTCAACTTATTTACGTTTAAAATGTTGTGCAGTTGCACAATATTTGCAAATTTTAAATAACTCGTTGACAATATAATCTAAAAAAATTTATAATTTAATAAATTAAGGAGAATAAATGAATAAAATTTGTAAGCAAAAGGAAATTGAACATTATGATTTTAGCAAAAAGCCAAACAGCCCTACTCCTCTGCTTTTAGTAGCAAGGTTAGTTGCTTGGATTATGCGTGCTAGAAGAAAGATTGATATTGAGTACGTAAACTTAAAAAAGATACCAAGACCTAGTCTTATTTTAGCAAACCACGGGGCGTTCAACGATTTTTATATTTTATATAAAGCAGTAAAGACGCAAAAAATGAACTGCATTGCAACGCTTGACGGATTTAACGATTTTAGCAACCTTATTATGAGAATGCTTGGCGTAATTCCAAAGCGTAAGTTTGCAAACGACTTGTATTTAATGAAGCATATGCGCTATGCAACGAAGAAATTAAAAAACGTTGTCGTTATGTATCCAGAGGCTAGATATTCTTTAGACGGAACGACGAGTTATTTGCCAGACTCATTAGGAAAGTTGGCTAAGTTTTTAAAAGTTCCAGTAATTACGATAAATGCAAAAGGCAATTACGTAAGCGACCCTCAATGGAATAAATACAAGCAAAACTATATGCCAATGGCGGCAACGGTTAAACAAATAGTTTCTCAAGAAGAACTTGAAACGTTGTCGGTTGACGAGATAAATAGTAGAATTAAAGAAAACTTAACCTACGACGATTGGAAGTGGCTTAAAGAAAGCGGTGCTAAAATAAAATACGAAAAGAGAGCCGAAAACTTAAACGCTATACTCTACCAATGCCCAAAATGCAAAACTGAATTTAAAATGCTAGGCGAAGGAATTACCCTTACCTGCACGGCTTGTGGCAAAGTGTGGGAAATGGGAGAGGACGGTACGTTGACTGCTAAAGACGGCGAGACGGAGTTTTCACATATTCCAGACTGGTTTAATTGGCAAAAGCAAAATATACACGACGAAGTTTTTTCAAACAACTACCATATAGAGTTTGATTGCGACGTGTACACCTTACCTTCTTCAAAGGGTTTTGTAAAGCAAAAGCAAGGCAAGTTTATCCAAACTTTTGAAAAGACTATTTTAGACGTTAATTTATACGGCGAAGATAGATACATTGAACTTTTAGGAACTCAACTTGAAAGCGTTCACGTTGAATATAGATACCAAAACGAA
>JAZRLL010000010.1:0-3973 GCA_045646745.1 Christensenellaceae bacterium
ATATTATAATAAACGATTATGAGCCAAAGTTTTTTATGGGGGATAAAATATGAAAAACAAATTAAAAGTTCTTTTAGTTAATGCTGATAGCCCACTTATAGAAAGTTTAATTCCATCAGAAAATTATTCTAAATTAAAAGAAAGTTGTTTTTACGAAAACGGTGCAAAGGTTAAAAGACCTATGGCTGACGAAGAATTTTTAAAATTTGCCGAAGAAGAAGTTGCGAAGCGCAATATAAATGATAGAATTTTAAAATTGTTTAATATTGATTTAAACGATGAAAACACTTATATTTATCAATTAAAAGGGTTTTTATTAGAAGGCGACGACGTTAAGTTAACTCAAAGTTCAAAATATTCAAACAAATATCAAATTTCTTTTATAATCTTTACTGAAAAAACCTTTTCAGTATACACTTTCGTTATGGATTTGCTTTACAATTACACTTATGAAACCACTAAGGAATTTTCGTATAAAGACGTTTTAAGTATTTCATACACAAATAAAAACGTTGAATATTACGAAGAAGACCTTTCCTTTATTTCAAAAAAGAAAGTTAAACTTATACCTATTATTAAAAACGTTTGCAATTTAGAAATCGTTTATAACGGTCAAGTTCAAACTATTCCAATTTTCAACGGTGATTCAACTTTGGAAACTATTAACGAAATTAGGAAATTATTACAATTTAGAAAGTCTAATTAATTTACAAATTTAAGGAGAAAACATGAAAAAGGCTTTAATTACCATTTTATCTATAATAATGCTTCTAACAACTTCAATAGGTTTAATGGGTTGTTTAAATAACGAAAATAATGAAACGACTGAAATTCCTGAAATATCTAGCGAAATTAACGACTTTTATTACGTTGCAAGTGCTAATGGATATGTTGTCACGGGTGTTAAAAACGAAAATAAAAAGGATTTAATTGTTCCAGAAGGCGTAATTTCTATTCACGATGAGGCCTTTAAAAATTGCCATACTTTCACTAGTATCGTTTTACCTAGTTCTTTAAAAGAAATTGGTTTAAATGCTTTTAGAAATTGTATAAATTTAAAAGAAGTAATTTTTGCGGAGAATAGCACACTAACTACTATTTCCGATTTCGCTTTTAGCGAGTGTAAATCATTAACTCAAATATTTATTCCAAAGTCTGTTAAAACTATGGGTGCTATCGTATTTGAAAATTCTTCCGTTGCAATAATTAAAGCGGAAATTCAAAGCACGGATAAACCTTTAACTTGGCACGAAAGTTGGAATTTATATAACAATCCAATTATTTGGGATTGCAATAATAATAAAGTTGCAAACAATGGTAATCAATACGTTGTTAACGACGGCATTATATATTCCATTTCAAACAATCAAGCAAGAGTAGTAAAACAAGGTTATAACCTTGAAATAGCAAATATTGCAAACAGTATTATGGTTAACGGGATTAACGTTCCCGTAATTGCAATCAACGACGGTGCTTTTGAAAATTGTGAGGGTTTATTGGAATTATACATTCCAAAGTCAGTATACGTTATTGGTTCTAACGTAATTATGGGAGCAAGGGCGGTTGTTTGTTATATTGAATCAAACGTTGCTCCTGCTGGTAGCCAAATTAATCAAAATTGGAATAAAAACGCAAATTATGGTACGGGATACGACCTTGAAAATACTGCTCCGCTTGTTTTAGATTATAAAAATAACACGTCTAAAATTGCTAGCGATGGAAAAGTGTATATCCATAAAGATAAATTGTTGTATTGTTTAAATTTATCAAAGGGCGAAGCGACCATTACTATTCAATCTTTTGCGCTAAAAGAAGCAAGTTTCGTTGATTACGTTGAATATAACGGCAAAAACTATCCCGTTACTTCAACTGAAAAAAGTGTTTTCCATGGTTCTTTGAATTTGGAAAAAATTACTTTACCAAACACTTTAAAGTCAATTGATTGGTATTTCTTATATGGTGCTAAAAACGTTAAAGAACTCTTTATTCCAAAGAGCGTTGAAAGTATTCAAAAATGCACTTTTGGCTTTATGACGAGATTAGAAAGCATTGTGTTTGAAAAGGGTTCAAAGATCAAAAATATACCTACTGACTCAATGAGAGGCTTGGTTGCCGTTGAAACGTTGGTTTTACCAGATAGTTTAGAAAGTATAAGCGATTCTGCAATTGAAATTAGCGCTTTAACGTACGTTGTTTTCCCAGAAACGTTAACTTCGTTAGGTGTTAAATCGCTTACGGCCACTAAAAGAATTGATATTTGCTTTACAACTACTGAACTTTCGTTTACAGAAGCACAATTAAAATCTGCATTTAATATAACTTCTGGTGCGTTGGACCAATCTATATATAACGTTTTATTGTATAGAGATACTAAACCATCGGTAGATGCTTATAAATATTGGCGCTACGTAAACGGAGTTCCAAAAAGTTGGAATAAAAATTAATAAATAAAAAATTTCTGCCAAGATTTTGGCAGAATTTTTTTTAAAAAAAGATTAAATTTTATTTTAATAAAAGATTTAAGTGGTTATTAGGCTCAACTAAAATTGAACTATAATTTGTATAATTAACCATACCGCATTTTGCTTTCGGTGGTTTTTTAACGTTCTTTCTAAAAGTGTAAGAAACTTCAATTTTGTTTCCTTTTCTACCTTGTGAATAATAAGCGCAAATTTCCGAGCAAGTTTTAATCGTTTCGTCAAACACTTCACGACCGCTTGTAAATATTATAACGAAAGAGGAGTGATAGGCTTTTGTGTGTAGCCAAATATCGTCCTTTTTTGATTGAGATAGCAAGTCTTCGTTTTGTAAATTGTTTTTGCCAACCTTAACGATAAATCCGTCAATTTTATAAGTTAAAAATTCAAATTTTATTTTTTGAGATTTATTAGTCTTTTTTTGCTCCCGTATAAGTCCAATATCAACAAGTTCAGTCTCAATGCCTTTTAAATCTGATAAGTTTTCGGAAAGTTCAACGCTTAATTTAATAGATGATAAATAGTCTAAATATTCAAGCGTTTCGCTAATTTGTTTCGTAGTAATTTCAAAGGCGTTTTTAAGTTTAGTATATTTTTTAAAGTATTTTTTAGCGTTTTCTTGTGGTGAAAATTCTACCAAAAGGGGAATTTCAATATCTTTATTTTCGTAATAATTAAAAACTATCGCTTTATTAATTCCTTTATTTAATCTGTATAAATTATTAGTTAAAAGTTCGCCGTAAATTCTATATTTATCTGCATTTTTACTATCTTTTTCTCTTTCACGAAGTATTGCTAATTTTTTTAATTCCTTTTGCTCTTCGTGAACTATTTTTTGATTAAGAGAAGTTTTGATAGATTGTAAAGAATCCGCTTTTTCTAAATTATCGTAAAAACGTGTTTGTAAATTTAAAAAATCGCTATTAAAAGTTCTTTCGCCTAAAAGGTGAGTGTAATCTACTATAAAACAATCGTTTACGCCTTTTATAACGGTTGGGCTATTCGGTAAAGATAAAAAGTTTAAAAAAGTAGTTTTAGCAACGTTTTTATCATATCCATTTTTAAAACTTTGGTTTATTCTATACGCTATTTCATCGGCAGTTGTCGGAGCAAAATTTATAAAGGAATTAATTATGTAATTCCCCGTAATTTCGCTTATATTATCATTAAAAACTAAATCTAAACTATCTATATCATAAGCGTCGTATTTATCTTGTTTTTTAGGCGGAACGTATCTGCTCCCAACTAAAATCACACGCTTGCTATCAAGCGATAATTTGTTTTGCTTTAAACTGCCTAAAATTACGTCGTTTTGCGTTAAAAAAACGTTTGAATATTTACCCATAACTTCAACTATTAAAGAGTAGTGTTTTTCTTCTTTAAAATCGTTGTTATTAACTACGTTAATTTTTGTAATTCTGTCGCCGTTATATAGTTCAATTCCTAAAATCGTACCGCCTTGAAGATATTTTCTTAAAAGCATACAAAAATTAGGT
>JAZRLL010000011.1:0-2464 GCA_045646745.1 Christensenellaceae bacterium
ATTCATTTAAAGGGCAAAAATAGGCATTATTTTGAAAAGTTGCTTGAAGATAATATAAAAAACGCTTTAAAAGACTTTAATTACAAATTTATAAAAATTACGGGAAGATACCTTCTTGATTGCTTTGATGAAAGTTTATCTACTGAAATTATTAATAAACTTAAAAAAGTAAGCGGAATTCACACAATTTCTATTGCGTATAAAGTAAAATCTGAAATGCAAGAGATAATGAAAGTTGCTAATATGCTAATGCAAGACAAAACGGGCACTTTTAAGGTTGAAACTCGTAGGGCAGACAAGAAATTCAGTCTTCACTCAATTGAGTGTTCTAAGCAAGTTGGCGGGTTTATTTTAGACAATAATAAAAACCTTAAAGTTGACGTGCACACCCCTGATACGACGCTTTTCATTGATATTAGAGAGTGTGGCGATACCCTTATTTTTACCGATATAATTAAAATGACGGGTGGTATGCCGATTGGTTCGTCTGGAAAGGGTTTACTTATGATTTCAGGCGGTATTGATAGCCCCGTTGCCGGTTATATGACGTTAAAAAGGGGTATGAGAATTGATTGTATTCATTTCCACTCATATCCGTACACGGGCGAAGGTGCAAGGCAAAAAGTTATTGATTTATCTAAAATTTTAAGCGAGTACTCGGGTGGGCTTAAACTTCATATTGTAAAATTTACTGAAATACAAGAAGCAATTCACGAAAAATGCCCAGAAGAGTATATGATAACTATTATGCGTAGATTTATGGTTAGAATTGCTGAAAGGCTCGCAAAAAAAATTGGAGCACAAGCAATAATAACGGGTGAAAGTTTAGGTCAGGTTGCTTCACAAACTATTGAGAGTATGACTTCAACTAATAGCGTTGTTGAAAGTCTTCCAATTTTAAGACCTGTCGTAATGTTTGATAAATTAGAAATTATAGAAGTGTCTGAAAAAATAGGTGCATACGAAACTTCAATTTTACCATATGAAGATTGTTGTACGGTATTCTTGCCTAAATATCCACTTATAAAACCTAAACTTGAAAAGGTTATACAAGTTGAAAAAGCGTTAGATATTGAAAATTTAATATCAAACGCCTTTGAACAAATTGAAGTTATTAGCCTTTAAAAGTCCTTATCCCAATCTTCAACTATTAATAAAGATGACTTATCAAATTTTATTTTTGGTAAGTCGTATTTTATTTTTTCGCCACTTTTTGAATAGGCGATAATTGAGTAATCGTAGTAGCCAAACTCTAATAAATTTTGAGTAAATTCACGCTCATTTTCTCCACTGTAAACTATATTGTTGTTTTGTATAATTTCATATTTTATCGCATTTTTTAAAGAAAATTCTATTTTTACAACACCGTTGCTTTGACTGATTTTAACATTTTCAATTATTGGTAAATTTTGTTGTTTTACTTTAACTTTTGGTTCTGTTCCTAAAATGTAGTAATAGGTTTTATAACCTTCATCGCTTTCAGAAATTAACGCTTTTTCATTAGCGAATAATTCGCTGGTGTCAACGTTTACTTCAACCACGTTATTAGGTTTTATAAAATTTTTCGGTATATGGTTTTTATATAAACTTTTTATAATTTCGTTAGCGTATAGGGTTGGGTAAGTTCCACCGCTAACGCTATTTGGCATTAAATTTTCCTTTTCTCCAAACCAAGAACCAATTATATGTTCGCTTGTATAACAAATTGAATAAGCGTCTGTATTTCCGTTTGAATTTCCGTTAGTCCCCGTTTTACCGCATAAATCAAAATCATAATCTTTTAACTTCTTTAAAGTTCCCGTTTTTACCGTTTCTTTTAAAATATCGTTAATTATAAAGGAGGTTTCTTTTGAAAACACCTTTTTTTCGCTATTTTTGTTTTGATAAACTACTTTATTGTTAATTTCAATTTTTTTAATAAAAGAAGATTTTTTAAAATTTCCGTCGCAATTAAAAGGAGAGTACGCATCGCAAAGTTCTTTTAAAGTTAATCCGCTTTCAGAGTTTCCAAGCGCAGAAGTTAAGTCTTTACACACAAAATTATCCGTTAACTCCTTTGCATATCTATTTGCGTTTTTTAATCCGTAAAGATTTAAAAGTTTTACCGCTGGGATATTTAAACTTTTAGATAAGGCGGTTTTTATATCAACTTTTCCGTAGTATTTGCCTAAGTAGTTTTGTGGAGAATATCCGCCTATATTTACTTTTGAATCGTCAATTATCGTGCTTTCAGTAATTATTTTATCATTAATCATAGGGGCGTAAATTAGCCAAGGTTTTACGCAAGATGCAGGGTTTCTTTTTAAATTTAGATTATTTCCAAAATATGCGATAACACCGCCGTTTTTAGAATTAATTACAATTTGAGATTTGTTGTAATTTTCTAAATTTTCAACTTTAATTGAACTAATTTGATTTTGCAATTCTTTATCCAAATAAGTGTAAATTTTAACGTTTCCTTTTA
>JAZRLL010000012.1:0-1519 GCA_045646745.1 Christensenellaceae bacterium
GCTTTTTCTATATCCTTTAACTCGTCGTATTTAGCAAGGTCAATACAATATAAAATACGGGTTTTGTCTATTTCTTCGCCTATCCTAATTATGTCTAATAGTTTAGATATAACCATTTCGGCTATCAAAACGTCTTCTTTCTTGCCAAAAACCTTGATTGCTCCGTCTTCAACGTAGACTTTTGCTCCCGTATGAGTCATTATTGTTTGCAAATTCTCGTCAAAAACGCCTAACAATTCACTAAGTAAGGTTGCACTACCTACTTTTATCGTTTTTTCAAAATTATCTATCTTATTCTCCATTTATATATATCCTAACTTTTAATTTTACTAAAATTCCACCGTTTACGCTTTCAAATTCACAAGACACAAATTCGTTTTCACTATAAAAAATACTTATATTTTTGCATTTTTGCTTGTTCTCTTCCGAAAATTCGGTGTTTTTGTAAAAATATTCTTCGTTTTTTAAAATCGTTGCCCTTGCTATTACGTAGGTTGGATAAATTTTATCTTCGCTGCCTAAAAAATATGCTCCAACGAGTGAATCGCCACCTTTAACCATATCTCCAACGCTTACTAATTGAGTTCCCCTAATTACGACCATGCTTTCAATTATTCCGTCAGCACTAGCCTTTAAATCGCCTTCAAGATGGTTTTGAGTTGTATTTTCAACGTTTGATAATTCGCAGTTAATAATTAGCCTATTGCCACGTTTTTTGCAGGAAACGAAGGAAAAATTACTGTTTGATTGTAGTATGCTCGTTTCTAATTTTTTTAAATTAAAGTCGCTAAATTTACTAAATTTTTTTACGCCTAAATTTTCAACGACCTCTATCGTTTGCTCTTTATAATAACTACCGCTACCCGTTATTTCTACTCTATAAATAAAATCGTCAAAATAAACGGATAAAATTAAGAATATAACCAGCCCTAAACATACGCCTATTTTACTAAAAAATACGGCTACTATGGAAAATAGTCCGCTATATCCCATTATTGTTTTATTATAACACATATTTTTGCAAATAGCAAAAAATTTGCTATTATCTTTAAAATCTATAACTATTACACCTGAATTTTCGTTAATAAGTTTAAAATTATAAACGCTTACCCCCCTTAAATGAAGATATTTGGGTATTAAGCGTATGTTTTTTCCGGAAACTTTATACTTGCACCTTAAATTACCCCTTTTCATTTCTCTCCTTTTTATTAAACTTGATTTCGTGAATTTTGCCACTTATAGTTATATCTTGGTCGTTATACGATGAAATTAATAGGTTTTCGCCTTTAAACTCTAAATTCCCACCTTTAACTATTAAAATTATTTCTTCACTTTTAACGATAAACAAGTTTTGAACGCCTTCTATATACACGCCTATATTACCAAGCCAAGTTATTTTAAAGGCTGGGGGCAAGACTCCGCTTTTAGTTATTGCACTTATAATATTTTCGCAAAAATTCATATTTTTCACCAAAAAATTAATTATTCTCTTTATAATATATTTAATATAGTTTTTTGT
>JAZRLL010000013.1:0-9571 GCA_045646745.1 Christensenellaceae bacterium
GGGAAAACAAGAACGTTTGCGTGACCCGCAACCGTTGAACCCGGTGCTTTTGAAGCGCCTACTGATGGAACGATAGCAGCGTCAAATTGAAGTTCGACGTCTGCATTATAGTTTGGAGCAATTTCTTTAAAAAGGTTAAACGCGTCAACGACTTTATTAACGTCAGCGTGTTTTGCACTACCTTTCGTTGAGTGAGATATAAAAGCAATTCTTGGCGTAATGCCCGCAATCGTTTCTGCTGATTTTGCAGAAGATAATGCAATATATGCAAGTTCTTCGCTAGTTGGATTTTGGTTAAGACCGCTATCAGCGTAAATATAGCAACCGTCTTCACAGAATTTATGACCACCTTCTGGTGCAATCATTAAAAAGTATGCAGAAACCATTTTTTCGCCTTTTGCCGTTTTAATTACTTGTAAACCTGGTCTTAAAGTGTTAGAAGTTGAGTGGCAAGCACCTGATACCATACCGTCAACGTCGCCTGCTTTAAGCATTAATGCTCCGTACATAGTGTAATCTTTTAATATGTAGTTTTTAGCGTCTTCTACCGTAGGATATTCAGCAAGTCCTGTTTTTTTGTTGATTTTGCCTTGCCTTATATCAAAAAGCATTTGAGCGTATTTATTAGTTTTGTCGTAAGTTTCTGGGTTAACGATTGTAACTTTTGATAAATCGCCACCATCACTTAAAGCGATAATGTCTTCTTCTTTACCAAGTAATACTACTCTTGCAATATTTTCCTTGCAAGTGTCAATAGCGGCTTTAACAACACGTTTATCTTCGCCTTCTGGAAGTACGATAATTTTGTTAAGGTCTGATGCTTTTTGTTTGATTTCTTTTAAAATATCTCTCATAAAAACTCTCCTTAAAAATTTTATTAAAAAATCCTTTATTATTTTTTCTTTTTAGTGTATTATATTATTATATAATCAACAAACTAGTATATAGTATATACCAAACTTTTAAAAAAGTAAAACAACTAGGGAGACATTTTGAAAATTTGTTCATCAATTTGTGAATATAATCCCTTTCATTTGGGACACAAAAAGCATTTAAACTATATAAACGAAGTTTTAAAGCCTGATTACACCGTAGTTATTATGAGCGGAAATTTCACCGAAAGGGGTGAACCCGCTATTTTAGATAAGTATACTAGGGCGTCTCACGCAATTAAAGGTGGTGCGGATATCGTTATTGAATTACCCGCAATCTTTTCAACTGCAAATGCAGAAATTTTTGCAAAAGGTGGATTAAAACTTATAAACGCCTTGCCAAAACCTACTCAAATTTGCTTTGGCGTTGAAACTGATAATCCGTCAGAACTTATTGAAACGGCTAAATTTTTAGCAAATGAAAACGAAGACTATAAATATTATTTAAAAAAACATTTAGATAGTGGCGTTTCTTTTGCAAAGGCAAAATATTTAGCACTTGTTGACTCAAATCAAAAGGGAGTTAACCCTGAATTTTTATCTTCGCCAAACAACATTTTAGGCGTTGAATACGTAAAAGCCATTTTACAAAAGAATTACGACGTTCAAATTAAGCCTATTTTAAGACAATCCGATTATAATTCTTGTAAATTAGATAAAAACTTGCCGTCAGCCCTAGCAATAAGAACTGCGATAAGCGAAGGTAAAACTAAAAAAACCAAGAATTATCTTCCGCATTACGTTTATGAAGATTTACCTAAAAAACTTCCTAATTTAGATAGAGAAATTCTTTATTCTTTACTTATTAAAAGTAAAGAAGATTTAATAAAAATCAGCGACCTAACCGAAGGGCTTGAAAACAAAATTAAAGCACTTATTAAAGATAACTATACACTTCCTTCGCTAATTGAAAAATTAAAAACCAAAAGATATACTCAAACGAGATTAAATAGAATTATGATTTCTTCCCTTCTAAACGTTGAAAAAGATTTTATCTTTAAATGTTTAAACGAGAGTTTGTATTTTAAAGTTTTAGCAATCAACGGAAACAAAAAAAACGTACTTTCAGACCTTTCAAAAGAAAGTAAATATCCCCTTATTACTAGGAAAAGCGATTTTAATCAGTTAAGCGGAGTTGCAAAAGAGTGTTTCTTAAAAGACGTTGAAGCAAACGATATATACAATTTAGCAACCAATACTAAAACTAACGAATACGAAATGAAAACTATTATTCCATAAAAAATGCACCCTTAAAATTTAATTGGGGTGCTTTTTTATTTTTATAACGTTTTTATTTTAATTAATTAAATCTTGCATATCTTCGCCAACGTATTCTGCATCGTAATCTAAATAATATTCTTGCATAATTTCATCGTACAAATCTTGGTCTTCTATTTCTTGTAAAGTGTTTCCGTCTTTTAACATTTCATACGCTATAACGTTGTCGGGACTAACTCCTTCAATCTCTTCTGCCGGTTGGAAAAATGCGTAATCTTTGCCTTTATAATTCATACAACCAACTAAATAATATTCCGTTATTGAGCCGTCTTCATTTTCTATTTCTATAATTTCTTCAAGTTCGCCGTCATCAAAGAAAATTTCATTATCAAATAATTCTTTATCCATTATTGTTCCCCCTTTTTGCTTTAATCATATAAGTTTCTAAAATATAGGTGGCGGCAAGTTTATCTACGTATAATTTTCTATCCGCCCTTTTAACGTTTCCTGAAATTAAATCCCTTTCGGCTTGCTTTGTCGTAAACCTTTCATCTTCAAAAACTATTGGAATTTCGGTATGCTTTTGTAACTCTTCAACAAAACTTCTAGTCTTTTCAGTCTGCAAACACTCCGAACCGTCAAAATTAAGCGGAAGCCCGCATACTATAACGTCTGCAAATCTTTCTTTTGCAAGGTTTGCTAGATATTCTAAATCCTTTTGAAAGTTTTTTCTATTATAGGTTTCAAGTGGCATAGCAAATTCACAAAACGGGTCGCTTACCGCTACGCCTACCCTTTTATCCCCAATATCAAAGGCAATATATTTCATAATATCTCCTATTTTGACAAAACGTCGTATAATTTTTAAATTTTTCCCCATACTTTTATTGCTATGTTATAGCAAGGAGTATGTATGGACGGAAAAATGTTTTGTTTAGGTCTGGCTGTAGGTATGCTTGGCGGTGCTTTAATCGTTGCCAACTCACATAAGGCAAGACACTTAATAAAAGATAGTCAAGATAAAATTTCTAAAAAAGCAGAAGAATTATCTAAACACTATCAAGATAAAAACGAAAATTTTAAAGATTAATAGTTTTTATCTAAAACGCTTCATAAGAAGCGTTTTTTAATTGTAATTTTTTAATTTTTCTATTGATTTTTTTAGCGTTTCCACAACGTAATCAACTTCTTCTTTCGTGTTATCTTTCCCCAAAGTAAACCTAATTGAAGAAAAGGCTTGTTTCTCGGTTAAACCGATTGCTTTTAAAACGTGAGAAGGCTCAATAGAGCCTGCCGAGCAAGCAGCGCCCAAGGAAGCACACACGTTATTTAAATCTAAAATATTTAAAAGAGCATTGCCTTCTATTCCTTCAAATAAAAAGTTAACGTTGCTTATAAGCCTATTTTCTAAACCGCCGTTAAGTTTTGCAATATCTATTGAATCAAGTACCTTATCAATAAAATAGTCTTGAAGATTTTTAAGGTGATTATTATTCTTTTCTAAATCTTCGTACGTATATTTTAAAGCGTAGGCTAAACCTATTGCTCCTGCCACGTTTGAAGTTCCACCCCTTAAAGACCTTTCTTGATGTCCACCCGCTATAAGTGGAGATATTAGCGTGCCGTTTTTTATAAATAAACCACCAACGCCCTTTGGCCCGTTAAATTTGTGTGATGAAAAACCGAGCATATCAACGCCTAAATCTTTAACGTCAATTTTAATAGTGCCCATTGCTTGAACTGCGTCGGTATAAAAATAACTTCCCCTTTCCTTGGCAATCTTTGAAACTTCTTTAATCGGCTGAATTGTTCCAATTTCGTTATTAGCAAACATTAGCGTTGCTAAAAAACAATCGTCTAAATTATCCTTATAATCATCGGGATTAATATATCCGTTCTTATCAGGATTAACGTAAACCACTTCTACACCCTTGTTTTTTAAGTCTTCACAAGTTTTTAGCATCGCCAAATGTTCAATAGAAGAAACAACTAATTTGTTTTTATTTTTCCTATTTTCAAAAAGACTTTTTAACACCCAATTATCGCTTTCAGTTCCGCCAGACGTAAAATAAACCTCGTTAAAATTAGCGTTTAATAAAGATGAAATTATTTCCCTTGCCTCGTCTAAACCTTTAACGGCTAATCTTCCTACGCTATGCGAAGAATTGGCGTTGCCGTAAAAATCTTTAAGATACGGAAGCATTTTATCAAGCACTCTACTATCCAAAGCAGTTGTAGAAGCATTGTCAAAATAAACTATTTTATCCATTTTTACCTTTTGTTTACGGCTCTCTTATTAACCTAACGGGTTTTTCTTTTGATATTCTTAAAATAGGAATAAGTGAAGAAAGTATACCCGTAATTATACTAGTTGCCATAATAATTATTATTTGTCTAATATCAAAAATTGCTAAATCTAGCGTTATATACATAACGTTTCGTATATATTCGTTAACGAAACCGCAAGCAATATAAGTAACCGCTAGCGAAAGCAATCCGTTAATCAATGAAATAATCAAACTTTCGGTTATAAACATTTTGAATATGTCTTTGCCACCCGACCCGAGCGCCCTTAAAACACCAATTGATTGGCGTTTTGAAATTATACTCGTTGAAATATAGTTAAACAACATAAACACTGCAAATACCGCTAAAACGATTGCAATATAAAGTATTAAATCTGATACTTTTTTAACGATAACGTCGTTTTCTTGAATTACGCTTAAAACGGTGTTACCATACCACTCAACTGAATTTTCGTCGTTGCTAGTTATTTTAGAAGCAAGTTTATTTGCTCCAAAATAATTATAGTCAAGTGGTGCTATTGCTCTTGAATATTCACCTTGTTCAGTATAAACTTCAAGTTCTTTTAAAGCGTCGGTTGAAACCATTAAAGGTTGAATAATATTCCTTTCAAGAGCCTTTGAATTAACGTTAAAGTAAAATCCGTCAATCTTAAAATTTATTACTTCGTTGTCAACTTTACTACTTACTAGTTTTGTTATTGACGCCTTTTTATCTATTTTTAAATGCTTTTCAGCAGAAACCGTTTCATTGTATTCATCTATTAAATTTTTAAAGTCTAATACCGCCGTTCTTAACTCGGAAGAAGTTGATTGCATGTTATCTATAACTTCTAAAACTTTTTCTAATTTAGTCTTAAATTTTGTTTTTAAAACGTTAATTTCGGTTTCATAAATCGTTCTAAAATCGTAAAGATTTACGTAAACGCCGTAAGTGTAGTCGTTATCCTTATTAGGCGTTGTATAATTAGGTTTTAAAAGTTTTTCATTATCGTCCTTTTCGGTTAAAGTAATATTTTTAAAATCTATTAAATTGTTTTGCGAGTAAACGCCTTCAGTTCCGTGTCCGTATTCTTCAAATTTATAAAATACCGTAGTTTTATCCGAACTTGAAGAAACTAACGAAAAACCACTAATTCCGTGATAGGAATAAGTATTAAAAATATAGTTATTATAAGAATTAGTGTAGTATTTATTTGAATATCCAACGAATTCCCTATACTCTTTTACGTAGCCTTTCGGTGCAAAAACTAAAAGTTGCGAACTTGAATGAAGATAAGTTTGCAAATCTTTTTGCAATACTTCCGTTTCATCGTTAACGGTATTTATAAGCGGATTATATTTAGAAGGAATTTCCCCGCAGTCAATAATTGCCGTAATAGTATATTTTTTGCTATCTATCATGATAGTTTTGCCTACCATTTTATCAAGACTTTCAACCGGTACGCCGTCAACGGTATAGTCGTAGGCGTATAAAATACTTTCAGCAACGAATTTTGAAATTGCAATATTTTTGAAACTATTTTCGGTTATTAATCCTTCCGTGCGTTCTAATTTTGGATATTCTCCGTAAAGAATTTTATAATTAAACCCGCCTTTATCTATCGTGCGACCACTAATTTCGCTTTCATCAAACTCAATAAGTCCGTAAACGTAAGGCGAGTAATAGTTAGACATCTTATAATTGCCGTTTCCTACTCTTACTGAATTACGACCTTTTGAAACGTCTAATAAACTCGTATAACTTTCGTTAGTATAATTAAACATTCCTTTTATATCGTAAACGCCCCTAAAATCGTAGCCCGTTTCACTAGATAGTTTAGAAATTCCATTACTATTGTATCTATATGAAATTTCGCCTTCTCCATTTCTATAAATTGGATTTACCGAAACTGCGTCATAGTCTGAATTCCTTAAAAGATTTGCAATAATTCTATCCCCTTCATAAGCGGCAATCGTATCAAAAAGCCCGAATACCGAAAAGGCAACTACGGATAAAATTATAGTGATAATAAGTCTAATAGGTTTTACCCAAAGCGATTTTAATCCAAGATAGGCTGCACTTCTATATTTCATCTTGCTCTTTACAAGGCGAACGTCTTTCCCATCAACCTTTTCTTTTTTTTCAACCGTTTTCTTTCTATCTCTTACGTTGATTTTTTCTTCAACTTTGATTTTCTTTTTTTCTCTTATTGCTTTAACTATTTGCAAAGTTTCGTCTTGATTTAAGTCCGCTCCTGATTTTATTACGAGTTGATTGTCTCCGTTATAAACGTTTCCTACTATTTCAACGTCTGTTAAGGTTATATCTTCAACTACTTTTCCGTCTACGAGCCTAATAATTCTATCAGCATACTTTTCAGCAAGTTCTAGGTCGTGCGAAACGACTAAAACAAGTTTGTCTTTTGACAAATCTTTCATTAGTTCAATAACTTGTTTACCCGTAACGCTATCAAGCGCACCCGTTGGCTCGTCCGCCATAATAATTTTAGGATTTTTAACAAGCGCTCTTGCTATTGCAACCCTTTGCTTTTGTCCGCCCGAAAGTTCTGACGGCTTTCTCTTTTTAAGTTCTAAAATTCCAACTTTTTCTAAAATGCCATCTAAAACCTTTTCATCGGTTTTTTTACCTTGAAGTTCATCTGCTATTTTTATGTTTTTTTCAACGGTATAGTCTGGAAGCAAATTGTATTCCTGAAATATAAAACCTATGAAAGTGTTTCTATAACTATCAAACTCTTTTTGAGTAAATTCAGAAAACCTTTTACCGTCTATAACTATTTCGCCATTGTCCATATCGTCAAGCCCGCCCACAACGTTTAAAAGAGTAGTCTTTCCGCTACCACTTTTACCCGTTACGAATACCATTCCTTTTGATGGCAATATTAAATTTAAGTCGTCAAGAGCGGCAACGTCGCCTGCTTTGGTCGTGTATATTTTTCTTGCGTTTATAAGTTCAAGCATATTTTTCCCCTAAAATAAAGTCTAGATTATATTATAACATACATTTATAATATTTAGCAAGAATTAAAATAAAAAATTAAACGCTAATATCAGTTTCGCCCTTTGCAAAAAAATCTTTTGTGAATTTTTTTTCTTTAACGTAATGCTTTAAAATCTCCGTTAATTTTTGATTTCTCATTTGCGTTTCTTTGAGCGTTTCTTTTAAAACCTTATTTTCTTCGCTAACTTTTATGAAGGTTTTATTAATTAACTCGTTTACGCTTTTTTCTAGTTCTTTAAGAAGGTCTAAACTTACTAATTCTTTATAAGGATTTTTACAAAAACCCCTTTCTAAAATTATTTCGTTCATCACTTCTTCAACTAAATTAGGTTTATTTTTTAATATATTCCTATATTTGTTTTGATTTCTTAATACTAATTTTTCCTTTCCGTTTGAAATTTTTACAATGCTTTTTCTTACGGAATTTCCGTTGGTTATGTCAATTAGCACTTTTTTAAGCAACTCTTTTTCTTCTGAATTTGAAAATTCTTTAATAAACTCAGGATACATTTCATCGCTAATTTTTAACAATTTTTTTAACTTAAAATCTTTTTTAGAATTTTTTAAAGTTTTATAATAGTAATTTCTTACGCTTCCTATCGCTAGGTCGTTTTTTATAGAAAATTCTTTAAAAACACTTGTTAACGAGCAACCTTTTTCTTTGCTTTTTTTAATGCTTTCAATTAAGTTTTGAGCAGTTTTTTCATCAATTTTTCTCATATAATTCTCCTTTTAGTTTTTTAAAATTATAGCCAAAACTAAAAATTATAATACATATATTTTAAAAATAAAAAATATAATTTTATATGAGATTATTTTTCGTATCAAAAATTCCCGCATTTGTAAAAATAAACGGGGAGTTGCTTATAAAAATTAACGAAAACTTAATATTCACCGACTACGACGACGAAATTTTTTTGTTAGAAATTCTGCCAACAAACCCAAATTTTGAGCCAATTTTTTGCGAGTTTAAAGAAAATAAACAATTAAAAATTTTTGACTTTTTAAACGGAAAACTAATATTTCCTACCTTTAATAGAAAAAGAAATCACAAATACCAAGTTGTTTATCAAAAACGCTTTTCTTTATTAAATAGCGAGCATCTACTTTCGGTGATTTCAGACGGCTCTATAAAATTTTATTTAGACGGAACTTTTATACTTACCGATGAACTCCCCTTTATCCCCGTTTCCTGCGATATCAAGGCTTATAATAATTTTTTAATTTTATCTTTTACTAATAAATTAACCGCACTTTTCGTTTATCATATACAAAACGATAAGTTAGTGCTATCCTATAAAGATATTATCAGCGAATTTAGTTTTGATAACGTTTTAACTACAAAAAAACAAATTTTTACTCCTATAAACGCAGTTTTAGTTGAAAATTGGGAATTTAGTAATCCGTTGAAAATTTTAAACGTTTCACTAAATAGTAATTTTTCAATATACTCTATTAATAAACACTTAATTCCGTTATTCTTTTTTGAAACTTTTAAATACGGCTACGTTGAAACTTCAATTTTGTCTGATAATTTAAAAGAAAGAATTAAAGATTTATTATCTTTTGTTGGAACGCCTATTTGCGTTTTTCCGCACCCTTACAATATTGAAAAAACGGTGGTTATAACCGAAAACCTTGTAAACATTTACTCTTTGGAATTTAATAACAACTTAATAACGAATATTTTAGAAAATTAAAAAAGGTGAAAAACGTTTCACCTTTTTTAGATACAATAATTTTCAATAATGTATTTAATTGCATTGTCGTTATTACTTGGAGCAATAACTTTTGCAACTTCTTTAAGTTCGGGATATGCGTTTTCAACCGTTATTGGAAAACCTACCGCCTTTAACAATGATAAATCGTTTCCAGAATCGCCAACGCCGATTATATCTTCAACAAAAACGCCTAAAACCTTCGCAATATGCTCACAGGCTTTACCTTTGGTTATTCCTGCCCTGTTTATATCTACCTTTTCCGTTTCGCTTCTAACTACTTCTAATTCAGGAAATTCCTTTTTAACTTTTTCAAAGTATTTATCAACTACTTCTTTATCATCATAGATATATACTTTACTACTATCTAAATTAGTTTCTTCAAAAAATTTAGAC
>JAZRLL010000014.1:0-4849 GCA_045646745.1 Christensenellaceae bacterium
GGGCATTTACCAATCTCCTTTAATTTTTCAATATGTTGCTTCGTACCGTAGCCACTATTTTTTTCAAAGCCGTATCCTTTATAAATTAAAGAATAATCTTCCATAATTTTATCTCTATAAACCTTTGCTAAAATAGAAGCACAACCTATTAAATAACTTTTTAAATCGCCTTTAATTATTGGAATAGTTTTAACTTTCGTGTCTAATTTTACAGCATCAACTAAAACGCAATCTGGGGTTATAGATAGATTATCAATACATTTAAGCATACATTTTTTAGTAGCGTTTAAAATGTTAATTTCATCAATTTCATCGTTTTCAATTCTTTCTATCGTATACGCAATAGCCTTTTCGGTAATTAGCGTATAAAGGGCTTCCCTTTTCTTTTTTGAAAGTTTTTTACTATCGTCAACGCCGTCAATTATATCGTCAAGTGGCATAATAACCGCCGAACACACAACGGGGCCTGCAAGTGGCCCACGACCTACTTCGTCTATACCTGCAATATATTTATATCCCTGACTTTTTAAATTTAATTCGTATTCTAATTTGTTAATTTCTTCCGACATATTAAATAAAAATTACTTTTCCAAGTTTTCCTTTTCTAAAATCGTTTATAATAATGCTACTAATACGCTCTTCGTCAATAACGCCACCTTTTTTAACTGCACCACGCTTTATTGCAATCATATCAAAAATTTCTTTAACGCTTTCCTTTTCAATTTTTATATCGTAGCACTTTTCAATTAAAGACTTGTCCTTTTTAACAAGTTCTTCAATTAAAGATAATGAAAGTTCAATAAAATCTAAAATATCGTCGTTAATACTTCCAATATATGCAAGGTGTAATGCGTACTCTTGATTTTCAAATGACGGCGGAGTAGTTCCCGGAGTATCTAAAAATTCAAGTTCGTTAATTTTAACCCATTGTTTATCCTTGGTTACACCCGCTTTATCCCCTGTTTTAGCCTTTTTACCGCCACAAAGCATATTTATAATGGTTGACTTGCCCGTGTTTGGAATTCCAGCCACCATAACCCTTAAAGGTCTTTTAATGCCCTTTGCTTTATACTTTTCAACTTTATCTTTTAAGAGAGAAAAAATTGCGTTATATAATAACTTTTTACATTTTTCACTCGTTCCAACGACGGATAAAACAAATTTATTTCGTGCTTTAAAATCGTTTATAACTTTAATTAAATCGTCGTTATTTACTAAATCTGACTTATTTAAAAGATATAAAACCGCCTTATTTTTAAAAATTTTATCATTGTTCTTGTTTAAACAAGCATAAGGAGCACGGCTATCTAAAACGTAAACGATTCCGTCGCATAATTTTGCTTGTTCTTCCATCATTCTGACCGCTCTCGTCATATGACCAGGGAACCATTGAATATGCATCACTCATCCCCCTTTAATAAATCAGGCCTATTTTTCTTCGTAATTTTTAGCGACTCGTTTCTTCGCCAATTATCAACTTCTTTATGATTGCCTGAAATCAAAACGTCAGGAACTTTCACACCTTTAAATTCTTGCGGTCTAGTATATTGCGGATATTCAAGTAGACCGTTAGAAAAAGATTCCTCATTTAAAGAGTCTTCACTAATAACCCCGTCTACGTATCTTGCTAAACAATCGGTTATAACCATAGCAGGAAGTTCCCCGCCCGTTAAAACGTAATCACCGATTGACATCTCCATATCAATATAATTATCTATAATTCTTTGGTCAACACCTTCGTAATGTCCACACAAAAGCAAAATTTTATCGTACTTAACAAAATCTTTAACCATACTCTGATTAAAGACTTTGCCTCTCGGCGACATAAATATTCTAACTGATTCGTGATTTTTATCTACGGCTTCAATACAAGAAGCAATAGGTTGCGGAGTCATGACCATGCCCGCACCACCGCCAAAAGGATAATCATCACACTTTTTGTGCTTGTTATCAGTATAATCTCTTATATCGTGGATATTAATTTGTAATTTTCCATTTTTTACCGCTCTACCGATAATACTTTCGTTAAGCGGAGTAAACATTTCTGGAAATAACGTTAAAATATCAACCTTCATAATAAATAACTTCTTCTACTTTTTCTTTGTTAAGCAAAATTTTACCTTCATTAACGCTAACTTTATTTAAAAGAATTTTTAAAAACGGAATATAACATATTTTATTATTATCGTCCTTAATTTTAAGCATATCTACGTTGCCGTTTAAAACGTCAAGGATTTCACCGAATAATTCGTCGTTTAAATATACTTTTAACCCGATTAAATCTTCAATAAAATACTCGTTTTCTTCTTTTTTAATAAGGTTTTTATCCGCAGAAAAAATTTTGCCACGAAATAACTCGGCATCATTTCTTGTAATAACGCCGTTTAATGATAAAAAGGCAAAGCCGTTTTTAACGTCTTTTAATTTGGAAATTAAATATTCTTTGCCACTTATATCGTAAATAGTTTTTAATTTAGACACGCTATCAAACCTGTCGGCTAAAATGCGAACTTTAAGTTCGCCTTTTATGCCTTGTGGTTTAACAACTTCAAACACGTTGAGTTTTTCCATAAAAATATGAGAGAAATTTATTAAATTTCTCCCTTTGCCTTTATTTCAACGTTGTATTTTTTTTGTTCCTTAGAACCTGCTAAACGCACGATAGTTCTAAGCGCTTTTGCAAGTTTACCCTGCTTGCCGATAACTTTGCCCATATCAGACTCATCTAATACGATAGTTACGTTAACAACGTCAGATTCTTCGTTAACTATATATTGAATTTCATTTTGTTTTTCAGCAAAATGATTAACAATATATTTAATAAGTTCAAGCATTTTAAACTCCTTAAATTATTTCTTTTTATTTTTAGGGTTTGTTTTTGATGGTGAAAGTTTGTTAGATTTTTCAATAACACCTGCTTTAACGAGTAAGTTTTTAACTGTTTCAGTAGGTTGAACGCCGTTTGCAATCCATTTTTTTGCTTTTTCAACGTCAATTACAACTTCTGCTGGGTCAGTATTTGGATTGTAGTGACCAATTTTTTCAATGTAAGCGCCGTCTCTTGCTACCCTACCGTCAACAACAACTATTCTGTATAAAGCGTTATCTTTATCACCAAGTCTTGTTAATCTCATTTTTACCATAATAATTATCCTCCGTTTATACGCATTTGCGTTTATTTATTTTTTTATTTTACATAAATGGAAATCTTTTCTTTCCATTTTTTAATTGTTTCATCATTAATTTCGTTTGCTCAAATTGTTTAAGCAACTGATTAATTTCTTGAACTGACGTTCCACTACCCTTTGCTATCCTATTTTTTCTTGAAAAATTCAAAATAGAAGGGTCTCTTCTTTCTTTTTTAGTCATTGAATAAATAATTGACTTTATTTTATCAATTTTACTTTCATCAACGTCTTTTACGTTAACTTTCAACTTGTTCATGCCGGGAAGCATACTCATAATATCAGACATACTGCCCATCTTTTTCATCATATCAAATTGAGTTAAATAATCTTCAAGAGTAAAGGAATTTTCACGCATTTTCTTTTCAAGAATTTTAGCGTCTTCTTCCGAAACGGCTTCCTGCGCCTTTTCAATAAGTGAAATAACGTCGCCCATACCTAAAATTCTTTTAGCCATTCTATCTGGATAGAAAGGCTCTAAATCGCCAATCTTTTCGCCTACGCTTGAAAATTTAATTGGTTTACCCGTTATTGCTTTAACCGATAAACAAGCACCGCCCCTTGTATCCCCGTCAAGTTTAGTTAAAACAACACCTGTAATCGGTAAAGTTTCATCAAAGGTTTTAGCAACGTTAACTGCGTCTTGCCCAGTCATTGAGTCAATAGTTAACAAAATTTCATCGGCTTTAACTTCTTTATTAATATCAATCAATTCTTGCATTAATTCCATATCAATATGAAGTCTACCAGCAGTATCAATAATAACCGTGTCGTATCCGAATTTTTTAGCGTATTCTATACCATTTTTAGCGATTTTTACTGCGTTTTGTTGACCTTGCTCGTAAACTTCAACGTTTATTTGATTACCTAAAACTTTTAGTTGATTGATAGCAGCAGGTCTATACACGTCGCACGCTATAAGCATTGGTTTTTTGCCGTTTTTCTTTAAATAATTTGCAAGTTTTCCCGAAAGTGTAGTTTTACCCGCACCTTGTAAACCGCACATCATTATAACGGTTGGAACTCTATCTGAAACGTGAAGTTTTGAATTGGTTGAACCCATAAGTTCAGTTAATTCATCACAAACTATTTTAATAACCTGTTGAGTAGGACTTAAACTTTTTAAAACTTCTTGACCAAGTGCTTTTTCGCTAACTCTATTTACAAAATCTTTTGCAACCAATAAATTAACGTCCGCTTCAAGCAAGGCAATTCTAACTTCACGCATCGCTTGTTTAATTTCAAGTTCGGTTAGTTTACCCCTTTTAGTGAGTTTTGAAAATATATGATTAAGTTTTTCATTTAATCCACTAAAAATATTGGCCATTACAATTCCCCTATGATTTTTATAAGTTCAGATTTTTCTTTACAATCTTTCATTTTACTCAAAATTTTTAGCATTTGTTTTTTCTTTGACAGAAGCCCTAAATTGTTTTCAAAAGTTTTTAACGCTTCTCTCGTTTTTGATAAATTATCACTTACACCTTGCCTAGATATTCCCTTAATCTCGGAAATTTCGCCCAGCGATAAATCACACAAATAGTATAAATCAAAAACTTCACGTTGATTATCCGTTAAAAACGATTTATATTCAGAATAAAGTTCTGAAAAAGTTAAATCTTTTCCCATAAATCACCTTTTCCATATAATTATAGCCGTCAAAC
>JAZRLL010000015.1:0-5329 GCA_045646745.1 Christensenellaceae bacterium
TATTTACAATTTTTTAAATTTTAATACTCTATAATTTTTTTGTTCTAAAAATGCGTTTTAATTGTGAAATGGACTTTACAAATTTTAAAAAAATGATATAATTTATATAGAATATATAAGGAGACTATATTAAAATGAATTATAAGGTGATTCCCGTAGTAGTAATTAAAGATATAAACGATACTATTCCAACCCTTCAAGCGTTATGTGATGGAGGGCTTCCCGTTGCCGAAATAACTTTTAGAACGGCTTGTGCGGAAGAAGCAATTAAACTTGGAGTAAAAACTTTCCCTAATATGTATATTGGTGCGGGAACGGTTATTAATAAAGAACAGGCTGAAAAGGCGTATAACGCAGGTGCTAAATTTATCGTTTCGCCTGGTTTATCGCAAGAAGTTGCACTTTTCTGTAAAGAGAAGAACTTAACGTATTTTCCAGGTTGCGTAACCCCAACGGAGATTATGCAAGCGATATCGCTTGGTATAAACGTAGTTAAATTTTTCCCTGCAAACGTTTACGGCGGGTTAAAGGCAATTAAGGCGCTTGCTGGACCTTTCCCACAAATCAAATTCGTGCCAACGGGCGGAGCAGATTTAACTAATTTAAAAGAGTTTTTAGTTGAAGATAAGATTTACGCAGTTGGCGGTAGTTTTATGATGAAAGGCGATATCGTTAAAAATTGTCAAGCAATTAACGAAATAATTAATAGTTTATAATTTAAAATAAAATTTTAATTGATAATAAGGAGTTATATAAAATGAAAGTTATTACTTTTGGTGAACTTATGTTAAGGCTCGCCCCAGAAGGATATTTAAGATTCGTTCAATCTGAAAAATTTCAAGCAACTTTTGGTGGAGCGGAAGCAAACGTAGCGGTAAGTCTTGCAAATTACGGAATTAACGCAAGTTTCGTATCTAAACTTCCTAATCACGAAATTGGTCAAATGGCTGTAAATTCTTTAAGAAAATTTGGAGTAGACACGTCTTTAATCGTTCGTGGTGGCGAAAGAGTAGGTATTTACTATTGTGAAAAAGGCGCTTCACAAAGACCAAGTAAAGTTATTTACGATAGAGCGTACGCATCAATCGCTATGGCTAAAAAAGAAGACTTTAATTGGGATAAAATTTTTGATGGAGCAGATTGGTTTCACTTTACGGGTATTACGCCGGCATTATCAGATAATATGGCTGAAATTTGTATTATCGCTTGTAAAGAAGCAAAGAAGAGAAACATAAAAATTTCTTGCGACTTAAATTTCAGAAAGAAATTATGGTCAAAAGAAAAAGCGGGCAAGGTAATGGGCGAAATTTGTGCTTATCTTGATTACTGTATCGCAAACGAAGAAGACGCAAAGGACGTTTTCTCTATTGAAGCGGAAGACACTGATATTACGAGCGGAAAACTCAATCACGAAGGTTATATTTCAGTTGCAAAACAACTCACGGAAAGATTTAACTTAAAGGGCGTTGCAATCACGTTAAGAGAAAGTTTATCTGCAAACGATAATAATTGGTCGGCAATGCTTTATACTGACAATAAGGCTTATTTCTCTAAAAAATATGCTATGCATATAGTTGATAGAGTAGGTGGTGGCGATAGTTTCGGCGCAGGTTTAATTTACTCACTTTTAAATAATTACGAGCCACAAAAGGCCATTGAATTTGCCGTTGCTGCATCTTGTTTAAAACACTCTGTTGAAGGAGACTACAATATGGTTTCTATTGACGAAGTTAAAAAACTTGCAGAAGGCGATGGTTCTGGTAGAGTTCAAAGATAAAAATTAATAAAAAAAGCATATTTAGTCCATACTCATTTTAGGGGGGGACTAAATATGTTTAATGACGATATATCTGACCTTGCTTGGTTGCTTTTTGTAAAGACGGGTGGTGTAAACTATTATCTTTTTCGCAACAAACTAAAAGAAGATAAAGAAAAACAAATTGAAAGAGAAAAGCGTTAAATTATGGAAATAAAAGTAAATGCAATAGTATTAAAATCAGTTGATTATAAAGAAAATGACAAAATACTAACTCTTTATTCTTTGGAGTGCGGAAAAATAGTTGCAGGTATAAAAGGCGTGAAAAGGTTTGGGGCAAAGTTAAAATTTGCTCAGGAACCTTTTTGTTTTGCCGAATTTATTTTAAGCGAAAAAGGCGGGAAATACACCGTTATCGGAGCAACTTTTTTAGATAATTTTTATAATTTAAGGCTTGATTTAGAAAAATACTACACTTCTGCGATAATAGGCGAAATACTTTTATCTTTGGTTGAAGACGGCTTTGCTGATGAAAAATTATTTTCAACTTCAATAAACGCAATAAAAAATATATGCTATCAAAAAAACGAAAGATTAACTTTATCTCTATATCTAAAAGAAGTAATTGAAATTTTAGGCTACGATTTGCAAGTTCCAACTTGTATAAATTGCGGTTGCAAAATAAGAGACAGGGTATTTTTTGATTTTAGAAACGCAAGTTTTTATTGTTACGATTGCAAAATTGAAAATTTAAGAGAGATTAAAATAGAAACTTGCGATGCGTTTTTTAAATTGTGTAACGACCAAGAAAAGGCAGTTTTAAGTAAAGACGAGCAAGATAAATTATTAAAGTTTTTAATCTATTATCTAGAATACAAAACCGAATCAAAGTTAAAAAGTGGCGAAGCGCTAATGAAAATAGGATAAAAGTTAGTAAAATTTAGATATAATTATAAAAAATTTTCCTGCGAAATACAAAAATTATAAAATTGTATGCGTATAAAACACTAAAAATACTTGTAAAGATTAATAATTTAGTGTATAATATTTGTTAGATAAAGAAGTTAATATAAGGAGATTAATATGAAATACACTTATCTATTTAATGAAGGAAATGGTAAAATGCGTGAACTTCTTGGTGGTAAGGGTGCTAACCTTGCTGAAATGACCAACTTAGGTATGCCTGTTCCACGTGGTTTTACAATTACTACCGAAGCGTGTACTCAATATTACAAAGACGGTCAAAAAATTAACGACGAAATCTTTGGTCAAATTATGGAGTACATAAAAAAACTTGAAGAAATCACGGGTAAAGAATTTGGAAGTACCGATAATCCATTACTCGTATCAGTTCGTTCTGGTGCAAGAGCATCAATGCCTGGTATGATGGATACTATTTTAAACTTAGGTTTAAACGACGTGGTTGTTGAAAGATTTGCTGAAAAAACTGGCAATCGCCGTTTTGCATACGACTCATACCGCCGTTTTATCCAAATGTATTCAGACGTTGTTATGGAAGTTGGTAAAAAATACTTTGAAGTTTTAATTGATAAAATGAAAGAAGCAAAAGGCGTTACTCTTGATACTGAACTTGATGCTGACGACCTTAAAGAACTTGCAAATCAATTCAAAAAAGAATACAAAAACAAAATCGGTAAAGATTTCCCATCAGACCCAAAAGAACAACTTATGGGCGCTGTAAAAGCGGTTTTCCGTTCTTGGGACAATCCACGTGCAATTTATTATAGAAGAATGAACGATATCCCTGGTGATTGGGGTACTGCCGTTAACGTACAAGAAATGGTATTCGGTAATATGGGAAATACTTCTGGTACGGGTGTTGCGTTCTCTCGTAACCCTGCAACGGGCGAAAAAGGTTTATTTGGTGAATTCTTAATGAACGCACAAGGCGAAGACGTTGTTGCCGGCGTTAGAACTCCACAAACTATTGACCAACTCGCAAAAGAACAACCAGCAGTTTACAATCAATTCGTTGAAATCGTTCAAAAACTTGAAAACCATTACAGAGATATGCAAGATATGGAATTTACTATTGAAGAAGGTAAACTCTTTATGCTTCAAACTCGTAACGGTAAAAGAACTGCTGCCGCTGCATTAAAAATTGCTTGCGACCTCGTTGACGAAGGTATGATTACCGATAAAGAAGCAGTTTCTATGATTGACCCTAAACAATTAGACGCGTTATTACACCCACAATTTGAAGCGTCTGCTCTTAAAAAAGCAGTTCCTATCGGACAAGCGCTTCCAGCATCTCCTGGCGCTGCTTGTGGTAAAGTAGTATTCACTGCTGACGACGCTACTGATTGGGCTAAAAATAAAGGCGAAAAAGTTATTCTCGTTAGACTTGAAACTTCACCAGAAGATATTGAAGGTATGCACTACTCACAAGGTATCTTAACCGTTAGAGGTGGTATGACTTCTCACGCAGCCGTTGTTGCAAGGGGTATGGGTACTTGTTGTGTTTCTGGTTGTGGCGAAATCGTTATGAACGAAGAAGCAAAAACTTTCACGTTAGGTGGTAGAACGTTCAAAGAAGGCGACGTTATCTCTCTTGATGGTTCAACAGGTAAAATTTACGGCGAAGAAATTAAAACCGTAGAAGCAACCGTTGGTGGATACTTCGGAAGAATTATGGATTGGGCGGATAAATATCGTGCATTAAACGTTAGAACTAACGCAGACACTCCAGATGATGCTAAACAAGCAAGGTCTTACGGCGCAGAAGGTATTGGTCTTTGCCGTACGGAGCACATGTTCTTCAATCCAGATAGAATTGCTGCTATGAGAGAAATGATTGTTTCTAAAACCGTAGAACAAAGAGAAAAAGCACTTGCTAAACTTCTCCCAATGCAACAAAGCGACTTTGAAAAATTATACGAAGCAATGGAAGGAAACCCTGTAACAATTCGTTTCCTTGACCCACCACTTCACGAATTCGTACCAACAGAAGAAGAAGATATCGCTAAACTTGCTGAAGCTCAGGGCAAATCAGTGGAAGATATCAAAGCACTTATTTCTTCATTACACGAATTCAACCCAATGATGGGACACAGAGGACTTCGTCTTGCTGTAACATATCCAGAAATCGCTAAGATGCAAACAAAAGCTGTTATCCGTGCAGCTATCAATGTTCAAAAAGCACACGCTGATTGGAAAGTTGTTCCAGAAATCATGATTCCACTTTCTTGTGATACAAAAGAATTAGCATTCGTTAAGAAAGTAGTTGTTGCTACAGCTGACGCTGAAATCGCAGCAGCAGGTGTTGAATTAGCTTACGAAGTAGGTACAATGATGGAAATTCCACGTGCTTGCTTAACAGCTGATGAAATCGCTACAGTAGCAGACTTCTTCTGCTTCGGTACAAACGACTTAACACAGATGACATACGGATTCTCCCGTGATGACGCTGGTAAATTCTTGGATGCTTACTATGATGCAAAAATCTTTGAAAACGATCCATTTGCTAAACTTGACCAAACAGGTGTTGGTAAATTGATGGAAATGTCAATTAAACTTGGTAAACCAGTTAACCCATCACTCCACTGCGGTATC
>JAZRLL010000016.1:0-7402 GCA_045646745.1 Christensenellaceae bacterium
CATTTCTAATGCTAAATTATTAAGTCTTGCTTCGGTATATCTCATCGCCGCAGCACTATCGCCGTCAACCGAACCGAAATTACCTTGTCCGTCAACAAGCGTCATACGCATATTAAAAGGTTGAGCAAGTCTAACCATAGCGTCGTAAACGGAAGTATCGCCGTGAGGGTGATATTTAGCCAAACACTCGCCGACTACTCTTGCACTTTTCTTGTGCGGTTTATCAGGAGTTAAACCAAGTTCGTTCATCGCATATAATATTCTTCTTTGAACGGGTTTTAATCCGTCTTCAACCCTTGGCAAAGCCCTTTCTAAAATTACGTATTCAGCATAAGGTATCATAGAATTATGCAAAACACTTTCTATATTACTAACTATTATATTCTTTTCGTTGTTTTCAATGTTTTCCATACTTATTATTCCTTAACTCTGCTTTCAAAATTGTCAGTTTTATTAAAATTAGCGTGCTCTTGAATATATTTCTTTCTCTCTTCAACCGCATCGCCCATTAAAGTCGTTATTAGCCTTTCTGCTTCCGTTGCTTCTTCAATTGAAACTCTCATTAACATACGAGTTTCTGGATTTAAAGTGGTATCCCAAAGTTGAGTAGGATTCATTTCACCTAAACCTTTATACCTTTGAACTTGATATCCACGACCAACTTTTTGTTCGGCAATTTCTCTTTCTTTATCATCGTAAGCATATTCGCAAACGTCTTTTTTATACACCTTATAAAGTGGTGGCATACCAATATAAACGTGGCCTTCGGTTATTAATTCCTTCATATACCTAAAAAAGAAAGTTAATAAAATACACCTAATATGATATCCGTCTTGGTCGGCGTCTGATAAAATAATAACTTTATCGTAATTTAAATTTGAAATGTTAAAATCTGCGCCAATTCCCGTGCCTAATGCCGAAATTATAGTTTGCATTTCGTTGTTTTCAAGCACTTGAATTAAAGATTTTTTCTCCGCGTTTAACGGTTTACCACGTAGTGGTAAAATTGCTTGATGCTTTCTATCTCTACCTTCTTTTGCACTACCGCCCGCACTATCGCCCTCAACGATAAAAATTTCGTTAAGTTTAGCATCTTTCGTTGAACAACCTGCGAGTTTTCCAAGTAGTCGCATTGAGCCAGCATCTTTCGTCGCACGCATTTCTTGTTTGGTTTTTTTAATTTTTTCCCTTTCTTTCGCTGAATTTATAGCCTTTTCCATTATGGCGTCAAAACATTTAGAAAGTTTTTTATTTCTAGATATTTCTTCTAAATTATCAATGGTAATACTTTCAACGATAGGTCTAACTTCAACGTTTCCAAGTTTGCCCTTCGTTTGACCTTCAAATTGTGCATTTTTAACTTTAATTGCTATAACTGCGGTAATTCCTACTCTAAAATCTTCTCCACTAAAATTAGTGCCTTTATTTTTACCCGTTAAATTATCTTTTGCATAATCGTTTAAAAATTTAGTTAATCCAGACTTAAAACCAACGTCGTGAGTACCGCCGTCAATCGTTGGAATATTATTAACGAAGGAAAATACATTTTCTGTATATCCGTCTGTATGTTGAAGTGATATTTCGCACACAACGTCATCTTTTACAGCCGAAAAATAAAGAGGTTCTTGATATAACGTGTTTTTTCCGTTGTTTATATATGAAACGTAGTCTTTAATACCGCCGTCAGATTTAAACACTTTTTCTTCGTGATTAGCGCCTTTTCTTAAATCTTTGAATACGAGTTCTACGCCTTTATTCAAAAACGAGGTTTCTCTAAGTCTTACAGAAATAGTTTCCGCATTGAATTCAACCGTTTCAAACACTCTACTATCCGGCTTAAATCTTACCATAGTTCCGTGTTTGATAGTTTTTACACCCGTATTTTTAAGCGGTGCTTTTGGAACTCCGGATAAAATTTTCTTTTGAGTTTTATCTTCATACGAAGAAAACTCCATAGAATAAACTGTTTTATTATAAACTTCAACTTTAAGCCACTCTGAAAGTGCGTTTGTAACCGATGCACCAACGCCGTGAAGTCCGCCAGAATAAGAATAACTATTGTTATTGAACTTTCCGCCTGCGTGAAGTTGAGTAAAAATAACTTCTACACCACTAACGCCTGCGTCTGGGTGAATATCAACGGGCATACCCCTGCCATCGTCTTCTACCGATGCACTACCATCGTCGTATAAGGATACTATTACCTTTTTAGCAAAGCCGTTAGCAGCCTCGTCAACGGCATTATCAATAATCTCCCATAAAATATGATGAAGACCACGACTGCCCGTTGAACCAATGTACATACCAGGACGCACTCTTACCGCTTCAAGTTCTTTTAAAATTTGAATATCTTCTGAACTATAATTGTTTTTAGCCAAAACAATACCCCCATAAATTGTGATAAAATATTTTTAATTGTACCACATATTGATTTAAATTTCAATATATTTTTAATTTTTGTCTAGAAAATTTAAGATTTTATTTTAAAATTTTGTACTATTATTAAATAAAGTATACTTTATATTAATTAAGTAGTGAAAAACGTTTTCATTTTTTTTTAAAATGTGATATAATTAATCTCATATTAAAATTTTCTTTAAATTTCCTTGGAGGCAATTTATTATGGATATGAAGGCTATTGAAAAAAAATGGCAGACTAAATGGGAAAAGGATAAACTTTATTGTTTTGATAAAAAGAATATTGACAAAAAGTATTATTGCCTTGAAATGTTTTCTTACCCTTCCGCTGCTAAACTTCACGTTGGACATTGGTACAACTACGGTCCTACGGATAGTTTCGCAAGATATAAAAAAATGAACGGATACGAAGTATTTCAACCAATGGGCTTTGACGCTTTTGGTTTACCTGCTGAAAATTACGCAATCAAAACTGGTATTCACCCCAAAGATTCAACGATTAAAAATATTGAAACGATGGAAATCACCCTTAAACAAATGGGTGCTACTTTTGATTGGTCCCAAGAAATTAAAACCTGTATGCCAGATTATTATAAATGGACTCAATGGATTTTCCTTCAATTATATAAAAACGGCTTAGCATACAGAAAAGAAGCACCTGTTAACTGGTGCCCTAATTGTCAAACGGTTCTTGCTAACGAACAAGTTATTCAAGGAGAGTGTGAAAGATGCCACTCAACCGTTATTCAAAAGAACTTAACACAATGGTTCTTTAAAATCACTAATTACGCAGAAGAACTTTTACAAGGTTTAGATAAAATTGATTGGCCTGAAAAAACCAAAGCAATGCAAAAAAATTGGATAGGCAAATCAATCGGTGGCGAAATTTTATTTAAATGCGAAAATGGAGAAGACGAATTTAAGGTATTCACTACGAGAGCGGATACGGTTTTTGGTGTTTCTTACGTGGTTTTAGCACCAGAACACCCACTCGTTAAGAAATTAACCACTAAAAAACAAGAAAAAGAAGTTTTAAAATACGTTGAAGAAACTGCTAAAACAAAAGAAATTGAAAGGTTATCGTTAGATAGAGAAAAAACGGGCGTATTTATCGGCTCTTATTGTATTAACCCTATTAACGGCAAAAAAGTTCCTATTTGGATTTCAGATTACGTTCTTTATTCTTACGGAACGGGATGCGTTATGGGTGTTCCATCACACGATAGTAGAGACTTTGCTTTTGCTACTAAATACGATTTGCCTATCGTTAGAGTCGTTAAAGGCGTTAACGGAGTTGACGATACTCTTCCTTACGAAGGCGACGGCGTTTTAGTTAACAGTCCTAATTACGACGGATTATCTTGTGAAGAAGCAAGAAAGAAAATTTTAAGCGATTTATCTATCACCAATAGTGGGTCGTTTAAAACTAATTATAGGCTTCGTGATTGGCTTGTATCCCGTCAAAGATATTGGGGTGCACCAATTCCTATAATATACTGCGATAAATGTGGCACTGTTCCCGTTCCAGAAAGCGATTTACCCGTTGAACTTCCTTACAACGTAGAATTCAAGCCGGACGGAAAATCTCCACTTGCTAAATGTGAAGAATTTATTAATTGTAAATGCCCAAAATGTGGTAACGACGCAAAAAGAGACCCTGACACGCTAGACACATTCGTTTGTTCAAGTTGGTACTTTTTAAGATATCCTGACGCTCACAATTCAAAACAAGCGTGGGATAAAGATATTATAAATAAAATGCTTCCCGTTGATAAATACGTAGGCGGTGCTGAACACGCTTGTATGCACCTACTTTACGCAAGATTTTTTACAAAAGCATTAAGAGATATGGGATACCTTGACTTTGACGAGCCGTTTAAATCACTCGTTCACCAAGGCACTATTTTAGGTGTTGACGGAAACAAAATGAGTAAATCACGTGGGAACGTTATATCTCCTGACGATTACGTTTCAGTTTACGGCTCTGACGTGTTTAGAATGTATTTAATGTTTGGTTTTGCTTACACCGAAGGCGGTCCTTGGAACGACGGCGGTATTAAGTCTATTTCTAAATTTTTAGATAAAGTTGAAAAGACGGTTTTAACTATTAACGACTATAAAAACAATAAAGTTGCAACTTTTAATAAACACGAAAAAGAACTTAATTATTCAAGAAACTATACTATTAAAAACGTCACAAGAGACATGGAAAACTTCTCGTTTAACACGGCTATTGCAAGACTTATGGAATACGTTTCCGCCATTAATAAATACGACGTTCTTCCTATGGAAGAAAAGAACGTTGCTTTCCTTAAAGATTGCATTAAAGATTTGCTTTTACTTATTGCTCCACTCGCTCCACATTTCAGCGAAGAATTATGGTCAATTTGTGGAAATAAAAAGTCAATTTTTACAAGCGAATACCCACGTTTTAGTGAAGAAGCGTTAATTAAAGACGAAATTGAACTTGCAGTTCAAATTAATAGTAAAGTTAAAGCAAAAATTATAGTTTCAAACGATAACACTAACGAAGAAATTGAACAAATTGCAAAATCTAACCCTATTATTTCTTCAATTTTAGATGGAAAAACTATTAAGAAAATTATCGTTATTAAAAACAGATTAGTTAACATTATAATTTAATTTTATAAAAAATAAGCCCGTTTACCTTTCTAAACGGGCTTTTTCGTATAAAAAAACCACGGAAAAAACCGTGGTTTAATTAACGCTTTGTTTTTTAAATAACTTTTAATCTGTTTCTTAGCGAGTTTAATATCGTTAAAATTAAAACCCCAACGTCTGCAATTACTGCATACCATAAACTTAAAGTTAAACCAAATATGGAAAACGCCATAATTAAAAATTTAATTGCTAATGAAAAAATCATATTTTGTTTGCAAATTTTTTTAGTTCTTGTTGCTAGTTTTAAAGCAAACGGAATTTTAGACAAATTATCGTCGGTAATAACAACGTCGCTACTTTCAACGGCTAAATCACTGCCAAGCGTTCCCATTGAAAAACCAACGTCTGCTCTTAACAAAACGGGAGCGTCGTTAACGCCGTCACCAACGTATGCAACTGATTTTTTAGGGTTTAAGTTCATTATTCTTTCAATTTCTTCAACTTTCATATCTGGTAAAAGTTCCGAAACTGATTTGTTCATTTTTAATTCTTTTCTAACGAAAGTTGCGTATTCTTTATTATCCCCCGTTAACATTACGGTATCTTTTACGCCAAAGTCGTTTAGTTCAAGAATCGTTCCATAGGCTTCTTTTTTAGGTTTATCTAAAAGTAAAACCCCACCGCAAAACTCTTTATCGTAGGCTACGTATAACTTTATACCAACGCCGTCTAACTCATTAAAAACTATATCGTTTTCTTCTAAAAATTTAGCGTTTCCACACAATAACTCTTTGCCATTATAAATTACTTTAACGCCTTTTCCTAAAACCTCTTCAAAATTATTCACACTTGGAACTTCTTTATTATATCCCTTTAAAATCGCAATTGCTATTGGGTGATTTGAATTTTGTTCTGCAATAGCACATAATTTTAAAACTTCGCCACTATATTTTTTTGTTGAAACTATTTTAGAAATTTTGAGTTCTCCGCTTGTCAAAGTACCCGTTTTATCAAAAACAACCGTATCACAATTAGCAAGACTTTCTAAAATACTCGTGCTTTTAATTAAAACGCCGTAGGAAGCAGCCTTTCCAACCCCGCAAAAATAAGTTAACGGAATTGAAACTAATATTGAGCAAGGACAAGATATACATAAAAGCATAACTGCCCTTAATCCCCAAACGGATAAAGCACTAGAATAATCGTTTGCAAAAAACGGCGGTACAAAAGCAAGTAAAATTGCTAAAATTGCTATAAAAGGAGTGTATATTTTAGCAAATTTATTTAAAAATTTCTCCTGTTTAGTGTTTTTTAATGCAGAATTTTCAACAATTTTAGTAATTTTATATATTGTTGAATTTTCATATTCACAACTAACTTTTACCTTTAACGAGCCGTTGACTACGATATATCCACCTAAAACTTCATCGTTTACAGATAAATCCTTATAAACGCTTTCACCTGTTATTGATTTTGTGTCAACTGCGGACTGCCCTTCAATTACAACTCCGTCAAGCGGGATTTTCTCTCCACTCTTTATAAGCATAACTTCGCCAACTTTAACTTTATTAGTTGGTTTTAAGACGGCTTTTCCATCGTCTTGAAGTACTAAAACGTCGTTAGGACAGAGATTTTTAAGATTTTCAACTACTTTGTTTACGTTTTTATTCGCAGTCGTTTCAAGCAATTCGCCAACGTTATAAAAAAACATAATTCCTACCGCTTCTTCAATATGTCCTAAAATTATTGCGGAAACGGAAGCAATAGTCATAAGTAAATTTACGTTAAATATTTTTCCTTTAAAAATTCCGAATAATCCTTCAAACAAAATTTCGTAACTGCAAATTGCAAAGGCAACTACCTGAACGTATTTTGACGTTTCAAGAGTTTTTTCACTTCCACTCATAATTAATCCAACAATAAAAACGAGTAAAGCAATACCTAATTCAATCACTTTCGTTTTTCTGCTCGTGCCGTCATGCTCGTGAGAAGAACAATTTTTACAATGAGTATCCGACTTATATTCTTCTTCGTTTAAATCGCCAATTTCATCTAGGTATTCTTCTTGCTTCTCTTCTATTTTTATATCGCTTTCTTTTTCATATATATAATCATCGTTAAAATAAGGTTGACTTTCAAGCGAAAACTCATCGGATAAAATTTGCATAATTAAGACTAAAATATCGTAATCACTTGACCAAGAATCAATCATATAAGATAAAACGGGAGAGTTATTTTCATTTGACAACTTGGCATCTAACACCCCTTTTATTTCTTTTATGCGATTTTCAACTTTTAAAATATCAACCTTTTGATATTCAGTTTCAATTAGTATTTTTTTGATTTGACCTTCCATATTACT
>JAZRLL010000017.1:0-1451 GCA_045646745.1 Christensenellaceae bacterium
TGCGTTTATTAAGGAAAATTAATTATGAAAAAAGGTATAATCATCGTAAATAGATATTGTAATATTTGGTCAATGGTAAATCAAGCAAACAGAATACTTGAAGAGTTCAAAAAACTAAACGTTGACGTTAAAATTGTAAAAAACGGCTATGATTTTTATTTGGATGAAAATTCAAAAATAGTTTATGAAGGCGAACTTCCTGATTTTTGCGTATATCTTGACAAAGATAAATATTTAGGCGAAGGCTTAAAAAGTTTAGGCGTCAAAACGTTCAATCCTATTTCTTCAATTATTAATTGCGACGATAAAATGTTAACTTATCTTAAACTTGCAAATAGCGGTATTAAAATGCCAAAAACTATTTGCTCTCCACTATGCTATTCAGACGCTTATATTCCTTTAAGTGAAAGTCAAAAAATCGTAGACGAGTTGTCTTTACCAGTCGTAGTTAAATTAAGTTATAGTTCACTTGGTAAAGGTGTTTTTAAAGCGGATAATTTAAGTGAGTTAAACGATTTAATGAACAAATACAGGTTTGATGCTAAAATTTATCAATCTTTTATTTCTTCAAGTTATGGAAAAGACGTTAGAATTATAGTTATTGGCGGTAAGTTTGTTTGCGGGTTTTTAAGGAATTCAAAGGGAAAAGATTTTCGTTCAAACGCATCCTTGGGCGGTAGCGGAGAAGAGTTTAATCCGCCTAAAAGTTTTATAAAAGTTGCCCAAAAAGTTGCCAAAATTTTGAAACTTGATTATATGGGGATAGACCTTATGTTCGGTGAAAATAACGAGCCGATTTTATGCGAAGTAAATTCAAACGCCTTTTTTGAAGTGGCGGAAGAAATAACTAAAATTAACGTTGCAAAAACGTATGCAGAATATATTTTAAAAGAAATAGATAAAGGAAAATAAATTTATGATTATTGATAAAATTGTTAATTTAAGCAGGTACGACTATATACCAAACGTGAAAAAAGTAGTAGATTTTTTAAGTAAAAACGATATTAAGACTCTTGAGGTTGGCGCTTATGATTTAGGAGACGATTGTAAACTTAAAGTTTCTTCTTACACGACTAAAGAAGTGCCAGACGTTGTTAAATTAGAAGCGCATAGAGAATATTTAGACTTGCAAATTGCTTTTGGTGGCGAAGAAAACATGTATTTCCAAGCCATAGAATTGGGTGAAGAAAGCGTAGCGTATAACGACGTTAAAGACGTTGAGTTTTTTACGGCTTCTTGGTGTAATACGGTAGTTTTAAATAGCGATAATTTCGCTTTAATTTTTCCTAACGACTTGCATATGGGAAGTTTTCAAGTAGACGGAGAAGACAACGTTAAAAAACTCGTATTTAAATTAAAAATTTAAAAATTAACTTTATTTAGAGATAAAACATGCAAAAAGCAAAATATTTTAAACCTAAAACTACGGCTAGCAAAATTATAAAAGGCGT
>JAZRLL010000018.1:0-4491 GCA_045646745.1 Christensenellaceae bacterium
GCTTATGGTAATTCATAAATTTATGAAGCCCGCCAGCCTTTTTAACGATTTCATCACCCGGTCTCATGTATAGGTGATACGTATTCGCTAAAATTATTTGAGCACCTGCATCGTCAAGGTCTTTTGGATATACACCCTTTACCGTTGCTTGCGTTCCAACAGGCATATAAACTGGGGTTTTAATATCTCCGTGCGGAGTGTGTAATATACCCGCTCTTGCCCCTGTTTTTTGGTCTTGTTTAACAACTTCAAAATAAAATTTTTTATCCATAAAATAATCCCGTTTCACGAAAAATACTCGTGTGTCTTAATATAAAAAATTTGAAAAAATTATATAATTTATCTAAAATTTTATAAAAATAAACAAGCGTCTCCAAAGGAGAAAAATCTATATTTATTTTCTATTGCGTGAGAGTAAACTTTAAAAATTTCTTCCTTTGAACAAAAGGCAGAAATCAACATAAGCAACGTTGATTCTGGCAAATGGAAATTGGTAATTAAAGAGTCAACACACTTAAATTTGTAAGGCGGATAAATAAAGATATTAGTATCCATACTCTTTGCTTGAACAAGCCCGTTTTCATCAGATAAACTTTCTAACGTTCTAACGGAAGTAGTTCCAACCGCTATAATTCTTCGCTTTTCAAGTTTAGCCTTATTGATTATATCAGCGTTTTGTTGGGTTATTTCGCACCACTCGGTATGCATAACGTGATTCTCAACGTTATCAACTTTAACGGGCCTAAAAGTCCCCAATCCTACTTTTAATTCAACGGTTGCAAACTCAACGCCAATGCTCTTTAATTCATCAATCAATTCGTTCGTAAAATGAAGCCCCGCAGTTGGCGCTGCCGAAGAACCTAAATTATTAGCGTAAACCGTTTGATATCTATCTTGATTTTTTAATTTTTCGTGAATATACGGTGGAAGTGGCATTTCGCCTACCTTTGAAATAACGTCTTCAAAGACTCCATTAAAATTAAATCTAACTATTCTTCCCCCACTTTCAGTTCTTGATAAAACTGTTAAGTGAAGTTCATTGTTTATAACTAAATCAATACCTTCTTTTGCCTTTTTACCAGGCTTAACCATAACTTCCCAATCGGTTAAATTTAATCTTTTTAATAATAAAATTTCAATTTTACCACCAAATTTTGTGTAAGCAAACATTCTTGCAGGTAAAACTTTGGTATTGTTAACAACGAGTAAATCGCCATTTTTAAAAAATTTTAAAACGTCTCTAAAAGTTCCATCGGTAATTTTTTTTGATGTTTTATCGTATATTAAAAGTTTAGAACTATCCCTTGGTTCTACTGGGGTTTGCGCTATAAGTTCTTGTGGTAAATCGTAATAAAAATCGCTAGTTTTTAACATAATTTTAGTGTTTTAGTCGTCAAAAACAGAAATTTGATTGTTATTTGACGGCATTTTAATCTTTAAATGGTCGTACGCCCTTTTCGTACAAATTCTACCTCGTGGAGTACGTGCAATAAAGCCAAGTTGAAGTAAATACGGCTCGTAAACGTCTTCTAACGTATTAATGTCTTCATTAATAGTAGCACTTAACGTTTCAAGGCCAACGGGTCCGCCATTGAATTTTTCAATCATGCTTTTAAGAAGTTCAATATCAACTTTGTCAAGACCAAGTTCGTCAATTTCTAATCTTGATAAAGCAAGATTAGCGTCTTCTTTCGTAATTTTATTGTGATTTAAAACGGAAGAAAAGTCTCTAACTCTTTTCAAAAGCCTATTTACAATACGTGGAGTTCCCCTACTTCTTTTAGCAATTTCAAGCGATGCATCGTCACTAATATTAGCGCCCAAAGTTTTTGCGGAACGAGTTGCAATTTCTTTAAGTTCATCAACGCTATAAAGCTCTAACCTAAGCATAACGCCAAATCTATCACGAAGGGGTGATGATAACATGCCCGCCTTTGTCGTTGCACCTATTAACGTGAACTTTTTAAGCGGTATTTGAACGGTGCTTGCACTTGGACCTTTACCCATTATGATATCTAATGTGTAATCTTCCATCGCTGGATATAAAACTTCTTCAATATTGTGTTTTAATCTGTGAATTTCGTCAATAAAAAGAACGTCGCCATCTTGAAGATTAGTTAAAATTGCGGCTAAATCCCCCGTTTTTTCAATAGCAGGACCAGAAGTAATTTTAATTGACGAACCCATTTCACTTGCAATAATGTGTGCCAAAGTGGTTTTACCAAGTCCCGGTGGGCCGTAGAGTAAAACGTGGTCTAACGATTCACCCCTAATTTTAGCGGCTTTTATAAAAACTGAAAGGTTGTTTTTAACCTTTTCTTGACCAACGTAGCCATCCATAGATTTTGGTCTTAAAATATTTTCAATAGTATCAAAAGAAGTTCTTTCAGTATCTAAAATTCTTTCTTCTTCTACCCCAAAAAAATCTTGTTCGTTAATCATAAAACTCCTTTATTTAACACTTTGAAGTGCAACGGTAATAACGCTTTCAATGGTATTTAAGCCCCTATCTTTTGCAAATTCAACCGCCTTTTCACTTTCGCTTCTTGAAAAGCCTAAACTCATTAAAGCGATAACTGCATCGTCGTAAACACTTGGCTCTGAACTTAATTTATTTGATGGCTTTTTGCCTTCTGGTAAGTCAAGAGAAGAAATATTTTCCCTTAACTCTAAAATAATTCTCTCTGCGGTTTTCTTGCCCAAACCCTTTACCTTTGATAAAGATTTTACGTCTTGCGATGCAATAATAAAGGCAAGGTCATTTAGGGGCATTGAAGATAAAATAGTTATGCCCATTTTAGGTCCGATGCCAGAAACCGTTATAAGTTTTAAAAACATGTTTTTTTCTTCTTTTGAAATAAAGCCGTAAAGATAAAAACCGTCTTCCCTAACGCTTAAATAAGTGTAAATTCCGCCCTTTTTAGCGTTAATTAAATATTCAGTTGCAGACGACGAACATAAAACTTCGTAGCCTACGCCACCAACGTCTAACAAAACTGTGTTTTCATTATAAGATAATACGTTTCCGTTTAAATAACCTATCATAATTTCCCCTTATTTTATTGCAAAAGTTTGACTGAGCCTATTAGTTCTTGCGTGAGTTAAAGCCACCGCTAATGCGTCAGCAGCATCGTCAGGCTTTGGAATACTTGCTAAACCTAAAAAAGTTTTAGTCATTTGTTGAATTTGCTTTTTATCCGCCCTACCATAACCCGTTAACGCTTGCTTTATTTGAAGCGGAGTATATTCAAAAAGTTTACTGCACTCTTTAATGCAAGTTAACAAGATTACGCCCCTTGCTTGCGAAACGTTAATTGCCGTGGTTACGTTGTTATTGAAAAACAACTCTTCAAGTGCAACTTCGTCTGGTTTAAATTTATTAATTAAACTTTTTAAATCTTCTTCAATAACTAATAATCTATTAGGAAAACTTTCGTCTTTTGAAGTTAATATAACGCCGTAAGCAACAGGATTATATTTACCATTAACAACGTCAATAACACCCCAACCCACAGTTGCTAAACCAGGGTCAATACCCAAAATTCTCATATTAACTCCTTAAACTTATTCATTATATATTTTAATACAAATTGCCTTTTTAGTCAAGTTAAAAATTATTAGACAATTTAAATATAATCGTTTTATTATAAGGTTTTTATTCCACTTACAAAAGCAGACCTTAGCAATAATTAAAATCATTTTCAATCAACCATTGTCTTTTAACGTAAGTCAATAAAAAAGCACCCCCTTTCGTGAGTGCTTTTAAAGTTTTCAATAGACTAATCTATTTACAATTTAATTATGCTCTATCACTATTGTATATAGCAACCTTTAAATCAGTGTTAGTAATTATTTTGCCGTTATACATTGCAGTTATAGTAACGAAATCGTACGCATTATACACGTTGCTATTTGGAGCAAGAGTATAGCCATCAAACTTATAGTAGTTATGTTGGAAGGTAAAGAAGAATTCGCCTTCTTGTAAATCTTGTGCATCAATAGTACCACTGCCATCTTTATCCGTTGCAAGAACGTAGTTAGTTTTTGTTTCTGGATTAGTTACTGTAACAACGAAAGTTTCGTTATTATAAACTTCGTAGTAGTGATAATTATCAACTTCTTTTTCACCGTTTAACGTTGCTGAATAAGCAAGGAAAGGTCTATCATAATTATACGTATTAAGCCAGAACGAAGAAGTATAATCTTTATCATTATATCTTGCTAAAATAGTGATTTGTTGCATACCAGCAGAAGTTCCTGGTTTAATTTGATTTCCTTCAAATTTAGAATAACTTGCTACGGTTGTTTTTAAAATAAATTCGCCGTTTGTTAAGTCAGTATCGTCAATCACGCCGTCATCATTTTTATCAGTAGCAGGAGTATAGGCTACGCCCGTGTCTGGATTTGTAACGTTAACTAAGAAGGTATCGTCCGCATAAACTTTATAATGGCTTCCGCTTATAACGGCAGTACTACCATTTAAAGTTAAAG
>JAZRLL010000019.1:0-5367 GCA_045646745.1 Christensenellaceae bacterium
GGCGGACATGCAGAACGCATATGAACTGATTTTGCTCCGTTATTAAATAAGAAATCAACCGTTTCAGAGAGTTGAGTTCCCCTAACGATACTATCGTCAACGAATAAAAGGTCTTTGTCTTTTATTAATTCAACGATAGGAATTTGCTTCATTTTAGCAACTTTTTTCCTTTCTTCTTGGTTAGAAGGGATAAAACTTCTTGCCCAAGCAGGCGTATATTTAATAAACGGCCTTGCAAACGGAACTTTACTTCCGTGAGAAAAACCTATTGCGTGCGGTGTGCCTGAATCAGGAACGCCACTAACGTAATCAAGTTTAGGAAGAGTGCCCTTTTCTATTTCGTTTTCAGCCATTATCTTTCCGTTTTCCATTCTAAACAACTCAACGTTTCTGCCCTCGTAAGTTGCGTTAGGATAACCGTAATAAGACCAAAGGAAAGAACACATTCTCATATGATTGTAGCCTTCAAACAAAACTTCTACCTTATCGTTTGATATTTTACAAATTTCGCCTGATTTTAATTCTTTATGCTTCGTGTAGCCGAGTTTCTCATAAGCAAACGATTCAAAAGAAATACTAAAACCATTTTTATTCTTACCAATATTAATTGGCAATCTACCAAATTTATCTCTCGCAACGATTATATCGCCGTTTTCAAGTAGTAAAAGTAATGAAAGTGAGCCTACTATTGAATTTTGTGCACGTTTAATACCTTCACACAAAGTATCTTCCGTTTCAAGTAAAGCAGCAACCACTTCGTTAGAATTAACCTTGTTTCCAGACATGCTTTGGAAAATACCCGTACTATTTTTAATTACGGAATCAACGAGTTCGTTTTTATTTGCAATATAACCAACTGAACAAATTGCGTAAATTCCAAATTTAGATTTGATAAGTAAAGGTTGCGGTTCGCTATCGCTTATACAACCAATACAAGCATTACCCTTTAATCTTGAAGCAATATTATCAAACTTAGTTCTAAAAGGAGAATTTTCAACGTTGTGAATTTCCCTTTGAAAACCATCTTCACTATTAACCGCAGCCATACCTGCTCTTGCGTTTCCTAAGTGAGTGTGATAATCAACCCCAAAAAACACGTCTTGGACACAATCTTTTTTACTTGTGATTCCAAAAAAACCACCCATTATAAAATCTCCTAATTAAGCAAAGAATAATTCAGATAAAGTCATTGGGTCAATATACTTACCGTCTTTATAAACACGCATATTACCAGAAGCGATTTCGTCAATTAAAACTACTTCGCCGTTGCAATAACCAAACTCAAATTTAATATCGTAAAGGTCTAAGCCTCTTTTTTCAAGTTCGTCAGAAACGATTTTAGTGATTTTTTGTGTCATTATTTTAGTTTCTTCATATTGAGATTCGCTCATAATATTTAAAACGCTCAAACCGTCTTTCGTGATGATTGGGTCGCCCTTTTCATCGTTTTTTAAGGTCATTTCAACAAAGTATGGTAAAACGTCTCCTTCTTTTGCGTAATCGCTATATCTTCTTAAAAAACTACCAACTGCTCTTTTTCTACAAATAACTTCTAAGCCTTTGCCAAAAACTTTTGCAGATAATACTTCCATTTCAGCAGTTTCTAAATTTGCAGAAACGTAATGAGTTTTAATTCCTTTTTCTTTTAAAATCTCAAAGAAATATATAGACATTTTTAAATTTGCCTTACCTACGCCTTCAATCGTTAAACCAACTGAATTTTCACCTGGGTCAAAAACCCCGTCTTTACCCGTACAATCGTCTTTAAATTTTAAAAGTGCGTTTCCATTGTCAAGAGCATAAACGTCTTTCGTTTTACCCTTATAAACTAATTTTTTACTCATAATATTTCTCCTTTTCATTTATTATAAATATTTTCTACGTTGATATTTTTATCAAGTACTTTTTCTTTATCTTTTTGTCTTTTGTCGTCAAGCATTTTTTGAAGGTTTTTATCTTCAATAGCAAGCATTTGAATCGCAAGCAAACAAGCGTTAGCCGCACCGTTAACCGCAACAGTTGCAACTGGAATACCAGATGGCATTTGAACTATTGAAAGCAAACTGTCAAGACCTTTAAACGCTCCGCTTTCTATTGGAATACCAATAACGGGTAAAGTCGTTTGCGATGCTATAACTCCGCCTAAGTGAGCAGCCATACCAGCCGCTGCAATTATAACGCCAAAACCATTTTCTCTTGCTTTTTGAGAAAACTCCAAAGTTTCAATAGGCGTTCTGTGTGCAGAATAAATATGCACTTCAAAAGGAACGTTAAATTCTTTTAAAACGTCAATCCCTTTTTCAACTACTTTAAGGTCGCTATCGCTACCCATAATAATCGCAATTTTTTTCATAATTACTCCTTTACTTTTAATAAACACAAAAGGGCACACTAGCCCTAACGGTAAGCGTGCCCAGACGGTCGGCATTTTATCCTAAGTTCCCTAGTGGTTATCCACCTTTTCCGTCAGTCGCATAGGACATTTATAAATTATATTTATATATTACATTATTTAGCAAATTTTGTCAACGAATTTTTTATTATATTTTTACAACTTTTTACCTAAATTTAACTTGATAAAAACAAAAAAATCCGACCAAAAAAGTCGGATTTTATTGGAGGCGCCACCCGGATTTGAACCGGGGAATAAAGGTTTTGCAGACCTTGGCCTTACCGCTTGGCTATAGCGCCGATTAAATGGAGCGGGAAACGAGACTTGAACTCGCGACACCTGCCTTGGCAAGGCAGTGCTCTACGACTGAGCTACTCCCGCAAATTTTAAGTTTTCAAACCTGACTTTATATGCTAAAAACAAGCCCTACTTCTTAAAATAAATGGTGGGAGTTATAGGGCTCGAACCTATGACCCTCTGCTTGTAAGGCAGATGCTCTCCCAACTGAGCTAAACTCCCAAATAATATATGCACGCCTTAGTGCCTATATACTATACCAAAAACAAAAAAATTTTGCAAGTGTTTTTTAAGCATTTTTTTAAATTTTATATTTTAATTTGTTTTTTGCTAATTTTATTATTTAAAAACTTTTAAAAATCTACATAATAATTGCAATTTTTGTTAAATAAAAATAAGCACGCAAATCTTTTTCTAACAAAAATAAGCGTGCTTTTTAAATTATTTAGTGTAATCCACACCGTATAACGTTTGCATATCGTTATTGAATTTTTTAATTTTATCGTATTGTTTAATATCAATTTCGCTATCAAATTCTTCAAGGAGTTTTTTCTCGCTTTTAGAAATTTTAGTTGGAATTTCAACTACGATAGTAACGAATAAATCCCCGTTTCCGTTTCTAGATTTAATACCCTTTCCTCTAACTATGAAAGTCTTTCCGCTTTGAGTTCCTTCTGGAATCGTAAACTCAACGGCATCGTCAAGAGTTGGTATTTTAACCTTTCCGCCTAAAACCGCTAATTTATAAGAAATTGGAAGTTCAACGTAGATATCAAAATTCTTTCTTTTAAATATTTTATGTGGCAACACTTTAAACACTACGTTTAAATCACCCGCTTCGCCACCCATAGTTGACGCTTCGCCATAACCTCTTTTTACGATGTATGAATTAGTATCTGCTCCTGCTGGAATATCAAGAGTGATTGAAGTGTTTTTTCTATTGTAGCCTTTTCCTTGACAAGTCTCGCATTTTTCAACGACTTTTTTACCCGTTCCACCACATTCAGGACACGCCTTAATGCTAACGGATTGGAAAAATCCACCGCCCGAAACGTATTTTACTTGACCTGAGCCTTTACAATTTTGACAAGTTTTATATTCCGTGCCGTTTTTAGCGCCTGTTCCTTTACAATCTTTACAAGGTTCACGCCTATTATAATTAATTTCTCTTTTACAGCCTTTTGCCGCATCTAAAAACGAAAGTTCAACTTCTAGTGTAATATCTTTGCCCTTTTTATTAGTTTGAGTTCTTGTAGAGCCACCCGTAAATTGACTGAAAATATCGCCAAAAATATCACCAAAGCCACCAAAACCGCCCTCACCACCAAAGTTAAAACCACCCATATTTGGATGTTCTTGCTCGTAATCGTATTGTCTTCTTTTTTGTGGGTCAGAGAGCACTTCGTTCGCTTCGTTTACTTCTTTAAATTTAGCAGCGCACTCTGGATCGTTAGGGTGCAAATCTGGGTGATATTTTTTTACAAGATTACGATATGCGGATTTAATTTCGTCCTGAGTCGCATCTTTTTTTACTCCTAAAATATCATAATAATTAGCCATAAAATTAATTCCTATATAGTCTTAATAGTGAAGGACAAAATGCCCTTCACTATCTTTATTTTTTATTAGTTTTGATGAAATTCAGTATCGCCGTCAGTTTGTTCAGCGCCTTGTTGTTGAGCACCAGCTTGTTGATACAATTTAGCGAAAATTGCTTGCGCTTCGTTAGAAAGTTTTTCAGTAGCAGATTTAATTCTTTCGTCGTCGTTAGATTCAAGTTCAACTTTTGCTTCTTTTACAAGGTCTTCAAGTTTTGCCTTATCTTCTTCTGAAAGTTTATCACCGTTTTCTTTAAGTGCTTTTTCCATTTGGAAAATCATGCCGTCTAACGCATTTTTATTATCAACAGATTCCTTTCTCTTTTTGTCTTCTTCTGCATATTGTTCGGCTTCTTTAACCGCTTTATTAATTTCTTCTTCTGAAAGGTTAGTTGAAGACGTTATAGTAATATCAGCAGATTTTTGAGTACCTAAATCTTTTGCAGTTACGTGAACGATTCCGTTAGCATCAATATCAAAAGTAACTTCTATTTGTGGAATTCCCCTTGGAGCAGGTGCAATACCTGAAAGGTTGAATTGTCCTAACGTTTTATTATCTTTTGCAAATTTTCTTTCACCTTGTAAAACGTGAATAGTAACTTCTGGTTGATTATCAACAGCAGTTGAGAAAACTTGTGATTTTTTAGCAGGAATAGTCGTATTTCTTTCAATTAACGGAGTGCAAACGCCACCTAACGTTTCAATACCCAAAGTTAAAGGAGTTACGTCTAATAAAAGAACGTCTTTAACTTCGCCAGATAATACACCGCCTTGAATTGCAGCACCAATAGCAACGCACTCGTCTGGGTTAATACCTTTGAAAGGCTCTTTACCCGTAATTTGTTTTACTCTTTCAACTACCGCAGGTATTCTCGTTGAACCACCTACTAAAATAACTTTTGCAATATCGCCGTAAGATAATCCAGCATCGCTCATAGCCTTAGTTAAAGGCTCAACCGTAGCATTAACTAAATCTTCGGTTATAGCGTTGAATTTTTGCCTTGTAATATTGATATCAAGGTGCTTTGGACCGTTAGCATCAGCAGTTATAAACGGCAAGTTTACGTTAGTACTAGTCAT
>JAZRLL010000020.1:0-8145 GCA_045646745.1 Christensenellaceae bacterium
TTTTTATAAATTTTTTGCAAATTTAAAGTCCGCCATTTTCAAAAAATGAAAACGTGCGGGCGTGTAATTTGCAAAAAATTTATAAAAACTAATAAAATTGGCATTTTTTAAATATTATTAATAAAAAATCGTATTATTTTAATATATATGGAAAAAATAATAAACAATAAAAAAGAAAAATTTGTAAAAATAAAATTATAATTTGTAAATAAAATTATATAAAAGCATTGACAAAAGTTATTTGGAGTATTAAAATATTATTAACAAAGCGTTAAAGGGGAAAAGATATGTCAAAATCCTTATATAGTTTAATTTTGAACGATGAAGTAGTTAATATGGTTGATAAAATGGCTAGAATTAACGGGTATAGTAGGTCGCTTATGATAGAAAAAATCTTGGCGGACGCAGTTAGATATGAAACGCCTGAAATAAGAGCAAATAATATATTTGAAGAAATTGAAAAAATAATTTCGGCTACTGAAAGCATGAGATATTTAACTAAAACTTCACAATATATGGCGTCTATTAAAAGCGCTCTTGATTATAGGTATAATCCTGCAATAAAATATAGCGTAGAATTATTTCCAGAATCGGACTATTTAGGTCAATTAAAGGTAAATTTAAGAACACAAAACCCAATTTTAATTAATCTTATTAGTGATTTTTATACTTTTTACTCGTATTTAGAAAAAACCTATTACAATTCTAACGCTAGATATTTTTACGACGGTGTAAAATTCACGAGATTTTTTAATTTTCCAACCGTTAATATGACTAGTAAAGAACTTGCCGAGCATTTAACTAACTACGTTAAAGATTTTGACGAACTTTTAAACGTTTACTTTAATAATTTAACGCAAGATAAGGTTGTTTTATATAAAGTTGAAAAAAGGTTTATTGAATTAAAGGAAAATCAAATTGTGATTTAAGGGGGGGGGAAAATGAACGCACAAAACTTTACTCAAAAATCAATAGAAGGTATTAATAACGCCAACGTTTTAGCCAAAGAAAACTCTAATCAGTTTGTAAATTCTTTACACTTATTTTACTCGCTTATAAATGATGAAAACGGGCTTATAGAAAGTTTACTTGGAAAAATTGGGATAAAAACTGAACTTCTAAAACAAGATATTTTAGATAAAATTAATAAACTTCCAAAAGTTTCAAAAGGGGGTGCGGAATACGTTTCTTCCGACCTTAGCGAAGTTTTAATTGAAGCCGAAAATAAAATGCGTGAAATGAAAGACGAATTTATTTCGGTAGAGCATTTATTTTACGGAATTTTAGAAAAGCCTTCAACGGAAATTAAAGAAATATTAAAAAAGTACTCAATAACAAAAAATGAATTTTTAAAAGAACTATTAAAAGTAAGGGGGAACACAAAGGTTATGACTGACAATCCAGAATCAACCTACGACGTTTTAAACAAATACGGGCAAGACCTTGTAAAAAGGGCGAAAGAACAAAAAATTGACCCCGTAATCGGTAGAGATGAAGAGATTAGAAACGTAATTAGAATTTTATCAAGAAAAACTAAAAACAATCCCGTATTAATCGGAGAAGCGGGAGTTGGAAAAACGGCGATTGCCGAAGGTTTAGCAATTAGAATTATGAAAGGCGACGTGCCTAATCAATTAAAGGACAAAAAATTATTTTCTCTTGATATCGGAGCGTTAATTGCGGGAGCAAAATATCGTGGAGAGTTTGAAGAAAGGCTTAAAGCGGTATTAAACGAAGTCAAAAAAAGTGAAGGGAACATAATACTTTTTATTGATGAACTTCACACGATAGTTGGTGCTGGGAAAACTGACGGAGCGATGGATGCGGGCAACTTATTAAAGCCTATGCTCGCAAGGGGAGAACTTCACTGTGTAGGAGCAACGACTCTTGACGAATATAGAAAATATATAGAAAAAGACCCTGCGTTAGAAAGAAGATTTCAACCCGTTATGGTAAACGAGCCAAGCGTAATGGATACCGTTTCAATTTTAAGGGGATTAAAGGAAAGATACGAAGTGTTCCACGGCGTAAAAATTCACGATAGCGCCTTAATTAGTGCGGCAACCCTATCAAATAGATATATAACCGATAGATTTTTACCTGATAAGGCGATAGACCTTGTTGATGAAGCGTGTGCTTTAATTAAAACTGAAATGAATTCAATGCCTGCTGAAATGGACGAAATTTCTAGAAAAATTATTCAAATGGAAATTGAAGAAGCGGCGTTAAAAAAAGAAAAAGACTCTCTTTCACAAGAAAGATTAAAAAACTTGCAAAAAAATTTAGGCGGTTTAAAAGAAGAATACGAAAAAATGCAAGCGGTTTTGCAAAAAGAAAAAGACGAAATTAACAAAGTTCAAAAATTAAGAGAAGAACTTGAAAAAATCAACGAACAAATTGAAAAAAGCGAAAGGGAATACGATTTAAATAAAGCCGCCGAACTTAAATACGGAAAACTTCCAGAACTTAAAAAGCAATTAGAAGAAGCCGAAAAAAACAGTGGAGAAAATCAAACCACTCTTTTAAGAAAAGAAGTCAACGAAGAAGAAATTGCTAAAATAGTTTCAAGGTGGACGGGAATTCCTTTGTCAAAACTAAAAAATAGCGAAAAAGAAAAACTTTTAGGTTTAGAAGAAATTCTTCATAAAAGAGTAATAGGTCAAGACGAAGCCGTTAAAAAAGTTAGCGATGCAATATTAAGGTCAAGAGCGGGAATACAAGACCCTAATAGGCCAATCGGCTCTTTCTTGTTTTTAGGTCCAACGGGCGTTGGCAAGACCGAACTTGCAAAAACGCTTGCGTCAACGTTGTTTGACGATGAGAAAAATATGATAAGAATTGATATGAGCGAATATATGGAAAAATTCTCCGTTTCAAGACTTATTGGTGCTCCTCCTGGATACGTTGGTTTTGAAGATGGCGGTCAGTTAACCGAAGCCGTTAGAAGAAAGCCTTATTCGGTAGTTTTGTTTGACGAGATTGAAAAGGCGCACCCAGACGTTTTCAACGTATTACTTCAAGTTTTAGACGACGGCAGAATAACCGACTCACAAGGCAGAACGGTTGACTTTAAAAACACGGTAATTATTTTAACTTCAAATTTAGGCTCGTCTATAATTTTAGACGGAATTGAAGCAGGTGGAGAAATTTCAAGTGAAGCAAAGAAAAGCGTTAACGCTCTTTTAAAAAATAATTTTAGACCGGAATTTTTAAATAGGCTTGATGAAATCGTATTTTATAAACCGCTTAGAAAGATAGAAATCGTAAAAATAGTAGACTTAATGTTTGAAAGTTTAAAAAATCGGTTAAAAGAACAAAAACTCAATTTAGAAATAACTTTAAACGCTAAAAACTATATTATAGATAACGGCTACGACGGGGTTTACGGAGCAAGACCTTTAAAAAGATATATTCAGTCAACGATAGAAACTATAATTGCAAAATATATTTTAAGTAGCAATTTAAATGCAAACGACGTTTTAATAGTTGACGAGATAGGCGGAAAGTTAGAAGTTTCGGTTAAAAAATAAAACAAAAAAGTGAGAAAACTTTCTCACTTTTTTTAAATTATAAGTTAAAATGCCTTAAAATTGATTAAATTAGATAAATTAAGTTAATATTTATTTTACAATAGTTTAATTTTATGTTAAACTATTAAACAATATAAGGAAGGTACAAAATGACTAAAATTTATATAGTAAGGCATGGTTATAGCGTTGCTAACGACGAACTAATTTTTGCAGGCTTTTTAGATTCTGAACTTAACGAAACGGGATTAAAGCAAGCACAAACTTTAAAAGAATTTTTTAAGGATAAAAAGGTTGATAAAGTTTACTCTTCTGATTTAAGAAGGGCTTTTGATACGGTTAAAGTAGTTGCGGATTTTTTTAATTTAGAAGTTATTCCTTGCAAAGAATTAAGAGAACTTTACGGTGGAGATTGGGAAGGTATTAAATACGAAGATATTGCAACGAAATATCCAAACGAATTTTATTTTTGGCGAAATAAAATGCAAGACTTAGTAACGCCAAACGGCGAAAGTATTCAAGAATTAGCAGAAAGAGTTTCAAAAGCGATAAGAGAAATTGCCGAAGATAACGACGGAAAAACCGTGGTAATAGGGACTCACGGCGGGGCGATAAGAGCCTTTATTGCAAAGGAACTAAAAAAAGATACGAAGGCGATGTCCGTTTTAGGATGGGTGCCAAACTGCTCTGTGTCAACTATTGAGTACGAAAACGGGAAATTTAAGGAAATTGAAATTGGCAACGATAAACACGTTGGAAATTTAGCAACGAACTTACCAAAAGAAGTATAAAAACAAAATTTAAAAGAAAAAAATTAAAAAGGAAGAAAAATGAAAGCGATTTTAACGGTAATAGGACAAGATAAATCTGGGATAATAGCAGGCGTTTCAACTATGCTTGCAGAAAGAAACGTAAACATTGAAGACATTAGCCAAACTATTATGCAAGGCTGTTTTACAATGATAATGCTTATAAATTTAGAAAATTCAAAGGTTTCTTTCAAAGAACTTGCAGAAACGGCAAACGAGTTAGGGGATAAAATTGGCGTAAAGATAATACTTCAAAATGAAGACATATTTAACGCAATGCACAGAGTTTAATTACGGGATATAATTATGATAAATAACAAAGATATAATTGAAACTATTAATATGGTTCAAAAAGAGCATTTTGACGTGCGCACCGTTACTATGGGTATATCTCTTTTGCCAACCGTAAGCGCAACGGCAAAAGAAACGGCAAGAAAATGCTACGATTTAATTTGTAAAAGAGCAGAAAGAATAAGAAAAGTAGTTAGCGACCTTTCTACGCAATACGGCGTTCCAATAGTGAATAAGAGAATTTCCGTAACGCCCGTATCTTTAATAACCGCAAATTTTAAAGGTGAAGAAATTGAAATTGCAAAAGCCCTTGATAAAGCGGGTAAAGAAGTTGGCGTTGACTTTTTAGGCGGATATTCAGCCCTAGTACATAAGGGTATGACTTCTTACGAGAAATCTTTTATAGAAAGTATTCCAGAAGTTTTAGCAACTACGGATATATTATGCTCTTCGGTTAACGTTGGCTCAACAAGGTCTGGTATAAACTTAGACGCCGTTAAAATACTTGGCGAAATTATAAAGAAAACTTCTATATTAACCAAAGATAAAGACGGTTTTGGCTGTGCAAAATTCGTTGCCTTTTGTAATGCGGTGGAAGATAATCCGTTTATGGCGGGAGCGTTCCACGGCGTTGGCGAAGGCGAGTGCGTTATTAACGTTGGAGTATCTGGTCCGGGAGTTGTGTATAGAGCCGTTAAATCTGCGCCGGACGCAAACATTACCGAACTTGCAGAAATCATTAAGAAAACGGCGTTTAAAATTACGAGAGTGGGCGACCTTATTGCAAAAGAAGCGGCAAAAAGGTTAGGTGCAGAAATGGGTATAGTTGACCTTTCGCTTGCTCCAACACCTGCAATCGGGGATAGCGTTGGAAGAATTTTAGAAGAAATGGGAATTTCAACGGTTGGTGGACAAGGAACAACGGCGTGCCTTGCAATCTTAAACGATGCAGTTAAAAAGGGCGGAGTTATGGCAAGTTCAAAAGTTGGCGGACTTTCGGGAGCGTTTATTCCTGTCAGCGAAGACGAAGGTATGATTTGCGCTGCTGAAAAAGGCGTGTTAACTATTAACAAGTTAGAAGCGATGACCTCCGTTTGTTCAGTTGGTATAGATATGGTTGCAGTTCCTGGCGACACTTCGCCGTCAACCATCTCGGCTTTAATTGCAGATGAAGCGGCAATAGGTATGGTCAATAATAAAACCACGGCGGTTAGGGTTATTCCTGTTCCAAACAAAAAGGTTGGAGAGTTCGTTGAGTTCGGTGGACTTTTAGGCAGAGCGCCAATAATGAAAATTAGCGGAGAATCAGCAGAAAAATTTATTTCGCGTGGTGGAATTATTCCAGCACCAATTCACGGAAACAAAAACTAATTTTACACAAATAAAAATAGCGTGGGCATTTGCCTACGCTACTTTTTATTGGAGCTTCTAATCGGAATCGGACCGATGACCTCATCCTTACCATGGATGCGTTCTACCTACTGAACTATAGAAGCATTACAATTATTTTAGCATATTAATTAAAGTTTGTCTATTAAAAAACAAGGTTGTATTGATAAAATAATCGCATTTGCAAAAATAATTGCAAATGCGTTAATATCAATATTATTTATTATCAAGTTTATCCAAAATTACGCCAAAAGCATAAAGAAAAATAGATAAAATAGTAAAAATACCGCCGTAAAGCACCCCTTTAATTAAATTAGAAAAGAAAAACAAAGCGTCGTATTTATAATTAATAGTTATAGAAAATAAGCAAAGAGTAAATATTACTAACGAAAGCATAATAACGCCTATAAGTATAATTGACAAAATTTTTAATTTATCGTTAAAAGAAGTATTTTTCATAAAATTTTCCTACCTAATTTAGTATAAATATATTTTATCACTTTTATATTTTTTTGTCAATATAATAAAAACGAGTTGAAAAAAAGCAAAAATTATATTATAATTATTTTATTATGGAAAAATTAATCGTAGCATCGGCAAACAAAGGAAAATTAAAAGAAATAGCGCAAATTTTTAAAGACGTATACGAAGTTATACCTATGTGTCAATTAGGATATAATGAAGATATTGAAGAAAACGGCAACACTTTTTATGAAAATTCTCTAATTAAAGCAAAAACCGTTTCACTTGCTCTTAATCAAGACGTGTTAGCAGATGATAGCGGTCTTATGGTTGACGCCTTAAACGGCGAACCGGGTATTTATAGTGCAAGATACGCAGGAGAACACGGGAACGATAAATTAAACAGAGATTTTTTGCTTGAAAAATTAAAAGGCAAGACTAATAGAAAGGCAAAATTCGTATCCGCAGTAGTATTATATAAGAAAAATGGTGAAATAATATCTGGCTATGGCGAAACTCACGGCGAAATTTTGTTTGAAGAAAGTGGAGAAAACGGCTTTGGATACGATTGTATTTTTTATAGCGACGACTTAAAAAAATCTTTTGGTCTTGCAACTGACGATGAAAAAAATTCAGTTAGCCACAGATATCGTGCACTGTGCGATTTAAGGGAAAAACTATGAGTTCTTATATTACCGTAGTTTCCGATACTCACGGAAATCACCACGACCTTCAAAAACTGCAAGGTGATTTTTTAAGTTCTAATTATATAGTTCATTTAGGCGACGGTGCTATGGATATGCTACCGTATTACTCGGATTTTAAGGATAAAATTTATCAAGTAAACGGAAATTGCGACATCTTTTTAAACGGGACTAGCGAGATTATTTTAGAAGTGGAAGGCGTTAGAATTTTAGCAGTTCACGGGCATAAGTTTTCGGTAAAATCTGGAACGGATAAACTTCTTGAATACACAATAAAAAAAGGTTGCGATATAGCGCTTTACGGGCATACTCATATTGCTAAAATAGATTTTAAAATGGGCGTTTATTTAATTAATCCGGGCAGTCTGCAAGGTGGCGGATTTAATAGTTCAATAGCAAGAATTAAAATTGAAAAGGGCACTATTACTCCCAAAATTATAACAATAAATAATAAATTTTAAAAATTTTAAAAAAAAGCATAAATTCGTTTGACAATAAAATGCGGATTTGTTATAATTCATAAGCATTGTGAAAGAAGTGCGGGTGTAGTTCAATGGTAGAACACCAGCCTTCCAAGCTGGTTGCGTGGGTCCGATTCCCATCACCCGCTCCACTTTTTATCAGAAAGCGAAATCGCAACTGGGGGCTGAAACAGTGTGCAACAATATGCGCCAGTAGCTCAGCTGGATAGAGCACCGCCCTTCTAAGGCGGGTGTCAGGGGTTCGAGTCCCTTCTGGCGTACCAGAAATAAATATGGCGAGAGTAGCTCAATCGGTGGAGCGCCAGATTGAAGTCGGATCGTAGCCATGTCGTTCTGTGAGCCAAGGAGTTGCCTGACTGGGTTGTCTTCCTAAGACCGCTCCGACTTCCAGTTGCGATTTCGCTTTCTGATAAAAAGTGGAGCGGGTGATGGGAATCGGACCCACGCAACCAGCTTGGAAGGCTGGTGTTCTACCATTGAA
>JAZRLL010000021.1:0-2409 GCA_045646745.1 Christensenellaceae bacterium
CAAAACACTCTATTTGAGAATTTATTATATCTTCTTCAATATAATTTACGTTGTAAAAAAGTATTTCAACCTTTCTTTTTTCCGTTTCCTTCGGGTCTAAATTTCTAACCGCTCCCGCAACTGCGTTTCTTGCGTTCTTTAAAATTTCAGTTGCAGTTTCGTTATACTTTTTAAGGTTAGAAAGTTTAATAACCGCTTCACCTTGAACTTCAATAGTACCTTTATAATCAATGGTAAGCGGAAAGGTTTTAATAGTTAAAACTTGGCTGGTTACGTCTTCTCCAACAACACCGTTTCCCCTTGTGGTTGCCCTAACGAATTTTCCGTTTTCATAGGTTAAATTTATAGTTAAGCCGTCGTATTTATACTCAACGGTAAAAAGTGGCTCGCTTTTTAAATGCTTTAATGCTTTATCGTAAAAAGATTTAAGTTCTTCTTCGGTTAAACTTTTATCCAAACTATAAAGCCTGTTTATATGCGTATGTTTTTTAAACGCCGAAATCGGCTCGCCCCCCACCCTTTTAGTCGGCGAGTTGTCCAAAACTCTGTTTTCCAACTCTTCAAGTTTTCTTAACTCGTCGTACAAAGCGTCGTATTCCCCGTCTGAAATGGTAGGATTATCAAGCACGTAATACTCGTAACTATACCTATTAAGTTTTTCTACAAGTTCTTGCATTTTACTCATATTTTTACCTACTAATTTATAATTTCTAACGGTGCAATTTGCGAAGCGAGTGATTTTAAACCAACGCTTTCAAACTTAACGTCTATAACCGTTCCGTTATTTCTAACGTTAATAACCACGCCAACACCGAATTTCCTATGGCTAACCCTTGTACCTACTTGATATTTTTTTGAAGAGGTATTCACGCTTTTAATTTCAACGGACTTATTTATAGTGTACCCTGCTGAAAAACTTTTAGTTTTTCCATAATTTTTAGACGGCTCGTCTGAAAAATATCCAAAATCGTCGTTTAATTTATCGTAAGAAGAATTATGCCCCCTAGAATAAGTATTAAACCTTTGGTTTAAGTTCTTATTTTCCACTTTGAGTAAAGGCTCAATTTCTTCAACGAACCTACTAACGTGGGTAATATTTCTATTTCCGTAGATATACCTACTTCTCGCCCTTGTTAAGAACAACTTATTTTTGGCCCTTGTGATTGCAACGTACATAAGTCTTCTTTCTTCTTCAAGTTCTTCAACCGTGCTAATCGCCCTTGAAATTGGAAAAATCGTTTCGTCAAGCCCAACGATAAACACCGAATCAAATTCCAAACCTTTAACCGAGTGAATCGTTGCAATAGAAACAAAATTGCTCTCGTCAAACTCGTCGGTATCCGAACTTAAAGTTATTGAAGAAAGAAAGTCGTTTAAACTGCTTTCAGGATTTGCCTTTGAAAACTCTAAACAAGCGTTAACAAGTTGACTAATACTCATTTTCCTATCAATATTTTCTTCGGTATCTTCTAAATATTGACTCATAAAATCAGTTTTTGATATAACGTTTTTAACGATTTCATCAATCGTTTGATTTGCACTTTCTAAAATTAAAGAATATAAAATATTCTTAAAATCTTTAACCCTATTAATAGTTGAAGAGTTGAAAGGTAAACTATCAACGTCCATAATTTGTTCAAATAAGGTTTTGCCGTTTTCTTCGGCGGTTGATAAAATAGTGTTAACCGTTTTATCGCCTATTCCCCTTTTAGGAACGTTGATTACTCTTAAAATCGCTTCTTTATCAAGCGGATTTGATATAATTCGCAAATATGCGGTTAAATCTTTAATCTCTTTTCTATCGTAAAATTTAAAACCACCGAAAACTTTATACGGAATATTGTATTTTAAAAATTCTTGTTCGTAAGGGTGAGATAGAGCGTTAACTCTCATTAAAATAGCAAAATCAGAAGCCTTTTTGCCTTGGTTTATTGCATTTTTTATTTTAGTAGCAACGAATTCCGCTTCGTCAACGTCTTCTTGTGCAACGAAAAGTTCAACTTTATCCCCTTCTAAATTATCCGTCCACAAAGTTTTCTCTTTTCTTAAATTGTTGTTTTTGATTATAAAGTTTGCAATATTTAAAATATTTTTAGTTGAACGATAATTTTGTTCAAGTTTATATACTTTCGCTCCTTTAAAATCCCTTTCAAAGCCTAAAATGTTTGAAATTTTAGCACCACGCCAGCCGTAGATTGACTGGTCGTCGTCGCCTACTACGAAAACGTTATTATGTACGCACGTAAGCATTTTTATAATTTTATACTGAACGGTGTTCGTATCTTGAAACTCGTCAACGTGAACGTACTCAAATTTATTGGCGTAATATTCCCTAACTTCGTCAACTTCTAAAAGTAAATGATACGTTTTATTAAGCAAGTCGTCAAAATCAAGAGCGTTATTTTCTTT
>JAZRLL010000022.1:0-3487 GCA_045646745.1 Christensenellaceae bacterium
AAGTTCCAACTTCTATTCTATCAGATATCGGCTTAAATTTGTTTTGTGATTTAGATAATTTTTTTACGCCGACTATTTTAATTTGAGAACTTCCTTCGCCGTTAATTTTTGCTCCATGAGATTTTAAAAAATTGCATAAACAAACTATTTCAGGCTCTTTTGCAACGTTTTCTAAAATGGTTTCGCCTTCACAAAATAAGGATGCTAAAATTAAATTTATAGTCGTTCCTACGCTTTTACACCGAAGTCTAATTTTAGTTCCTTTGATTTTATCACATTTTAAAAACATTACGTCGCCGTCAGTAGACTCAACACCCAAAGCGTTTAAGCCTTGAACGTGCATATCAATTGGTCTTTTACCTATATCACAGCCCCCTGGATAACATATAACCGCTCTATGAAAACGAGATATCAACGGCCCTGCTAAAAATATTGACGCCCTTATTTTGCTTGCTAATTCTTTTGAGATTTCATACGAGTGTAAACTTGAACAATTAATATGTAAATCATCGCCATTGAAAAAATATTTTCCACCAAGCGATTTTAAAATTTCTAACAAAACCAAAACGTCGTCTATTTTAGGACAGTTTTCAAAAACTACTTCGTCATCAATCAAAATACACGCAGAAATTAGGGGTAATAACGCATTTTTTGAACTTTGTGCAACTAATTCCCCGTAAAGTTTATTTTGTCCATTAATAATATAACTACCCATAAGTTCACCTATATTTTAGTTTATGAAAAGTATATTATTTTGGTTATTAAATTTAAAATTTTTGACAGTCTTTTGATATGTTATATAAAATTCCAAAAGCACACATGAATACGATTAGCGAAGTGTTTCCGCAACTAATTAAAGGAAGGGGTAATCCCGTTGGCGGTATACTTCCGCTGACGACTAACGCATTTACAAATACTTGTATAATAAATACCATACTTATCCCAAAGGATAATAACGTTCCAAAATAAGTGTTGCATTTTGCAGAAACTCTAATTCCCCGATAAAATAGGAGAAATACGGCCAAAAACAATATAATTATACCAATAAAGCCCAATTCTTCGCCTATTATTGATAAAATAAAATCACTTTCAGAAAAAGGTAAAAATCTATATTTTTGTCTTGAATTAAATAATCCAACCCCAAAAAAACCACCGCTACCCAATGCGTATAAGGATTGCAATAACTGATACCCTTCCCCTTTCGGTGATGCCCAAGGATTAATAAATGCCATTAACCTTTTAAATCTATACGGCTCTAAAACTATTAAAAGCGGTACTAAAATTATTATCGGTACAATAATTATTAAAAGCGTTTTTATTTTTATTCCGCTCACGAATAACATTGAAAGCATTATAAGTCCTACGCAAATGGTAATGCTCATATTCGGTTCAAGCATAATGAGTAAACAGGTTATTCCGCCCACCAATAACACAGGTAAAATACCTTTAAACGTTTTAGAGTTTTTAGGACGTATTGAAAAATATGAAGCAGTAAAAATTACAAACGCAAATTTACTAATTTCAGACGGCTGAATAGTTATTGAACCAACTTTTATCCATCTTTTAGCACCGTAATTTTCAAAGCCTAACGGAGTAAAAACTAAAACTAACAAAATAAAGGAAATAAATATGATAATATAGCGTATTTTAATGATTTTTTTGTAGTCAAAAAAGGCAAAAAACAGCATTCCTATAATACCTAAAACAAAGCCGATAACTTGTTTTTTAACGTAAAAAAATTTGTCGTTATATGAAAATTCCGCATTATAATACGATGCGGAATATATCATTAAAATACCAAATAATGAAATTAAAATAACGAAAATTGGGATAAAAATATCCCCTTTTCTTTTATGTAAGAGCGTTGACGATTTCAATGAACTTTTCTCCCCTTTCTTCATAGCCCATAAACATATCAAAACTTGACGTTGCAGGCGAAAATAATACGTTCCAATTTTCTTTCGCAAGCATAAATGAATATTTAATTGCTAAATTAAAATCTTTTATAATTGAAAGTTCTTCAAGGCTTTCGTTTTGAGCATAATTAAACATTTTATAAGCGTTTTTGCCCGTGAAAACAACCTTTTTAATTAGACTTGAATTACTTATTTCCTTCATTAAATTAGTGTAATCTAAATTTTTATCAAAACCGCCTAAAATTAACACGGTTGGTTTTTCCATTGAAGAAATTGCCTTTATCGTTGAATCGGAGTTAGTTGACTTTGAGTCGTTATAAAAAGTTATTCCATTTATCGTTTTTACTTCTTCAATTCTATGTTTAACACCTTTAAACGAAACTATTCCGCTTTGGATTTCTTCGTTAGATACGCCTAATAGTTTGAGTACTAAAACCGCCACCAAAAAATTAGCAACGTTGTGATTTCCATCAAGTTTTAATAACGATATATCACAAACTTTTTCATCAAAATAATAAACGCTTCCATCTTTTACATAAGTTCCGTTAACTTTTTCCTTTAAAGAAAACCACCTTACCTGACCTTTTGTTAAATTTGAAAGGGCTTTAACGTTTTCATCATCGTAATTTAAAATTGCAAACTCGCTTTCTCTTAAATTTAGTATTATTTTACTTTTTAAATAAAGATAGTTTTCAAAATTATAATGCCTATCTAAATGGTCTTCGCTAATATTTAATATACAGGAAATATGCGGAGTAAATCTTGCTACCGTTTCAAGTTGAAAACTTGACACTTCCGTTATTAAGAGTCCCTTAAAATCTTTTTCAATTACGCTACTAAGTGGAGTTCCTATATTCCCTACAAGTTCGTTTTTATAATCACAAGTATTTAATATATGAGAAATCATTGAACAAGTCGTAGTTTTTCCGTTTGTTCCCGTAATTGCAACGATAGGCTCGGTGGTTAATTGACTTGCAAGTTCTAATTCACCTATTATTCGCTTTTTTAGATTTCTTGCAGTTATTGGAATTACGTTGTCTACCGCTACGCCTGGGCTTAATACTAAAACGTCTACACTTTTTAACGCTTCTTCCCAATTTTGAGTGTATTCTATACCTAAACTCATTAATTTTTCAATATTGCTTTTAATTATCTCATTATCTTTTTCATCGTAAACTACGACTTTTGCACCTAACTTGTTTAGCAGTTTAGCAACGCTAAATCCACTTTTTTGAACTCCTATAACTAAAAATTTCGTGGTCTTTAAATACATATTAACTCCTACATTATACTTAATAATATTACGCTACCTATAAAAATAGTAATAAAAGTATAATAATAAAAAATTTTTGTTTCGCTATTTCCCTTTCTTACGAAATGATGATGAATAGGTGCAATTAAAAATACCCTATTACCCGTTTTCTTAAAGTAAAACACTTGAATTATAACAGATAAACTCGTTATTAAAAAAACTAATCCTAAAATTGGAATATATAAAACGTTTCCCGTAAAAATTGAATACGCTCCTATAATTCCACCTAACGATAAAGAACCCGAATCCCCCATAAATA
>JAZRLL010000023.1:0-8469 GCA_045646745.1 Christensenellaceae bacterium
TAAGGAGTTTATATGGATGCTAGAGAAAATATTAGAAATATAGCGATAATTGCCCACGTTGACCACGGAAAAACTACTTTGGTTGATGCACTTTTAAAACAAAACGGAATTTTTAGAGTTAACGAAGTCGTTCAAGATAGAGTTATGGACTCAAACGACCTTGAAAGAGAAAGGGGCATAACAATATTAGCAAAGAACACCGCCGTTAATTACAAAGGCGTTAAGATTAATATTATTGATACGCCTGGCCACGCCGATTTTGGTGGCGAAGTTGAACGTATTCTTTCTATGGTTGACGGCGTAATTTTATTAGTTGACGCAGTTGAAGGCTGTATGCCACAAACTAGATACGTTTTAAAAAAGGCTTTATCTTTAAATAAAAAGCCCGTAGTAGTCGTAAACAAAATTGATAAAGGTGGCGACCTAAATAAAACTATGGACGGTGTTATTGATTTATTTATAGAACTTGGCGCTAACGACGACCAACTTGACTTTAAAACGGTTTACGCTTCTGCAAGGCAAGGCTATGCAACTTTAAACCCTAACGAGCCTAAACAAGACATGTCTGAACTTTTAGACGTTATAGTTAGCGAAGTACCTGCCCCAACGGGACACTTTGACGGCGGACTTCAAACTATAATTTGTAATATTGACTACGATGAATACGTTGGCAGAATTGGTGTTGGAAGAATTATTAGGGGTAAGATTAAAGACGCTCAAAGCGTTTCAGTTGTTCATACCGACGGAAGCGTTTCCCCTGCTAAAATTGGAAAACTTTATCAATTTGAAGGTTTAAAAAGAGTTGAGGTTGAAAGCGGATACGTTGGAGATATAGTTGCAATTTCGGGGATTGAAAAAATCAACATTGGAGAAACCATTTGTTCTAACGACTGCATTGAACAATTACCTTTCGTTGCAATTGACGAGCCTACTATTTCTATGGAATTCATGGTTAACAACTCGCCTTTTGCTGGAAAAGAAGGAAAATTCGTAACTTCAAGGCATTTAAGGGCGAGATTATTTAAAGAAGTTGAAACCAACGTTTCTATGAAGGTTGAAGAAACGGACTCTACCGACACCTTTAAAGTGTACGGACGTGGCGAACTTCACCTTTCAATTCTAATTGAAGAAATGCGTAGAGAAGGCTACGAGTTTCAAGTTTCTAAACCAAAGGTTATTTATAAGGAAATTGACGGTAAACTTTGTGAGCCTATGGAAGACCTAGTTATTGAAGTTCCTAACGAATACGTTGGTGCGGTTATGAATAAGATTGGCGAAAGAAAAGGCGAACTTATAAATATGGACGCAGACGATAGAGGCGGAACTAAACTTCAATTTAAAATTCCTGCAAGGTGCTTAATCGGTTATAGAAACGAACTTTTAACGGACACGAAAGGTTTTGGAACGCTTGCATCGGTATTTGCTGGCTACGAAGCCTTTAAAGGAGAAATTCAAGAAAGAAACAGGGGCTCGCTCGTATGTTTTGAAGGCGGAACTACCACTCAATACGGCTTATTTAACGCACAAGAAAGAGCAACTTTATTCGTTGGTGCGGGAATTAACGTTTACGAAGGTATGATTGTTGGCGTAAATTCAAGAGAAGACGATTTAGTAGTTAACGTTTGTAAACAAAAACACTTAACTAATAATAGAGCAAGCGGTAGTGACGACGCCCTTAAACTTATTCCCCCTACCACTATGAGTTTAGAACAATGTATGGAATTTATTGCCGACGACGAACTTTTAGAAGTAACCCCTAAAACGATAAGACTTAGAAAGAAAATTTTAAATAAAGACCTTAGAATGAAAGAATGGGCAAAAAAGAAAAAATAGCATAAAAAAATAGTCTTCAAAGCGAAGACTATTTTTTATTTCGTTTAATTTAAGATATTATCTATTCACACTCTTTAAATATAGATTTAGCCACTCTTTTCCCGTCAACGCAAGCACTCATAATTCCGCCGGCATAACCACAACCTTCGCCACAAGGATACAAATTTTCAACGTTAACGCTACGATAGTTTTCGTTTCTAACTATTCTAATCGGCGAAGACGTTCTACTTTCAACCCCCGTTAAAAGTGCGTAAGGGTTATCAAATCCCTTTAATTTTTTACCCATATCCTTTATTGCAAATTTTAAGCAATCATTAATCTTTTCACTAAATAATAAGTTTAAGTTAGCCTTTTTTACCCCTATTGAGTAAGTTGGTTTTATATTTGAAAATTCATTTGAAGAAGTATTTAAAAAATAATCTTTTACGAGTTGGCAAGGCGCTTTATAATCTTCTCCACCTAATAAAAATGCCTTTACTTCTAAATCTCGTTGAAATTCAACTCCACCGAAAAGTTTACCGCCAAAATCTTCCTTTTTAACTTGACAGATAACGGCAGAATTGGAATTTTCGCCATTTCTACTAAAATTACTCATACCGTTAACGACAATCGTATTTTTGTTTGACGAAGACGGAACTACGTATCCACCCGGACACATACAAAAAGTGAAAATTCCCCTATCTAAATAATGAGATACGAGTTTATAATCGGCAGGTGGCAAAATTTTAGCGTATTTTTCACCGTATTGAGAAAGGTTTACATCCTTTTGCAAATGCTCAATTCTTAAACCTACCGCAAAATCTTTTGCCTCCATAAAAACCCCTTTTTGATAGGCTAAATCGTAAACGTCTCTCGCACTATGACCAACCGCTAAAACAACTTTATCAAAAACATATTTTTTATCGTTTAACAAAACACTTTTAATTCTTCCGTTTTCTATAACGAAATCGTTTAGGCAAGTATTAAACAAAACTTTTCCGCCAAGTTTTAAAATCTCTTGCCTTATATTTTTTACTATTTTAGGAAGTTTATCACTGCCTAAATGCGGTTTGTTTAAATATAATATTTCGTTTTCTGCACCAAAATTAACAAATTCTTGAAGAACTTGTTTAATCTCTTCTCCGCCGTTTGAAGTGTTTAATTTCCCGTCTGAAAAAGTACCCGCTCCACCTTCGCCGAACTGAACGTTGCTATTCTCGTCTAAAATTCTATTTTTAATAAAATCGTCTACGCTTTTTTGCCTTTCTTCAACGCATTTACCCCTTTCTATCAAACAAACTTCAAAGCCGTGTCTTAACAACTCCAAAGCACAAAATAAACCCGACGGACCTGCGCCAACGACTAACACGCTTTGCTTTTTAGAAATTCGTTTATATTCGCAAGGAAATACAACTTCTTCTTTATTAGAAATTTCCACCACGTAATTATAAAAAACGTTAGACTTATTTCTTGCGTCTATTGATTTTTTTAAAATTTTAAAATGTTTAATTTCGCCTTTTGAAATATTTAGTTTTTTACACGCCTTTTCAAACAGTTTATCTTGACTTTCAAAAGGCGATAGTTTTAAGTTTAATTTTTCCATAATTATAAAATACTTTCGCTAACTAAAAATGCAGATGAGAAAGCCCATTGTAAATTGTAGCCACCGCAATCTCCAACAACGTCTAAAACTTCGCCCGTTGCATATAATCCTTTTACTAATTTACTTTGAAGGGTGTTTTTATCAAACTGATTACAATTTAATCCGCCCCTAGTTGCTTGACTCATATCAAAATCTAAACAGCCTATAATTTTAAGTTCGTAGTTTTTAATGGCAAAAACAATCTTTTTTACGTCAACGTCTTTTATGCTTTCGTTTAAATTGCATATGTTCAAATTCCTTAAAAGACTACTTGCAATTTTCGTATTAATTATTCCGCCTAATAAATACTCGCAAGTTAAGTAAGGACAATTTTTTTGTTTTAATAATAAGGCTTTTTCTAAATCTTTACTTGGTATTTGCGGACAAAAATCAATTATTAATAAAGAATTAATATACTTTACGTATGAAGAAATTGAGAAAATAGCGTTTCCACTAACGCCGTAGTCAGTAAATAAAACGTCGCCTAAAACTTCTTTTACAACTTTATTATCTTCAAGCAACTTAACTTCGCACTTTTGTTTTAGTCCTTTTAAGCCTTTTATTTTAGAAGTTTCAGTTTTTAATTGAACTAAGGTTGGAGTTAATTTCGTTAAAGAATGCCCAAACTCTTCAAAAAGTTTATACGACGAGCCGTCGCTACCTAAATGACTACCACTTTTACCTCCACAAGATAAAATTACGTTTTCTGAAAACAAACTTTCGCCATTTTCAATACAAACTTCAAAAATTTTATCCTTTTTAATCTTTACTATTTTAGAATTTAAATAAATACGAGTATTTAAACTTTGCAATTTAAATCTTAATGCGTCTAAAATTGAAGACGCTTGTTTAGATAAAGGGTAAACCTTTTCTTCTTCAACGATACTTAAAACGCCTAAATTTTTAAAATAATCTATAACAAAATTTTGAGAATATTTAGTTATTGCACTTTCACAAAAATCTTTAACTTCACTATGATAATGAGATAAATTCATATCGGTATTAGTAAAGTTGCATTGGCCGTTTCCCGTAGATAAAATCTTTTTACCCACCCTATCAAGTCTTTCAACCAAACCTATATTTTGACCGCCGTATTTTTTGGATAATTCTATTGCAAGCGTTAAGCCCGAAGCCCCTCCACCAATAATTATTGCTTTAAAAATTTTATTACTCACTTTAATATTCTCCTACTCAAAATATTTTATCACTTATTCTCATTTTTTGCAATTGTATACTTGACTTTTTAGCAAAAACATATTAAAATAGTAATGAAATTACTATGTTTTTAAAAAAATATTGCAAAGGAGATAGAAATGGGCAAGTTTATTTACGATTTAATTCAAGATTTAATACATAGCCAAAACTTCGGGTTAATATTAATCGGTTTTATCTTTTTTGTAATTTTACTTTTCTTTTTTATAATTTATTTAAACCTTTTATCAAAGCAAAAAAAGAAAAAAAAGTTTAAAGATAATTCCGAAAATATAATTTCCACCTTAACCCACGAAGAAATTGAAAACATTTCTAAAAACTCTAACAATCCCGAAGAAATTAAACAAATTTTAAAAAGCGAAAACGAGCGTCTTAACAGTAAACAAACTAAAAAGGAAAAAAAATTAAAACAAACTAAAAAGGCAAAAGAAGAAATAAAGTTTGAACCTACTGAAACGCTTGAATCTAAAAAAAGCACGTATAAGAAAAATGGTTCTAAAAATTCTACTAAAAAGGCAACCGATTTAAAAGTTGAAAAACCTAAAACAACGACAAAGCCAACGCCAAAAAGTGAAACTTCTATAAATAAAACGACCACGACTAAACCCGCTAAAACGAATTTGCAAAAAGAAGTTGCCGCAACTACCCTTCAAAATGAAAAACAACAATATTTGGGAAAGTGGAAAATATATAAAAACGGCGATACCTATCACGCAGAATTAACGGCGTCTAACGGCGGTTTGCTTTTAAGAACGGCTGAATACTTATCAATGTCAGGCATTAAAAACGGCATTGAAACTATAAAAAAGAACGTTGATTTAGGCTCGTTCCGTATAAGTTCTGATAAATACGGCCATTATAGTTTTAAACTTTATTCTATAGCGAACAGATTGATTTGCGTTTCCGAAGATTATTCAAGCAAAACTAAATGTGAAAACGGAATCCTTTCAGTTAAACGTTTTGCTAAATCCGCAATAGTTATAACAGCGGAAACCGAACAAGCGTAATTTAAAAATTAAAAAACTCAACTAAAAAACCCTAAAAGTTAAAATGCTTTTAGGGTTTTAAATTTTTAATAAAGTTTAATAGACAAAGGCGGGCTTTATAATTCTATATTTTCTAAATCGTCAAGCCAAACGCTTTTAACGGCATCACTCGGCATTTTAAGGTCTCCCCTTGGAGACAAGCCTAAACATGTAATTTTAACGCCGTCTGGCATACAAGAACGCTTAAATTGTTGGGTGAAAAATCTATTATAAAAATGTTTTATCCATTTTAAAATTTCTTCACTCGTAAATTCGTTTATAAACGTTTGCTTTGCTATTTTATAAATTTTAGACGGCTTATACCCCATATACACGGCGTAATACAAATAAAAATCTTGAAGAATATACGGTCCAACGTTATCTTCGGTTTTTTGAACTATCTCGCCCTTTTTAGGCGGAATTAATTCAGGAGATACGGGAGTATCAACAACGTCAAGCAAAGCGTCTTTAATCTCTTTGATTGATTTACTTGCTTCGTATTTAATCAAAAATCTAATTAAGGTTTTAGGAATAGAGCCGTTAATTGCATAATTGCTCATATGGTCTCCGTTATACGTTGACCAGCCAAGTGCAATTTCGGATAAATCGCCTGTTCCAATAACTAATCCGCCTACGGAATTTGCAACGTCCATTAAAACCTGCGTTCTTTCTCTTGCTTGTGCGTTTTCATACGTTATATCTAAAAGGTCTTCACTATGACCAATATCTTTAAAATGTGCTTTTACGCTATTTTTTATATTGATTTCTTTTAAACTAACTCCGTATTTCTCGGCTAAAATAATTGCGTTGTTTTTAGTCCTTTGAGTAGTTCCAAAACAAGGCATCGTTATAGTCAAAACGTCCTTTCTATCCCTTTTTAACAAATCCATCGCCCTAACGCATACGACAAGGGCTAACGTGCTATCAAGCCCGCCTGACAACCCCAAAACAACCTTTTTTGCAAATACGTGCTTTATTCTTCTTGCTAGGGCGTGCGCTTGCATATTTAAAATAAGTTCAAAAGTTTTATTATCCTTTACGTCTTCTATAAACGGATATTTAGAAAACTCCCTTAATACTTTATCTTTTTTTAAATTTATGTCAAAATAAATTTCTTTGTATTCTTCTTTTGACTTTTCAAAACTACGTTCTTTTGAACGAGCGAAACTTAAATAATCAACGTCTATATCGCAACAAATAGTTCCCTTGGAAAAAGGCTGACTTTCCTTTAAAATTTCGCCGTTTTCACAAATTAAACTATGCCCTGAATAAATTAAGTCGGTGGTGGACTCGTCCCAACTAGCGTTAGCGTAAACGTAGCCCATAATTCCCCTTTTAGATTGAGAAGAAATTAAGTTTCTTCTTTCATTAATTCTACCAACTATTTCGTTGCTACTTGCCAAATTAACACAAATTAAAGCGCCTTTGCTTGCGTGAATTGAAGAAGGTGGAACGTTTTTATTTAAATCACTTGAAATTTCAATTCCAAAAGCAAAGTTTTCATTACTTGAATTTTTAAATATTAAATTTTTAGAAAAAGGATATTCTTTATTGTTTATAGTTATATATCTAACGCCTTCTAAATCTCCACTAAAATATCTATCTTCATAAAACTCGTTATAAGATGGGATATAACTTTTAGGAACGAAGCCCAAGATTTCCCCTTTGCAAACGACTGCCGAAACGTTATAAAGTTTACCTTCAAATCTAATAGGTAAACCAACTGCGATTGCCATTTCGTAATTTTTAGAAAACTCTTTAATTTCTAATAAACCCTTAATAGCACTATCTAATAAAACGCTTTGATAAAACAAATCAAAACAAGTTGAAGAAGTTATTGAAAGTTCTGGAAAAATTAAAAGTTCAACCTTTTTAATTGATGCGCTATCTATTTGACTTTTAATTTCTTCAACGTTAAACTTAACGTCTCCTACCTTTAAAGACGGACTGCACGCCCCAACTCTAACAAATCCAAAATCACCAACTTCATTTTTAGGTTGTAAACAATCACTAAAAACGCCTTTAATCTTGTTTAGGGTTTCCACCTTTAAACTTTCCGTTTGATTTGCTAAAATTTTATTTAGCGTACCAAGTGGAACTCCGCTTTTTTTAGAAAGTTCAAGCGAAGTCATTTTAAAAAGTTTTTTATTTTTCTTAATTGAATTAATAATTTCTAAATTTTCCATAATTTACCAAATATAAATTTTTTATACAATGATTTTACCACTTTTTATAATTTTTGTAAATCGTTTTATAATATTATTTTCTGAATTTATAAAAAAATACAAAAAAGTGGCGACTTCTTTACGTCGCCACCACTATTAAATTTTATATATAATAGACTGTACCGTTTCCGCACCGTTAATCATTAAAACGTATTTTCATACCTAAATATGCGGGTTATTGGCAATTATTTTAAATCTCCCTTATTCATTGGTCCGCCCTCCGTGTGTAATTAATTTTGCTTAAATCCCTTTGTAAATACTTGTTGAAAATCATCTTTTAAGTCCCTCCTTTACTAAGATTTTAAGTTGTCTAATACATTGGTTTAACCTCCCTTTTTCTACCTTAATTATAACTTTAAAATGGCATAAAGTCAATATGAAATCAAAAAATTTTGTCAACTTTATTTTTAAAAAAACTATTTACAATAAGGAATTTTTATGATATTATAATAAGGTAGGGTGCTTGCATACGATTAAGTATGCAATATTTTTTTGAGAGAACACAAAGTTAATTTTTTAAAATTTGGAAGCGTATCGAAGTGGTCATAACGGG
>JAZRLL010000024.1:0-7910 GCA_045646745.1 Christensenellaceae bacterium
CTACTTTCACTTGGATTTACAGCGTTCATAAGTTGAATATGGTCAACTACGATTAAATCTAATCTTCCTTGCGTTGCTTTTAATCTTCTGCATTTAGATAAAATATCTGGAACAGTAGTCATAGAAGTGTCGTCAATAAAAATATTAGCGTTATTAATAATTTTTTGAGCGTCCCAAAGTTTAGACCAATCAGCAATTTTATCTAACTCGCCTTTACGTGCTTTTTGAGAACTAACGTTGCTTATTGAGTAGAGCATTCTTTCAGCAAGTTCATCCTTCGTCATTTCAAGAGCAAAAACGGCACAAACGGCGTTATTGACAATAGCAACGTGCTCAACAATATTCATAACGAAAGTAGTTTTACCAACGGATGGTCTTGCGGCGATAATAACTAAATTACCTTTATGAAGTCCGTTAGTCATATAGTCGTAAACCGTAAAGCCCGTTTTTAGACCTTGCAAATAGTTCTTGTCCGTTTGAATATTTTCAAACAATTTAATAACATCGTCAACGTTGTACTTTAAATTTGTTAAAGATGACGTATCTAAACTATCGCTAATAGACAAAATTTACGCTTCTGCTTTACTTAAAGACTTTTTACTATCAACGCTAACTTTACAATCGTTAATAATATCGTCAGCACTTCTTATTAATTTTCTAAGCAAACTATCCCTTTTAACGATATTTAAATAATACTCGTAATTAGAAGCAGACGGAGTTGCCCTTGACAATTCGGATAAATACTCAATACCACCCGCTTTTGAAAGAGTGGTGTTTTTCTCCATTTCTTTAACCAAAGTTGCTAAATCAACTTTTTTTCTTTTGTCCTTTTTGATAGGAGTTTTACTCATTTCGTCTGATAAAATAACGATATCAACGGGTTTATTATTATCTAAAACCGAACAAATACTATCAAAAACAAGTTTATGCGATTCTATGTAAAAATCCTCTCTAACTAATTTTGCTCTAATATCAAATTGCAATTCTTTATCAATTAAAATTGAGCCTAAAACACATTGTTCTGCTTCCAAATTATAAGGAAGCGCTGAAATTATTCCTTTTTCCATAATTTTCACCATTTATAATTTTTTAAATTCTTTTAAAGATTCATAAAAAGAGTTCATCGCCTTTTCGTAAGGAATGTTGGTAGTTAAATCAACTTCCGCAATTTTTAATAATTCAACGGGTTTTTGCGTTGAGCCCGAAGATAAAAACTTGAAGTATTTTTCTACGTAATTATCTCCTTTTTCTAAAATGTTTTCCACGATATTTATCGCAGATATTATTCCCGTTGCATACTTGTACACGTAATATGAAGTATAAAAATGCGGTATTCTTGCCCACTCAAAAGCAATTTCTTTATTATGAACAACACCTTTTCCGTAATATTTTTTATTTAAATTATAGTATAACTCGTTTAATTTTTCCTTCGTTGCTGGAATTCCGCTTTCAACTAATTTGTGGGCTTCAAACTCAAATTCAGCGAACATCGTTTGTCTAAATAAAGTCGTCCTTATCATTTCTAAATAATAATTTAGAAAATACTTTTTAGTTTTTAAATCTTTTGCCGTTTTAATTAAATATTTTATAAGCAACATTTCGTTAACCGTAGAAGCAACTTCGGCAACGAAAATTTTATAATCGGCAGTAGTAATCGGTTGATTTTTATTAGAAAAATACGAGTGTAAACTATGTCCAAGTTCGTGAGCAATAGTAAATACGCCGTGAGTAGTTTTAGTATAATTCATTAAAACGTACGGGTGCGGAAGAGAATAAACGCTCACGCTATAAGCCCCGCTCCTTTTTCCATCGTTTTCATACACGTCAATCCACCTATCGTTTTTAGCCTTTTTTAATAGATTAACGTAATCTTGTCCTAACGGCTTTAAACCTTCCAAAACGAGATTATAAGCTTCTTCGTATTCAATACTGAGTTCTACTCCTTCAACTAGCGGAACGTACATATCGTACATATTAATTTTCCCGCCTAAAACGTTTTTTCTTACGTTAACGTAATCATGTAAAGAATCTAAACCTTCGTTAACGTATTTAAGCAAGTTATTGTAAACTTGGGCACTAACCCCTTCGCTAAACATAGCCTTATCTAAGGTTGAAGAAAAGTTTCTAACTTTTGAAATAAAAACGTCTTTATTTAAATTTCCGTTATAAACTGCGGTTATCGTATTTAACAATTTTTCATAGGACCTATAAAAACCTTTAAACACTTTTTTACGGATTTTTTCGTCCTTGCTTTGCATATAGTATGAATAAAGCCCCTGAGTAATTTTAGTTCTTTTCCCGTTTATGTTCAATATCGGCAAATCTAAATCAACGTCGTCAATCATTGAAAATATTGAGTGATATCCGCTAAATACGCTCCCGCCTAACGCCATTATTTTTTCACCTTCACAAGAGAGTAAATGCGGTTTAAATTCAATTAATTTGATTAAATCATTTTTATATAACTTTAACTCGTTTGAATTTAAAAATTCCATTAATTTATCGTTAGGTAAAAGTGAAATTTCAGGCTCTATAAAAGAAACTTGTTCTGCAAATTTAAGTTCTGCGTGTTCTACTAAATTATACAGTTCCAAAGAAGAAGATAAACTTCCGTCTTCATCTCTTTTCATCATTGAATACACGGCTAACTTTTCTAAAACGTACATTTTATCATACAATTTATCATAACAATCTTTTATTGATGAAATGGTGTTTAAATTTCCCTTAAATGAAGAAAAATTTAAATCTTTTGAAAAGTTTTCTAAATCTTTATAAAAATCATCCACGCTTTTATAAATATCTTCAATATTCCACTTGTATTTTAAATCAATTTCAGCCCTTTTCATAATTTATCTCCTCAAATTCAATAATAAAACTTGACGCAGTTAAAATATTGAACATCTTTCCTTTTTCAAAATTTATGCTTGAAAATTCAGCGTCTAAATACAACTTTCTCTCAACGTAATCGTCTTCACTATCCGACCAAATTAAGCCGTAAAGAGTATAACAATCTACTTTATCCTTGGTTAAAATTTCTTTATCAAATTTAACAACTGTAAAGCGCAAAATTTCCCTTTTTGCACTTAAAAATCTCGTAATTACCTTAAAATACGTTTTTACCGCCGAATAGTTAACACTATTAAAAAACGCAATAGTAAAACAAAATACAATACACGAAATTATTAAAACGTATTTTAAAACGTTACTAATTTCAGATGCGTATGGAAGTGTTGAATTATAATAAATTATAAAGCCTTCAACCAAGAAAAAAACAATTATTAAACTAATCAAAATAAAGAGATTAAAGTTTTTTTGCTTTTTAATTTTATCATAATATTTTTGAGTGTATAAAACCATAGTACTCCCCTTTAATCTAGTAAAAATTTAACTAATTTTCTGTTTTTAATAACGCAATCGTGAATAACACCTATAACGTCTTCCCTTTTTACCGGCTCAAAACCGCTACTGCTACTATCATTACTTATCAGCCTATTGTCGCCCAAAACGAAAATTTCACCTTTGTTAACTACGAATTCTTTACCTTCAAAATCCGTCGTAGTTGAATCACTTAAATAAGGCTCGTCTAGTTCAACGTCAATAACTTGTCCGTTTTTAATAGTTCTTTTAACGTAAACTTTCCCATTTTTAGTATAAACGGTTTCGCCTTCAAAGGCAATAACACGTTTAATTAGCAACTTTCCGTCGTGTTTAAATACGATTATATCCTTTCTTTCGTAATCAGATAGTTTATCAATTAGCAACACGTCGTTTGGATATAAGGTTGGTTGCATTGAACTTTGTTCAACTTTGCAAACTGCAAACCAAATCTCAAAAACAAAGGCAAAAAAGCATAATAATACTAGTATTATGCTTGAAAAAATCAAATCTTTTAGCAAGGTGCTTTTGCCGTATTTGTAGTTAAGATTTTTAATTTCCATTATTCGTTCCAACGATTTTTTTAATTTTTTTGTTTAATTCATCACGACTAAACATTACTATTCTTCCACAATTTAAACATTTAAGTTTAACGTCTGCCCCCGTTCTAACGACAATCCAATCAAAAGAACCGCAAGGGTGCTTTTTAGTCGTGATGATTTTATCATTTAAATTTATTTCCATAATTAAAACATAATAAAGTTATTTACCATAAAACTTCCAACGGAAGTTAACGATATACTTAAAATTTTAGAATAATCTTTTATTGAAAGACCATTTTCATCTTTAAAGTCAGAAATTTCTATCATTACCGACTGCCAAAAATTTCCGCCCTTTAATTCCACTACCGAACCATAACACAATCCGTCTTCCGTACAAATTTTTACGGATAATTTTTCGTAAAATTTAGAATAAACGTCAAATTTAATAAAAGATTCGTCAGATACGTAATCTTTTAATTTCTTAATAGCATAGGACGTAAGCGTATTTTCAGAAAAAATTCCGTAAATGTTTACAGGCCCCTTTTTAATCGTATACAACTTTTCAACGGGAAAAACGTTGCCCATAAGCGACGTTTTAATATCTTCAACTATAAAATTTGAGTGAAGTTTTGAAGAACTAAATATTACGCCTGGAATTTTTGAAACGCCCTTTATATCCGTTTTTTCAAATTTAAATTTAGAACTAATCGTTATTCCGCATTTATATTTAATCGCAACGTAAGAAATCTCAAAAAAACTTTGACCAAATATTCTACGAATATATAAAGGTTTACCTTTTTTGCTGGTTGACGTTTGCGGAACGTTATACCAAACCCTCGTTTCAGGATTAATATCGTTACTACTTGATAAAACGTAAACCCCGTCAATTTCTAAGGCATCGTCTAAATCAACCTCAAAAACTAAATCATCACCATCAATTTTCATAGAAATTTCAGGTGTTTTTGGCATATATATATCCGATTTTGCAATAAATTTATCAAAGAAGTAATCAATAGTTGCTAAACAATGCTCGTCTAAACAATCCTTAACGGTAGTTATAAAATTGAACCAACATTTATCTTGGTCCTTAACGCGCATAATCGTGTCAATCGCCCTTTCGGCATCAAAATTTTTAGAGTTCGTTGAAGATAAATACATTATCGGACATTCAATATACGGAGCGTAAGTTTGAGACTCAATTCCCGCTAAAAATCTATACCTTTCGTCATTAGTTTGAAGTTCTTTATCAGAATTTTTATAAATACCTTTATAAGCAAGCCAGCCAGCACCGTATAAAAAGGTACAAGCGCTAATACGTTTATCAGTACCCGCAAGCATCCAACCTACGTTTGCGCCGTTTTTTATACCTAAAACTCCAACGTTTAATTTAGGAAATTTTGTTTTTAAATAAGAAACGCCGTAGCGAGCAACCGAAGCCCACTCGTACCAACAAGTTTCTTTTGCCGATTTATCGCAATATTCAAACGTTCTTCCAACCGACTTATAGTTTGCATAACTAATTTCTTGCGGATATTTAGTAAAATTAGAGTCAGAATCGTTATCACCTTTAATATCAATTGCCAAAACAGCGTAATTTTGCTTTGCAAAATGGAAAACTATTTCCCTATCAACACTATCACATACGTCTGGAATAATTAAAATAGTTCCCTTTGGCATAGAAGACGGCTCGGCATAAACGCCGTAAATTCTAACACGATTATTATCAACCTTTCTTCCAGAAAAATAAACGTTGCTAAAATTTATAGAATCCGATTTATACGTGTTTATTACTATATCTTTGAGCGGTAAAGAATCATCAAAATCTTTCCATAATGAAATTGGCGTTAAAATTTTATCTAACATAATTTGTTTAGCCTTTAAACGACTAACTCCTAAATATATTTATATATATTATAACACTTATATTTAAATTATGCTTGTTTTTTTACTAACTTTTTAAATTTTTTTTAGAAAATAAAATTACACACTTAAAATTTAAAATAGAATTTTTTATATATTTGCTTATTTTAAAAGTGATTTTTAATTTTATTCTATTTTTATAAATAAATTTATTAGTTGAAAATAATATTTGAAACACTATATTTTGTGTTTTAAAAAATACCTTAAATTTTTATTGCTTTATTTTTAAAAATATATTATGATAATAAAATAAGGAGAAAACTATGTCGTTTTGTAATTTTTCAAAAGAAAGCACAACCGTTGGAAGAACAACGATTGAAAACGTTTTTATAACCAATTATTTGCCAGATTCCCCTTCTGACGCCGTAAAAGTTTATCTTTACGGTTTATATTTGTGTGCTAACCAAGAAGAATTTCAAATTGAAGATATGGCGCAATCATTAAATATCTCAAAAGAAGAAATAATTGATTATTTTAAATATTGGGAAGACGATGGAATAGTTAGAATAATATCAACTAACCCTTTTAGCGTTATTTACCTACCTTTAAACGAAAACACTATAAAATATAAGAAATATAACCCTGAAAAATATGAAGATTTTACAAAAGCACTTCAATCGGTTATTTCTGAAAGGATGCTGTCTTTAAACGAATTAAGAGATTATTTTAATTTGCTTGAATCTACCCCGTTAAAACCGGAAGCATTACTAATGATTGCTAAATATTGTGTTGACGTTAAAGGTGCTAATATTACATATAAATACATAACTACTGTTGCAAAAGACTTTATCAATCGTGGAATTACTACGGCAGATTTAGTTGAAAGAGAGTTGTCTAACTATTTTGTATCAACGAAAGAAGTTTACGAGATATTAAGAGCCTTAAAAAGCACTAAAAAAGCAGATTTTGAAGAATTTCAATTATATAAAAAGTGGACTGAAAATTATTATTTTGAGCAATATTATATATTGGAAGTTGCAAAACTATCTAAAATTAAATCATTTAAAAAACTTGACTTCTTTATTGATGAATTATACTCAAATAAATGCTTTACGATAAGCGATGCAAAAGATTACATTAAAAATAAAGAAAAATTATACTCGTTAAGTGCCGAAATTAATCGCGCGTTAGGTATTTACATTGAAGTTTTAGATACAGTAGTTAAAAACTACGTTTCGCCTTGGACCGCTTTGGGCTTTAATAAAGAAGCTTTATTGTTTATTGCAAACTACTCTTTCAAAAACAATAAGCGTACTCTTGAACAAATGAACGAAAGCGTTAATAAATTATATAATTTAGGCCTAATCACAACTGAAAGCATTCAAGAATACTTAACTAAAACGATTAAAGATAATAAATTTATATCAATAATTTTAAATTTTGCAGGAATTTCAAGAAGACCAAACGAATGGGATAGAAAGAATTTGGAAACTTGGCGTTCTTGGAATTTTTCAGACGAAGTTATTTTAGAAGCCGTTAAAAAATCAAACGGAATAACTAACCCTATTCCTTATATAAACGGAATTTTATCAAATTGGAAAAGCAAAAACGCTTATACCCTTGAACAAATTAATAGTTTACCAAAACAACAACCCGCTCAAAATAGCAACGTTTTAATTGACGATAAAGTTAAAAAACAAACGCAAAAAATCGTTGAAGAGGTAAACTTAAAGTCAAGTTTATATAGCAATAAAAACTACCTTGACATTATCAATAAAATTGGCGAACTTGAATATCAAATTGCACTATCTAATTACAATGACGACACGTTAAACGTAGCAAATTTAGAAAAAGAATTGTCTCTATTAAATTTAGAAAAAGAAAAGATTGAAAAGTCTATTCTTAAATAATAGAAAAATTTGCAAAATTCATTAAAAAAGCAAGCATTTTTAAAATAAATGCTTGCTTGTTTTATTTGGTTTTTAATTATAAAAATCTAATTTTTATCTTTAATTAAGCCTTGATTGGCTCGCTATATTCTTCGCCAAAAGTTTCAACGCTAACCTTTTTCATAATCACGTCTTCATAAGGTCTATCTTGCCAATCAGTTTTAACATTTGCAATCTCATCTAC
>JAZRLL010000025.1:0-1614 GCA_045646745.1 Christensenellaceae bacterium
ACTTTTTAAAATTAATAATACTCCTGCCAGAGCTGAGAAAATTCCAGATAAAATAACTCCTACTTCCATCGTTATTTGATAAGTGCCCTTGTCGTAAATACAAATCGTGCTTGGCATACTTAAAATTGATAAAAAAATGCAAATTGACGATATTAAATAAATTACCCCTGAAACGTAAATGAGTTTTTTAGCATCACTAAATACTATTGATGAAAACATCGCTATTATTGGAAGCAAGAACCCCGTTAAAACTAACAAGTTCGGCGTTAAGTGTTCCATTAAAATATTGTGATTTATTCTCTCGTTATATCCAAAAGCACACTCAATTCCCGTGTACGTTTGACTACTGGTTGAATTCCCGCCTAAACTTTCAGTGATATCTCCCCAAATACCGTCAAAAGAATAAGTTAAAGTAAATGCGTTTAAAAATATCATACAAGACGATACTATCCCTATTATTACGCTAATAATCACTATTAAATTTGACGGCGAAATTTTTAAAATTATTTTTTTGGACATAATTTTCTCCTAGCAAAACGTAGAATCTGTTTAAAAAATTAATTTTCTACTATTATTTTAACATTTTATTAAAAAATAGTCAATAGTTAGATATTATTTTGAAATTTAAATTCCTTTTTAAAATAAGTGATTTTAGCGCTTAATTTGAAATGAAAACTTTACACCTAAACTTTTTAGTTGCAAAAATTTATTTTTAAGTATATAATAGAGTACGTAAAGGAATTAATTATGATTACTTGGCAAATAACTTCAAAAAATCAATTATCAAAACTTAATAACCTTGAAAACCTAGAACACGTTGACGACGTTAAGGTTAAAATAACTAAATGTTTAATCACAAAAAACGATTTGGTTAATTTTAACGGAACTAACAAGCCTACGTATCCTATCGTTCCTTGTAATATCGCGGTTGGTCAAATTACCGAAACTTTACAAGAGTCAAACTACTTTCAAAAGGGACAAAAAGTTTACATCTCTCCCCTTTTAAATCACGACGTTTCTTATGAAGACGAGTGTAATGGAATTATTCCAACTAATCAAGGCTTACTTAAAGAATTCGTAGTTATTAACAAAAACTTTTTAACCGTACTACCTAACTCGGTTAACGAAAACGACGCTTTATATATTAACTACATCTCACTAGCCTTTACAATCATAGATAAACTCAAAATTGACAGGGGCGAATACGTTGCGGTTATTGGTGGTACCATTTTAGGAAATATCTTATGCCAATTACTAAATTATTATAAATCAGTGCCTATTTTGATTGACGACGACGATAATCTACTTGAATTAGCAAGAAAGACCGACGTTTACTATTCAATCAAAAACGAGAACGGATTTGAAAAAGAAATTGCTGAAATAACCGGCGGTAGAATGTGTAAAAAAGTTATTTACGTAACGGAGAGCAATTTGCCTTTTGATATGGTTTCTAAAATAACGTCAAACCACGCTGAAATTGCAGTTAGCGGAATTTGTTCAACTAAACAAAAGTTTAGTTTACCTATTGCGTTTGATAAACAATTTAAACTACAATTTATTAAAAGCGGTTATGAAAATATCAGTTCTAGTATAAATTTATTAGTTCAAAAGGCC
>JAZRLL010000026.1:0-4264 GCA_045646745.1 Christensenellaceae bacterium
TGCAGAAGAAAATAATTACACGTCAAAATCTTCAATATTATTAGATTATAATTCTAAAACGATTATATCATCTAAAAATGAAAAAGAGCGTTTACCTATTGCTAGTATGACCAAGATTGCATTACTTGATTTATGTTTTGAAAATATTTCAAACAATAAATTATCACTTGACGAATACGTAACTATTAGTGAAAACGCAAAATCAATGGGCGGTTCGCAGGTTTTTTTAGAAAGTGGACAAGAATATCTAGTTAAAGATTTAATTAAAAGCGTAATAGTTGCTTCTGCAAACGATGCTTCTGTTGCTTTGGCAGAAAGGCTTTACGGGTCTGAACAAGAATGCGTTAACAGAATGAACCAAAAAGTTGAACTTTTAGGCTTAAAAGACACAAATTTTAGTAATTGTACGGGGCTACCAACACCTTCGCATTATTCTTGCGCATACGATATGGCAATAATTTTTTCAGATTTAATTAAATACGAAAAATATTTTGATTATTCTACCATTTGGCTTGATAAAATTGAGCATAAAAAGAACTCAACTGAAATTTCAAACACTAATAAACTTGTAAAATTTTATAAAGGCTGTGATGGTGGTAAAACAGGTTTTACAAGCGAAGCGGGGTTCTGTTTAACAGCAACGGCTAAACGGGGAAATATGCGATTAATTTCAGTTGTAATAGGCTCAAAAACGTCAAAAGATAGATTTAAAGAAGTGTCTGAAAGTTTTGATTACGGATTTAACAACTACGTTAACAAGTGTATCGTTGAAAAAGGTGTAGAAATTAATCAAACCGCTAGCGTAATTGGTGGAAAAAACGATAAATGCAATTTATCAGCAGATGAAGATTACTACATTTTTTGCAAGAAAAACGAGCAAGAAAAAGTAGACGTTAAATATAACATTTTATCAAAAAAAGCGCCAATAAAAACGGGCGATAAACTAGGCGAAATTTTTATTTTTAAAAACGACGTGCTTGTAAAAACTATTAATTTAGTTTCCACTCAAAACGTAGAAAAAATGACTTATTTAGACTATATTTACAAGGTAATTAAAAATTATTAATAATTTTTTAGGGATATTAGAAAAGATAATTGTCTTTTTTAGTATCCTTTTATAATAGTTTATAAAAGTTCTTGCATTTTTTTAGTATTTGTATTAAAATATATACATAATATTTTAGGAGAACTATTTTGGCAACTAATAATTTTGAACCTGTTGTTAAATATAATACAAAACTATCAAATATTTCTTTTGACGGTCCGTTTGACCTTTTATTATACTTGGTTAAGCAAGCCGAAGTGGATATTCGTGATATTTTCGTTTCAGAAGTAACTAATCAATTTTTAGAGTACGTTTACACAACAGACATTGATATTGAAACTGAAAGTGAATATTTATCAATAGCGTCAACTATTATAGAAATAAAATCAAAATCAATTATTCCTAACGAACAAGCGAATTTGGAAGCCGAAGCCGAAAAAGAAATGTTCTATCAAAAATTTGAAGAATACGTTCTATTAAAGGAAAGTGCCGAAAAATTAAAAGAACTTGAAAATACCGATAGATTTTATAAAAATCCTAACGACGATGCTTATGACGTTAAAGTGGTTTATAAAGATTTTAATTTAGAAGGCTTACTTAACGCATTTGCAAATTTGTTAATGCGTGTTGACGTTAAGGAAACTATTGAAAACAAGAAAAAAGAAATTCCAAAAGAAGTATTTACGGTTGCTGATAAAATTTCTTATATACGAAAAGAGTTGTCCACGCACAAAACTTTGAGTTTTTATGAACTTTTTACTAGATTTTCTACTAAAAACGAAATTATAACAACCTTTCAAGCCATGCTTGAACTTTTAAAACACCAAATTATAAAATTTGAACAAGACGATACTTTTGGCGATATAACGCTTTACTTTAACGAAGAAGGGGGAACTGAAATTGAAGAACTTAGCGAATATAATTGAGTCTATACTATTTGTTTCAGGCAACGCCGTTTCAATAAAAGATATTGCTGAAAAATTAAACGTTTCTGAAAAAGAAGTTTTAAAAGAAGCCGAAAGTTTAAAAGAAAAATATTCAAACGAATCTGGCATAAACCTATTAATTTTTAACAAGAAATTGCAATTTTGTTCTAATCCAAATTACGTTGAAGACGTTTCAAGCGTTCTTAACCCAATTAAAGAAAGGGAACTTTCTAAAAGCATGCTTGAAGTTGCGGCAATTATTGCTTATAAACAGCCTGTATCTCGTACTGACCTTGAAGATTTAAGGGGTAAAAACAGTGAATTTGCTATTCAAAACTTGCTTAAAATCGGCGTTATTGAAATTGTTGGCAGAAAAGATACCGTTGGTAAACCCGTTTTATTTGGCACGACTGACGCATTTTTAAAACGTTTTCAAATTTCTTCATTGGAAGAATTGCCAGATTATAACGAACTTATGGATAAAATTGCACTTTTAAGAAGCCCAAGCAACGATAGTGATTATTTATTTGAAAAAGATACTTACGTTGAAGGTGAAGAAATTTCGCAAAGTATTATTACGGATTTCGTTAAACAATCAGTTGAAAGTGTAAATTCTTACACTGAAAAAGATAATTTTACTCAAATTGACAATTTTGAATTTACTGACATTGAAGATGAAGAATTACCAGATTACTTAAAAGACGAAGAAGTTAAAATTATCAAATAATCTTAAATCTATAAAATAAAATTAAAAAATAAACGCACCTAATAATTAAATTAGGTGCGTTTTAATTGAATAAAAGTAAATTTTTAGTTGTTTTTAAATAGTTTGAAATACGTCAAGTTTAGAAATTGAATATTCTATAATGAAAAATAGTGGAATATTAAGCGAAATTATAGTTGGGAATAAAATCACGTTATAAACTTGAACTATATTATTAAAGTCAATTTCAATTATTGCAGATATTGCAAAACAAATAACCAAGGTTGCAATCGCAATAATAAGGGCAATTTCTAAACAATTTGATAATTTTGGTAAATCTTTAAGTGCGTATTTTGGATATAAAAGGTAAATAGTTAAAGTAATTAGAACTATTATTCCAAAAATAATTGCAACTTTACTATAAGTGTTAATACTTAAAGGAATTCCTAAAAACATATTGAAAATTAAATACTCAAACGATGCCAAGAAAAAGGTTATAATGGACGTAAAAAGCAATAATTTATTAATTAAAATTTTATTTCCTTGATATCTATTAGTATCAGAAGAAGTTCTAATTTTAATCCCGTCTTTTTCAGCAAGTTCGTAAGCGTCGTTCCAGGTATTGTTAACTGCGGTTATTTGAATTTCTTCTTGTGTTTCTTCATTGTTATCAACTTCTTGAAGATTATTTTTTTGTTGAAGATTGTTTTTAGGAAATAATTTATTTAAAACGGCACTATAATCAAATTCAGAACTAATAATGCTATCAAAATCAACGTTTTCGTGTGATTTAATAGATTCTTTTTCTTCTTTATCATCAAATAAATTTTGCTGAGTAAAGGTAGGCTCTTCTTTCATTTCTTTATTTAAAATTTTTTTAGTTTGCACTTGTTCAGTACTTAAAATTTCAACGTAATTTGAGTTGTTTTCTTTTATTTCTTCTACATTTTTAGTTGAATTTTCAATTTTAGAAAAATCAATATCGTCAAATGAAAAATCAGCAGTTTTAATTAAATCTAAATAATTTTGAGAACTTGTTTCATTAGCCAAATAATCAACTGTATTAGTCTCTTTAATCAAATCTTCATTAACTTGATTATCACTCGTTATAAGGCTTATTTCGGCTTCAAAATTCAAATTTGACTTATTTTCAACCGACTTAACGGTTTTAGTTTGCCAAGAATTTTGTGGTTGAAAGGTAGAATAGGGTATTTCAACGTCATCAAAAACGTTTAAATATTTTTCATTGAATAATTTTTCGCCTTCTTTTGTTAAAGAAAAATATTTTCTTCTTGACCCGTCAATTGAACTTGCTCTCGTTTCAGCAATATATTTTTGAGTTTTTAATTTGCTGATAACAGCGTATAAAGTGCCTGTTTTAATTTCACTAAACTTCTCGTCAATTATTTGTTTTAACTCGTCAATATGCCTTAAACCTTTTGTTAAAACGTATAATATAATTACGTCAGTTTGTTTACGGATTTTATCTATATTTTCCATAATTTCCTTTTGTTAAAATAAATTTTTATAAATTTTCTATTTATAAATTAATTATAACACTCAAATATTCAATTGTCAATTACAAATTTA
>JAZRLL010000027.1:0-35116 GCA_045646745.1 Christensenellaceae bacterium
TATTTCTAATATTTTCTCTAATATCCATATAAACTCCTTAATAACCTAAATATTTTATATTTTTTGAATTGTTTTGTCAAATAAATAGTATATAAAAGAACAAAAAACGACTACACGATTAAATAGTTATAAATTTTTTTAAGAAAATTTTATTTTTTAGTGTAAAAAGATTGCAAATTTTGACAAATAGTGGTATTATGTACCTATAAAAATTAATATTCGCTAAATGAAATGAGCGGAATTTTATTAAAACCGCTTGTTGATAGCACTCTGGAGAATTCCATTTTTGGATACCGAAGGGGCAAGGCTTAAAGGCTGAATCTCTCAGGTTAAAGGACAGAAAGTTTTTTATATTATATTTTTAGTTAATATAAAATTGTTTGCAATTATGGGTTTCTTATTTTTATAAGCAACCCGTTTTTAATTTATTAATGAAAATTTTTTTATAAGGAGATTTTATTATGTGGGCACAATTTGAAGCAGCCATGCTAAATTTCTTTACGAAAGTTAACACGTATTTTTCTGGATACGTTCTCGTAATTTTACTCGTTGGCGTTGGCTTATTCTTCACAAACAGAACGAAATTCGTTCAAATTCGCTATTTTGGTCAAGGCGCTAAACAAGTTTTAGGTAGCATTAAATTCGTTGGCGAAAAGCAAAAAAGCGGTATGAGTTCTTTCCAAGCAGTAGCAACTGCTATTGCTGCGCAAGTAGGTACGGGTAATATTATCGGCGCTACGGGTGCAATTTTAACGGGTGGTCCTGGTGCTATTTTCTGGATGTGGATAATTGCATTTTTAGGTATGGCAACTATTTACGCAGAAGCAGTTTTAGCGCAAAAAACACGTATCGTAAATTTAGACGGTTCAGTTTCAGGTGGTCCTGTTTATTACATAAAACAAGCATTTAAGAATAATTTTGGTAAAATCCTTGCAGTATTCTTTGCAATCGCAACGGTTATTGCGTTAGGTTTCGTAGGTTCTATGGTTCAATCTAACTCAATCGGTGCGGCTATAAGTAATGCAATTGCAGGTGAAAACGTTTGGTGGATTAGTTTAATAGTAGGCGTTGTAATTGCAGTAGTTGCAGGTATTATCTTTATCGGCGGTGCAAAGAGATTAGCGTCTGTTACTGAGAAATTAGTTCCTATTATGGCTCTTATTTATTTGCTTGGCGGTTTAATTATTCTTTGTTGTAGAATTACTTCAATTCCAAGAGCGCTCGGTATGATTTTTGAATTTGCATTTAATCCAGAAGCAATCATCGGTGGTGGTTTTTGGGCGGCAATTGTTTTAGCAATTCAACAAGGTGCTAAACGTGGTCTTTTCTCTAACGAAGCAGGTATGGGTTCTACTCCACACGCACACGCACAAGCAAACGTTAAAACTGCTCACGAACAAGGTTGTTCTGCAATATTCAGCGTATTTATTGATACTTTCGTAGTTTTAACTATGACTGCACTTATCGTTATTACTACTCTTTACGTAAACGGCGGTATGGATGTTGATTTATGGACGAAAGTTGACAAATCAAGCGCAGTTGCAACGGGCTTTGCTATTGCTTTCGGCGGTGGAAACGTAGTTACTATTATCGGTAATATTTTCGTTGCAGTATGTCTTACGTTCTTTGCATTCTCAACTATTTTATCTTGGAACTTATTTGGTAAAATTAACTTCCAATACTTATTTAAAGGTAAAGGTAATTTAATTTACACTATCGTTGCACTCGTGTTCATCGTATTAGGTTCAGTTTTCCAAAACGATTTAGTTTGGGAGCTTACGGACTTCTTTAACTACTTAATGGTATTACCAAACGCATTGGCGCTTTTAGTTTTATCAAAAGTTGTTGTTAACGAAGTAAAAGAAAACGGCAAAACTAAAATGGATAAAGTTGCCGACGAAATGAAAAAATAATAACAAATTCGGGCTATCTTTGATTAGATAGCCCTTTATTTTTTATAAAATAAAAATATGAAAAAATTTATCAGTTTACTTGACAAATAAAATTCAGAAGAATATAATTTAAATATTATGAATAATATTTTACCTAAAAATAACGAAAATAAAGTTCTTTACGGCTTTTATAGATACTTTTTTGCAGTACGTAATTTTATGTATTGCTTTTTTGGCTATCGTTTTTTAATGGGGAAATAGAATTTTGTAAGAAACTTTTAATAAAATTTTAAATAGCGTTTTTTAAATGTTTCTTTTAGTTGAAGAAACATTTTTTTATTTAAGGAGAAATTTAGATGAACGAACTTGAAAAAAATCGTATAGAAATTAATGAGATTGACAAGCAAATGGCTTCTTTATTTGAAAAAAGGATGAAAATCAGCAAAAATATCGCTGAATATAAGATTAAAAACGGATTAGACGTTTTAGATAAGTCAAGAGAAGAAGAAATTTTAAAGAGAAACGCAAGTTATATAGAAGATAACTTATATCTTGATTACTATACTTTATTTTTAAAAAGCACTATGGATATTTCTAAAAAATATCAAGAAAAATTAGTTTCGGGCTTGAAGGTGGTGTATTGCGGAATTGAAGGTGCGTTTGGTCATATAGCGACTAAAAAAGCTTTTCCTAACGCTCAAATATTTTCTTGCGTTGACTTTTCAAAGGCGTATAATATGGTAGAAAACGGAGATTACGACTTGGCGGTTTTACCTATTGAAAATAGTTATGCAGGAGACGTTGGTGCAGTTATGGACTTAATGTTTTCTGGTAATTTATACGTTAATAAAGTTATTGAAGTTGACGTTGAACATTGTTTAATAGGCGTTAAAGGTTCAAAATTAAGCGATGCAAAAACGGTTGTTTCGCACTCGCAAGCACTTATGCAATGTGAAGAGTTTATTAAAAAACATAATTTAAACACTCAGGACTACTCAAATACCGCTATGGCGGGTAAATACGTTAAAGAGTTAAACGATAAAAGCGTGGTTGCAATAGCGTCTATTGAAACGGCTGAAATTTTAGGTCTTGAAGTTTTAGAAAAAAATATAAACACTTCAAAAAATAATACTACGAGATTTGCAGTTTTTTCAAGAACGTTAAACTTGCCAAGTAAAGATAGAAAAAATGGAAATGAGCATTTTATTTTGAATTTCACTACTAAAAACGAAGCGGGTTCACTTGCTCAGGCGTTAAATATTATCGGTGCACACGACTTTAATATGAAAAGTTTAAGAAGTAGACCTATCAAAGATTTAATTTGGAATTATTATTTCTTCGTTGAAATTGAAGGAAATATATCTTCACAAGACGGGCAAAATATGCTTAAAGAATTAAATGCAATATGTGAAAAAGTAAAACTTGTAGGAACTTATAATTAAGGGTAATTTATGGTTATTAAAGTAAATTTAAATTCGCAAAGTTATAATATTTTCGTTGAAAGGGGGGCTTTAAATAATCTTAAAGATTATTTAGACGTATCTAAAAAAGCGCTTATACTAACTGATAGTGGCGTTCCTGAAATTTATAGTCAAACTATTAAGAACTCTTTTAAGGATAGTTATATCTACACAATAAAAAGTGGCGAAGAAAGTAAAAGTTTTGAAAATTACAAAAATATTTTATCTAAAATGATAGAACTAAATTTCACTAGAAGCGACATCGTTATTGCTTGTGGTGGAGGAGTAGTTGGAGATTTGGCGGGTTTCGTTGCTTCAACTTATATGCGTGGCGTTGATTTTTATAATATTCCAACAACGCTACTTTCTCAACTTGATTCTTCTATCGGCGGAAAAGTTGCAATAGACTTTTTAGGGATTAAAAACGTAGTGGGGGCTTTTTATCAACCAAAGGCGGTTATTATTGATAGCAACGTTTTAAAAACTCTACCAAAAAGGCAATTTAATCAAGGCATGGTAGAAGGTATTAAAATGGCTTGCACGCATAATAAAGAATTATTTAACTTTATTAAAGAACAAGAAATTACCGATGAAAATTTAGATAAAATTATAGTTGAATCTTTAAATATTAAAAAACAAGTGGTTGAATTAGACCCGAAGGAAAGCGGTTTAAGAAAGGTTTTAAATTTCGGACATACGATTGGCCACGCAATAGAAAGTTCAAATAAGTTTAATTTGCTACACGGCGAGTGCGTTGGTTTAGGTATGCTTACAACGTGTAGTAAAGGCGTGAAAGAAGAAATAATTAATGTTTTAGAAAAATTTCAAATAAAAACCAAACTAGAAAGTGTTAGTTTAGACGTTGAAAATTATTTAAAACACGATAAAAAAGCGAAAAGCGATAAAGTTTCTTGCGTGTTCGTAGAAGAAATCGGCTCTTTTAAATTCGTTGATTTAACTTTTAGCGAACTCAAAGAAAAAATGGGGGAAATATTATGAAAAATACCTTTGGTCAAAGCATTGGTTTAACGGTATTTGGCGAGAGCCACGGCAGTTGCGTTGGTGTGGTAATTGACGGATTGCCAGCGGGTATTGAAATTAACAATGAATATATCAGTAAGGTTTTAGAAAAAAGAAAACCAAAATCACAGATAGAAACCGCAAGGGTTGAAAGCGATAATTTTGAAATTTTAAGTGGAGTTTTCAACGGCAAAAGCACGGGTACTCCGCTCACTATTATCATTAAAAACGAAAACGTTAAAAGCAAAGACTACGATAAAAATTTGGGACTTTTAAGACCTTCTCACGCAGATTATACCGCAAATCTTAAATATCACGGCTTTGAAGATTATCGTGGTGGCGGACATTTTTCTGGCAGAATAACGGCTGGAATTGTTGCTGCGGGTGGAATTTTTATAAAAATTTTAGAAAATTTAGGCATAACCATTGGAAGCCACATTTTAAAGTGTGCTGGTGTTTGTGATAGAGAATTTGAAAATTCTATTAAAGATATCGCTTTATTAAAAGATAAAGATTTTCCTGTTTTACAAGATGAGAAGGAAGAACAAATGAAGGCTCAAATTTTAAAAGCAAAGGAAAACGGAGATAGCGTTGGTGGAATCGTTCAAACGGCAATAAACGGCATGATAAAGGGTGTTGGCGAGCCTTGGTTTGACAGTTTAGAAAGTACGCTCGCCCATGCACTTTTCTCTATTGGCGGAATAAAGGGGGTAGAATTTGGTTTAGGTTTTTCATTTGCGGATAAATTAGGAAGCGACTGCAACGACGAGTTTATCTTAAAAGATGGAGAAATTCAAACTAAAACTAATAATAACGGCGGAATTAACGGCGGTATCTCTAACGGTATGGATATAACCTTTAATTGTGCGGTTAAACCTACTCCGTCTATTTTAAAAGAGCAAAACACCGTTAATATTTTAACTAATAAAGAAGAAAAATTAAAAATTCAAGGTAGGCACGACCCTGCTATCATTAGAAGAATTTGTCCCGTAATTGAAAGTATTACCGCTATGGCAATTTGCGATGCGCTGGCGGTTAGATTTGGTACGGACTTCTTGCTAAACGGGGGAAGAAATTAATGGAATATGGATTAATAGGCGAAAAACTTAAACATAGTTTTTCCTTAGAAGTTCACAATTTAATAGGTAAATACGATTATTCCTTAAAAGAAATACCAAAATCCGATTTAAAAGATTTCATTTTAAAAAAGGACTATAAAGGTTTAAACGTTACTATCCCTTATAAAATGGACGTTATACCTTTTCTTGATGAAGTTTCCGAAAGTGCGTTGAAAATTGGTGCGGTGAACACTATCGTTAATAAAAAGGGTAAATTATACGGCTACAACACCGACTTTTTAGGTGCAAGAGATTTAATTTTGTATAACGGCATTGAAATTAAAGATAAAAAAGTCTTAATTTTAGGTAGTGGCGGAACTTCGTTAACCTTAAAAAGCGTAGTTTCCTTTTTAGGAGCGAAAGATATTATTATTCTTTCAAGAAATCCAAAAAACGACCAAGTTTCTTATGAAGACGCTATTAAATATCATAACGACGCTCAAATTGTAATTAACACTACGCCCGTTGGAACTTATCCTAACGTTATGGAAAGTCCTATTGATTTAGAGCCTTTTAAAAATTTAAATGCGGTGATTGACGTCGTTTATAATCCGCTACGAACAAAATTATTAGAGCAGGCAAAAGCCTTAAAAGTTAAAGGGGTTAGCGGACTATATATGTTAGTTTCGCAAGCGGTACACGCAAGCAGTTTGTTTTTAGGCGAGGAAATTGACGATAAAATAGTTGAAAAAATTTACAAAAAAATTTATTTTGACAAAGTAAATATCGTGCTTAGCGGTATGCCGACTTGTGGCAAAACGTCAGTTGGAAAAGCCATTGCTTTAAAAACATGTAAAGAATTTATTGACGTTGATAAATTGATTGAAGAAAAATTCAATATGAAAATCGTAGATATTTTTTCTAAATTCAATGAAGAGTATTTTAGAAATTTAGAAACTCAAACGATAAAAGAGTTGACTTTTTTAAACGGAAAGATAATTTCTTTGGGTGGCGGTGCAATTTTAAGTAGTGAAAACCAAGATTATTTACTTAAAAACGGAAGTATAGTTTTTATTGATAGAAGTTTAGAAAATCTAATCGTATCAAGTGATAGACCGCTCACTAGCGATAAGGAAAAACTTACTAAAAAGTATAACGAAAGACTTCCTATTTATAAAAGCACTTGCGATTATATCGTAGACGGGAATAAAAGTATAGACGAAGTTGCAAATAACGTATTAAAGGAGTTTATTTAATGAAGATTTTAGTTGTAAACGGACCTAATTTAAATATGCTTTCTATAAGAGAGCCTAATATCTACGGAAATAGTACTTATAAAGACCTTGTTAAAACTATTAAAACGTATGCAAAGGAAAAGGGCGTTAAGGTTAAGTTTTTTCAGTCTAACTACGAAGGGGATATTATAACTCAAATTCAAAAGGCGTATTTTAAAAAATACGATGGAATTATAATTAATCCAGCCGGCTACACTCATACGAGCGTTGCTATTTTAGACGCGTTAAAAAGCACTAATATAAAAACGGTTGAAGTACATATTTCTAAAATTGAAGATAGGGAAGATTTTAGAAAATTCAGTTTTGTTTCTCAATATGCAGATAAAACTATTCAAGGGGAAGGAATTAAAGGTTATTTACTTGCCATAGACCATTTTTTAAAGGACTAATAAAAAATATGAAAGTTAAAATAAAACAAGGCGTTGCAAAGGGTGAAATTACCGCTCCGCCTTCAAAAAGTTATGCACATAGGCTTTTGGTTAGTTCGGCTTTATCTAACGGGAAGTGTAAGGTTTCTAACGTAGCTTTTAACAACGATATTTTAGAAACTTTAAACTGCTTAAAAAATTTGGGTGCTGACTATAAAATCAATCAAAACAGCGTTGAGTTTTTGGGTTGGAAATCACAAAAAAGCAATATTTTTACTTGTAAAGAAAGCGGTAGTACTTTAAGATTTTTAATCCCTATTTCGTTAGTTTATAATGAAAAAGTGGTTTTTGATTTAGGCGAAAGGCTTTTTAATAGGGGAATTTCCGTTTACGAAGAAATTTTTACTAAAAAGGGGATTGAAATTAAAAAGGAAAATAATAAAATTTCTTTTTCTGGTAAGTTAAAAGCAGGGCATTATAAGGTAAAAGGGGATGTAAGTAGCCAATTTATCTCGGGTTTACTTTTTAGTTTACCACTCCTTGACGGAGACAGCACTATTGAAGTTATAAAACCTTTTGAAAGCAAAGATTACGTTGATATCACGTTAGACGTTTTAAAAGATTTTGGAATAATTATTGAAAAGCAAGAAAACGATACGTTTTTCATTAAAGGCAATCAAAAATATATAGCAAAAGATAGCGTTGTTGAAGGGGACTACTCTAATAGTGCATTTTTTCACGCACTAAATTATTTAGGCGGAAACGTTTTGGTAAACGGGCTAAAAGAAGATAGCAAACAAGGGGATAAAGAGTATATAGAAGTTTTCAAAAGATTAAAAGACAAAGATTTTCCTATAAATTTATCTAATATTCCCGATTTAGCGCCTATCGCATTTTGCTTATCTGCTTGTTTAAACGGTGGAACTTTCGTTGGTACTAAAAGGCTTGAACTTAAAGAAAGCGATAGAAGAAAATGCGTAGGGGAAGAACTTGAAAAAATTGGTGTTTCCTTAAAAATTAATGATGATTTAGTTAGCGTTGATAATAATTTAGGTAAGTTAAAAAGTCCAATAAATACACATAACGACCATAGAATTTGTATGGCTTTTAGTATAATTTTAACTCAAATTGGCGGGGAAATTATAGGTGCGGAAAGCGTTAATAAAAGTTATCCTAACTTTTTTGAAGATTTATCTAAACTTGGTATAGGAATTGAGTATGAATATTGATAAAAACAGTAAAATTTTAGTAATAGGTTTAGGTTTAATCGGGGGAAGTATTGCCCAAGGCTTAAAGAAAAAGGGCTATTTTATAGGCGGAATAGACGTTTGTGAAAACACAATAAACTACGCCTTTAAAAACGATATAATAAGCGTTGGCAAAAGTTTCTACGATAAAGAGTTTATAAAAGATTTTGACGTGGTAATTTTTGCACTATATCCTAAATTACTCGTTGAAACTATAAAAAAATACGGTGGTTATTTTAAAGATGGAGCGGTGCTTTTTGACACTACGGGCGTTAAGTGTAGTATAGTATATGAAATTCAAAAAACGCTACCTAAAACGGTTGAGTTTATAGGTGCGCACCCAATGGCAGGAAAGGAAGTTTGCGGAATAGAAAACTCATCTTATAAAATATTTAAAAACGCAAATTTTATAATAACGCCGACAAGTAAGAATTCAGAAAAAGCCAAAGAAATTTGTGAAGAAATTGCAAAGGAACTAAATTTTAGAAAAATTTCTGTTTTATCCCCTGAAAAACACGATGAAATGGTAGGCTTTTTATCACAATTAACCCACGTTTTAGCAGTTTCTTTAATGACGTGTAAAAATTCTGAAAATTTAGTTGACTATACGGGGGACTCGTTTAGAGATTTAACGAGAATTGCTAAAATAAACGAAAATATGTGGACGGAGTTATTTGAAATGAATAAAGCCCCACTTTTAAAAGAAATGGATATATTTTTACAAAAGTTTAACGAAGTTAAAAAGTGCATTGAATTAGATGATAAAGAAAAACTCAAAGAAATTATGAGATTATCAACAAAACAAAGAGAATTTTTTGACAAGAAGTAGGAGAATTAACGTTATGAATATGATATTTAAAAGAAAGTTGCCTGAACCACAAGATATTATCAATATGTATCCAATGTCAGAAAAACTTAAAAAACAAAAAGAAGAAAACGATATAGAAATAAGAAAAGTTATTACGGGCGAAAGTGATAAATTATTGCTTATTATAGGTCCTTGCTCGGCAGATAGGGAAGACGCCGTAATTGATTATAATTCAAGATTAAGAAAGGTTCAAGATGAAGTAAAAGACAAAATCCTTATCGTGCCAAGAATTTATACCAATAAGCCAAGAACTACGGGTTTAGGTTATAAAGGTATGCTTCATCAAAGCGACCCACGTAATAACCCAGATATGTTAAAGGGCTTAATGGCTATAAGAAGAATGCACCTTCGCAATTTAGAAGAAACGGGTTTTTCTGGTGCAGACGAAATGTTATATCCAGAAAATCATAGATATTTAGCAGACGTTTTATCCTACGTTGCAATAGGTGCTAGGTCGGTTGAAAATCAGCAACATAGATTAACTGCAAGCGGTCTTGATTTGCCCGTAGGAATTAAAAATCCAACGAGTGGAGACTTGTCCGTTATGATAAACGGAATTATCGCAGCGCATAGTCAACACGTGTTTAGTTACGGCGGTTGGGAAGTTGAAAGTAAGGGGAATCCGCTTGCTCACGCACTTTTAAGGGGTTTTGTTAATAAGCACTCGCAGTCTTCTCCAAACTATCATTACGAAGACTTAATGCACTTGTACGAAACGTATGAAAAAAGCGGTCTTTCAAATCCTGCGGTAATAATTGATACTAACCACTCAAATTCAGGAAAACTTTTTAACGAACAACCAAGAATTGCAAAAGAAGTTTTACACAGCACAAGGCATAATAAAGATATTTACAAAATCGTTAAAGGCTTAATGATTGAGTCTTATATTGAAGACGGGGCTCAAAGCGTTGAAGATAACGTTTATGGAAAATCCATAACCGACCCTTGTTTAGGCTGGGAAAAAACTCAAAAAATGATATACGAATTAGCGGAGTTAAGATAATATGATTGCTCAAAAAATGGTGGAACTTGGCAAAAAACGCTCAACTATAAGAGAGATTTTTGAATATTCTAAAAAAAGGAAATTAGAAATAGGCGAAAAAAACGTGTTTGATTTCAGTTTAGGTAATCCTAGCATTAATCCGCCTATTGAAGTTGAAAATTTTATTAAAGAATTGTTAGAAACTAAAAGCCCAACGGTTTTACACGGATACACTTCCGCAACAGGCGATTTAGAAGTTAGAAAAAAAATATCTTCTTATATTAAAAATACTTTTTCTTGCGATTGCGATGAAAACTCAATTTATATGACCTGTGGAGCGGCGGCATCACTAACTATTTCTTTAAACGCAATAGTAAATAGTGGAGATGAAATTTTAGTTTTAGCACCGTTTTTCCCAGAATATAAAGTATTTATTGAAAAAGCGGGCGGTAAAGTTGTAATAATTCAAAATAAAGAAGATTTTTCTTTAAATTTAACTCAAATTGAAAAGGCTATAAATAAAAATACAAAGGCAATCATTATAAATTCGCCTAATAACCCTACGGGTAAAGTTATCTCAAAAGAACAAATTATTTCTTTATCAAAAATTTTAAATAATAAACAAAAAGAGTTTAATAGCGAAATTTATATTATAGCCGACGAGCCTTATAGAGAACTCGTTTACGACGGGGTTGAAGTTCCTTTTATCCCAAATTATTATAATAACACTATTGTTTGTTATTCTTTTTCTAAATCTTTATCGTTAGCGGGGGAAAGAATAGGCTATATATTCGTTCCTTTAAAGGTTGAAAATAAAGATTTATACTACGCTATTTGCGGTGCGGGTAGAGTTCTTGGCTACGTTTGTGCTCCAAGTACCTTTCAATTCGTGGTTGCAAATTGTTTAGGTAAAACTTCGGATATAGAAAAATATCAAAAAAATAGAAAAACTATGTACGAAGGCTTAAAAAAGATAGGTTACGATATAGTTAGCCCAGACGGAGCCTTTTACTTGTTCGTAAAGGCTTTGGAAAAAGACGCAAATAAATTTTATGAAAGGGCTAAAAAATACGAACTTTTAGTAGTTCCAAGCGATTCTTTTGGGGTTGAAGGCTACGTTAGAATTGCCTACTGCGTTGATTACGATACGATTGTTAATTCTTTACCAAAATTTGAAGAATTATATAAAGAATATAATAGTTAATTAAAAGGTGTTATTTTAACACCTTTTTTTATGTAGTTATTGAAATGCAAAAACTTTTTTGCTATAATAGTTATATAATAAAATAAAAGTGTTAAAAATACGGGAAAGTATGAGAATATTTGATATTATAAAAAAGAAAAAACAAGGCTTTGAACTAACCAAAGAAGAAATTGACTTTTTTATTGAAAATTACGTAAACGGCGAAATAAAAGATTATCAGGCGTCTGCTTTGCTTATGGCAATTTGTTTAAAGGGTATGACTGAAAATGAAACAAAGTTTTTAACTTTTGCTATGCGTGATAGTGGGGATAAGGTTGATTTATCTAAAATTAAGGGAATAAAAGTTGATAAGCACTCAACGGGTGGCGTAGGAGATAAAACAAGTTTAATTATTGCTCCAATTTTGGCAAGTTTAGGGCTTAAAGTGGCTAAAATGAGTGGGCGTGGGTTAGGTCATACGGGCGGAACTATTGATAAACTTGAAAGTATAACGGGTTATAACACAAATTTAACCACCGAAAGTTTTATAAATCAAGTAAATAAAATAGGCATATCAATAATAGGACAAACTAAATCTATTGCAATAGCGGATAAAAAATTATACGCATTAAGAGACGCTACTGCAACGATAGATAGTATTCCGCTTGTCGTTTCTTCAATTATGAGCAAAAAACTCGCCGTTGACGACGACGTAATCGTTTTAGACGTAAAAACGGGTAGCGGGGCTTTTTGTAAAACTTTAAAAGAAAGCACTTTACTTGCTCAAAATATGGTAAATATTGGGAAAAGTGCTAATAAAAAGATTTTAGCCGTAATTTCAGATATGGATATTCCGCTTGGAAAGGCTATTGGAAATAATTTAGAAGTTATTGAAGCCATTGAAGTTTTAAATGGAAAAGGCGAAAAAGATTTAACTAAAATTTGCATAGCGCTTTCTTCTTATATTTTAGAACTTTGTGATTTTGGCGATTATAAAACTTGTGAAAAATTAGTTAAAGAAAGCATAAAATCTAAAAAAGCCTTGCAAAAATTTAAGGAACTTGTTTCTTATCAACAAGGAGACGTTTCTTTAATTGATAATCCTGAAAAATTTGAAAAGGCTAAATATTTCTTGGAAGTAAAAACGACTAAAAGCGGATATATAGAAAGGGTAAACACCGAAGATTACGGCGTTGCAAGTTTAGTTTTAGGTGCTGGTAGGAATAAAATTGACGACGATATTGATTATTCTGCGGGTATAATTTTAAATAAAAAAACGGGAGATTATATAACGGCTGGTCAAAGCATTTTAACACTTTACACCAATAATGAAAAATCATTAAAACAGGCAAAAGAAATTATTTTAAACGCGACTTTAATCAGTGATAAAAAACCTAAAAAATCTTCGTTAATCAAAAAAATTATAAGGTGATATTATGGATATTAAAGAAATTATAAGTAAATGCGACCATACTATTTTATCGCAAACTGCAACTTTTAAAGACGTAAAAGTTTTATTAGACGACGGAATTAAATACGGCGTAGCGTCTTGCTGTATTCCGCCTTGCTTCGTTAAAGAAGCAAAATCTTACGTTCAAGATAAACTTAAAATTTGTACCGTTATAGGTTTCCCTAACGGATATAACCAAACGAGCGTTAAAGTTTATGAAACTAGTCAAGCCGTTTTAGACGGGGCAGACGAGATTGATATGGTTATAAATATTGGAAAATTAAAGGATAAAGATTATAAATATTTAGAAGATGAAATTTTACAAATCAAAAAGGCGTGTAGTGGTAAAGTTTTAAAAGTTATAGTAGAAACTTGTCTTTTAACTACGGAAGAAAAACTTGAAATTTGCAAAATTTTATCTAATTTAAAAGTGGATTTTATTAAAACTTCAACGGGTTTTTCAAGCGGTGGAGCAACTTTTGAAGATATAGAATTATTTTCAAAAAATATTAATAATGAGATGAAAATTAAAGCGTCTGGAGGGATATCTTCACTTCAAGACGCAGAAAAATTTATAAATTTAGGTGCAAGTAGGTTAGGCACTAGTAAAATAATTAAATTAGTAAAAGAAAAGGAGCAAAAACTATGAGTATTCCAACACCACATATAACTGCAAAACTTGGGGATTTTGCTAAAACGGTTTTAATGCCGGGCGACCCTTTAAGAGCAAAATTTATAGCCGAAAATTATTTGGAAAACGCAGTTTTAGTAAATAACGTTAGGGGAATAAACGGATATACGGGATATTATAAGGGTAAAAGAGTGTCCGTTATGGCTTCTGGTATGGGGCAACCTTCAATGGGAATTTACTCCTACGAGTTGTTTAAGTTTTACGACGTTCAAAATATAATAAGAATAGGCTCTTGCGGTTCTTTTGATAAAGACCTTCACGTTAAAGATTTAATTATTGCTATGGGTGCTTGCACGAATAGTAATTACGCTTCGCAATATAATTTAAGGGGAACTTTCTCCGCGATTGCCGATTTTGAACTCACTAAAAGAGCGGTTAAACTTTGCGAAGATAAAAAGTTAAACTTTAAAGTGGGAAATATTTTATCTTCCGATAATTTCTACGACGACTCTAATTCTTCGTTAGAGTGGGCTAAAATGGGTGTGTTAGGTACTGAAATGGAAGCCTACGCCCTTTACTCAAATGCGTTAAGACTAAAAAAATCGGCACTTTGTATTTGTACGGTTAGCGATTCACTCGTTAATCCTACCGAAAACACTACGGCGGAAGAAAGGCAAACTTCCTTTACGAGTATGATGGAAGTTGCTTTGGAATTAGCAATTAGTTATGAATAAAAGAGTATTTTTAATAGTTTTGGATAGTTTAGGTATTGGCGAAATGCCAGATAGTTATTTATTTAAAGACGAAGGTAGCAATACCTTAAAAGCAATAAGAAATAGCGTTGAATTTAATTGTCCAAATCTTGAAAGTTTAGGACTTTTTAATATTGATAACGTTGGCGGTGGAATAAAAAATCCGAAAGCAAGTTTTGGTAGAGTTAAAGAGTTATCAAAAGGCAAAGATACGATTATCGGGCATTGGGAAATTGCAGGAATTGTATCAAATAGCGATATGCCAACTTATCCTAACGGCTTTCCTGATGACATAATTAAAGAGTTTGAAGAAAAAACGGGTAAAAAAGTTTTGTGTAATAAACCGTACTCTGGAACGGAAGTTATTAAAGATTTTGGAAACGAGCATTTAAAAACGGGGGATTTAATCGTTTACACTTCACAAGACAGCGTTTTTCAAATAGCCGCTCACGAAGAAAAAGTAAGCGTTAATAAACTTTATAAATACTGTGAAATTGCAAGGCAAATTTTAGTTGGCAAACACGCAGTCGGTAGAGTTATTGCAAGACCTTTTAGTGGGGAATATCCTTTTTTTAGAACGGCAAACAGAAAGGACTTTTCACTTAATCCGCCTAAAAAAAGTATGCTTAATTATTTGGTGGAAAAGGGTTTTAAAGTTTTATCCGTTGGAAAAATTGAAGATATTTTCAATAATTACGGAATAACAAAAGGCGTTCACACCGTAAGCAACGACGATGGAATAGATAAAACACTTGACTTTTTAAACGAAAATTTTTCGGGACTTTGTTTTGTGAATTTAGTTGATTTTGACTCTAAATACGGGCATAGAAACGATATAAGCGGATATGCAAAAGCACTTTCTAATTTTGATAAAAGACTAAAAGAAATTTTAATAAAACTAAATAAGGGGGATATTTTAATAATTACTGCCGACCACGGTTGCGACCCTTCAACCATATCTACCGACCATTCAAGAGAATACGTTCCACTTTTAGTTTACGGCGAAAGTATAAAAGAAGGGGTAAATTTAAAAACGCTTTCAACCTTTTCAGATATTTCGGCAACTATTTTAGATTATTTTAAAGTTGAATCTGAAAATTTATGCGGAGAAAGTTTTTTAAATAAAATATTAAAATAAGAACTTAAATATGGCTAAAAATTTTCAAATAGCCATATTTTTGTTTAAAAATTTTTTTAAACAAATTATATAATTGACAAAATTAAAAAAGTATTATAAAATATTAATATCTATGAAAAAATGTGAAATAATCTTTAAAAGTGTTGCAGATGGCGTTTCGGTTGATACTAAGATTATGGGAGAATTTGATTCTATTCACAATTTGTCTTTAATTTCTTTTCATTTGACAAATGAAAACGAAACTCAAAAATTTGCTTTTAGTGTACTACAAGATAAAAGCGTTCGCTTAACTAAAAGCGGAGATTCTAATTATTCTTTAATTTTTAAAAATGAAGAAGAAACCCAAAGTTTATTAAAATCAAGCGGGTATTCTATTTCATTATCTACGAAAACCACTTATTTAAACACACAAGTAAATAACGATTCTATTTTAATTGATTGCAAATATATATTAAATATTGGTGGCAACCAAAGTTTTAATAGTTTTTATCTTTTTGCAAAAGAAATTTAAATTTAGGAGAAATAATGAAAATTTTTTATTTCGGGCATTCTTACTTTTATTTTGAAGGTAGGGATTATTCTATTTGTTTAGACCCTTTTAAAAACGTTGGACTAAATGAAATTGAAGTTTGTAGCGACTACGTTTTTTCTTCGCATAGTCATTACGACCACGACAATTTTTCTATCGTTAAAAATGCAAAAATAGTTGAAAATAGCGAAAGTTTTGAAATTATAAATACTTTTCACGATAATAAAAAGGGTGTTCTGCGTGGGCAAAACAAAGTTTTAGTATTTTTGTTAGACGGCTATAAAATTGCATTTATGGGCGATTACGGGGAAGACGAAAATAAAACCCTTGAACAAAAATTAAAAGGGGTAGATATTCTTTTAATTCCCGTTGGCGGAAAGTACACGATTGATTATATAAAGGCGTTTAATTTTGTAAAAAAAGTAAAACCTAAATTAGTAATTCCAATGCACTATAAAGTTGAAAATTCAAAGATTGATATAGACGGGGTAGATAAGTTTTTATCAAAAATTGATAATTATAATATTTACAATTCGCCGTTTGAATATAAAGGCGAAAGCGGAATTGCCGTTTTAAAAATTCATAAGGAGATATAGTATGATTTATAGCGAAGAACAACTTCAAAAAAGTTTTGGCGTTGAAGATTTAAGAAAAATCGTAAGGAAATTAGGTAGTAAACCACAAGACAGGAATAAACCTGAATTAATTGAGTTAATTTTAAAACTTCAAAGCGGTATAGTTGAACCCCAAGTAATTGAAAAAAGGGGTAGACCGCCACGCAAAGATATTGGCGAAGGATACGAAGACGACTCTTTTAGCGATATAAAAGTTAAAGAAAAGGAAATTGAAGAAAATAAAGAAGATAAAATCGTTAAGGGTATTTTAGAACTTCACGTTGAAGGATACGGATTTTTAAGGGGAAGTAATTACGATACCGATTTAACATCCGACGTTCACGTTTCTAAAAATACTATTTACAAATTTAGATTAAGAAAGGGCGATTATATTGAAGGTTATGCTGAAAGCAAAAGCGATAATAATAGACCTACTTTAAAAAACGTTATTAGACTTAATGGTGAAAAGTACGAAGACGTTGAAAAAAGACCTAATTTTGATGATTTAGTACCTTGTTATCCAGACGAGCGTATTACTTTGGAAACCAAAGAAAGTAGTGCTGATTTATCAATTAGAGCAATAGATATTTTGTGTCCAATAGGAAAAGGTCAAAGGGGACTTATAGTCGCTCCGCCAAAAGCGGGTAAAACGACTTTACTTAAAAAGATTGCAAAGTCTATTGAACTAAATCACCCAAATATTCATTTATTGGTATTATTAATTGACGAAAGACCAGAAGAAGTTACCGATTTAAAGCGTTCAATTAAAGGCGAAATTATTTATTCTACATTTGACGAGTCGCCAGAACATCATATAAGGGCTTCCGAACTTGTTTTAAATAGGTGTAAAAGACTCGTTGAGTGCGGTAAAGACGTGGTTTTATTATTAGACTCTATTACTAAACTTGCAAGGGCTTATAACGCAGTAGTTCCGTCAAGCGGAAAAACTTTATCAGGCGGTATTGACCCGCTTGCGTTAACCGCACCTAAAAAATTCTTTGGCTCGGCAAGGAATATAGATAACGGCGGAAGTTTAACTTGTTTAGCCACCGCTCTTATTGAAACGGGCTCTAAAATGGACGACGTTATTTACGAGGAATTTAAAGGTACGGGCAATATGGAAATAATTCTTTCAAGGCAACTTTCCGAAAGAAGAATTTTCCCCGCAATAGACCTTTATCGCTCGGGAACGAGAAAAGACGAACTTTTATTAAACGAAAAAGAACAAGATACCGCTTACGCTATTAGAAGGTATTTAGATAGAGACGATAACGCATCTCAAAATTTACTTGATATGCTTAAAAAGACACAAAATAACGAAGAATTTGTGTCAAAAGCACCTGCTTGGTGTAAAATTTTATCCGATTAATTATAAAGTCAATTAAAAAACGCTTTGTAAAATAGGTCGCTAAAATCTTTTGGAAGTCTTTCTGGGTGAAATTGAACGCCGAAAATTTTTAGGTTTTCACTTTCAACGGCTTCAATAACGCCGTCAAAGGAAACTGCGCTAACTTTTAGGGTTTTTCCTAACCTTTCAACTTTTTCTTGGTGGCAAGAGTTAACTATTAAATTATCACCGAATAAAGTATTTAAAAAAGTGTTTTTAGTGGTTTTTATAGGGTGGTAGACGTCAACGCTCGCTTGGTGATTTAAAGTTTTAGATAACGTTCCACCAAAGTAAACGTTAATAAGTTGCATACCTTTGCAAACACCTAAAACCACTTTGTTTTGCATATGAAAACTATGTAGCAAATACATTTCTTGCAAGTCGGTTTTAGGAAAATAATTTTCGTTTGAAAATGGGTTTGAGCCGTATATTTTAGGATAGATATTTCCGCCACCCGTCAAAAGTAAAGCATCGCAATCTAAACTATCAAATATATTGTCTGAATAAGTTATGTTGCAATTAATTGAAGTTAAAGCGTTAAAATAATTTTTAGGATTTATTCCGTTATCAAAGATAAAAACTCTCATATTTTAGTATATTTTTAGGAGTTGAGTTATGACACAAAATAAAATTAAAAAAATAGGCTTAGTAGTAGCCATGGATAAAGAAATTGCTCCATTTTTAAAAACTGACGGAGTTTTAGTTAAAGAAGAAATAACTTGTGGACATATTGTTTATTTCTACAATTTAAAAGGTAAAGAATTATTGTTAATTAAAAGTGGAATAGGCGAAATTCAAGCGTCTAGTGCAACTTCAATTTTAATTGGAGTTTACGGTTGTGATTTTATTTTAAATTTTGGCGTTTGCGGTAGTTTAACTAGCGACGTTGACGTTTTAAATACCGTTTTAGTAAAGGCCGTAGTGCATTACGATTTTGATTTGTCTCCAATAGATAACGTTAAAGTAGGGCAATATCCTGACTATGATAGCCCAATAATTTTCACATCAAAAGAATCAAGGGATTTAGCACTCAAAATAAATCCAAATTTAAAAGAAGTTATTTGTGCGTCTGCTGATAAATTCGTAGAAAATCAAAATATTAAAGACGATTTATTTAAAAATTTTGGTGCAAAAGTTTGTGATATGGAGTGTGCTGGAATTTTAATTACGTGTAATAAAGCAAACGTGCCTTGTTTGATTATTAAGGCGGTGTCTGACGGAAAGGGTGGACAAGAAGAATATTTTAAAAGAGTTAAAAGTGCCTCGCTCGTGTATATCAATACGTTAGTTGAGTTAATAGGTGAATTATGATAAAGGCTGTGTGCTTTTTTGATAAAGATGGAGTGCTTAAAAAAACAAAAAAACAGCATAGGTGGAATACCATTTTAATTTGTGGAATTTCAGTTTTTTTAACTATATTAACCATTTGCTGTATAATAGTTACGCTTTTTAGCGAAGGGCCTTATTGGTTTTCTTTGACGGTTGAATTACTTATGCTTCCGTTCCTTCCAATACCGTTTATAAACGCCGTAATTTTTTACGTAAGGAAAAAGAAAACGAGTGCAAGAGATTACGACGTTGAAGAATATTCTATTACTAAAATTTATTCTTTTGAAGAGCATAAGATAATTTTTGAAACTCTACAAAATGATAAATTAACGGTTAGAAACGTTTCTATGAAAAACGTATCCTTCGTAGACAATTTAAAAAAAGGCGTTAATTTTTACGTTGATGGGCGTGAGATGTATCATATAGACGATGAAAATTTCGTTCACGGCACGAAGGAAGATTTAATTATGCTGTTTAAAAGGAATTTGATTAAAATTAAAAAGTGTTAAAATTTAAGCCTTGTAAATATACTAAATTAGAGCATTTAATAGGAGTGTATTTTGGCTTTTAAAAAACAATTCTTTTTTACTAACGTGATTTTAATTGGAATATTATTAAGTATTTATTTTATTGGGTTTATACCTAGCAATACTATAACGATTTCAGGGACTAATAGTTATAGCGCAATTTATAACGGCAATAGGCAAAACAACAAAATTGCACTTATGATTAACGTTTATGAAAATCCCGAAAACGTAGTTAAAATAGTGGATATTTTTAAAGAAAATAACGTAGTAGGCACTTTTTTTGTCGGGGGCTCTTGGGCAGATGATAATCAGGAAACTATAAAATATGCTATAAAACACGGCAACGAAATTGGTAATCACGGCTATTTTCATAAAGACCATAAGAAATTAAGTGAAAATGAAAATTATAACGAAATAAAGAATAACCATAAAATCGTTTATTCTTTAACGGGGTATAATATGACCTTATTTGCTCCGCCGTCAGGCTCGTATAGTAAAACGACCTTAAAAGTTGCGTCTAACCTTAATTATAAAACTATAATGTGGTCAAAAGATACTATTGATTGGCGTGATAGCGACCTTTCGCTTATAATTTCAAGGGCGACTAAAAACGCCGAAAACGGAGATTTAATTTTGTTGCATCCTAAAAATCACACGGTAGTTGCAATAAAGGAAATTATTAAAATTTTAAAAAATAAAGGTTTTGAATTAACTACGGTTAGCGAGTGTATAGCCAAATAATTTTTGCATAAATTAATTACTAAAAGGATAAAAATGGACAAAGTAAAAAAATATTCAAACGGACTAACTTTAATTACTAGTGAAGATGCAAATTTATCTTGCGTTTTTTCTATTATGATTGGCGTTGGTAGTATTAATGAAAGTAATGAAAATAACGGTATTTCTCATTATATTGAGCATATGAGTTTTAAGGGGACTAAAAACTTGTCCGCCTTTGATATTCCTAATAAAATGGACCTTAACGGTGCTAATTTTAACGCATATACAAGCACTGAAACGACTTGTTTTTACGCTCAATCAATAAAGGAAAATTTAGAAAACACCTTTATGATTATGGCTGATGCGGTGTTTAATTCTACTTACCCAAACGAAGAAGCCGAAAAAGAAAAAAAGGTTATAATTGAAGAAATTAATATGAGCGAAGATTCGCCTGACGACGTTTGTTTTGATTTATCAAACAAGGCGTTTTTTGGCGAAGACGGATATGGCAGAACTATTTTAGGCAGTATAAAAAACGTTGAATCTTTTACTTTACAAGATATAAAAAATTACATTTCTAATTATTACGTTGCTGAAAATATCGTTATTTCTTTTGCGGGAAACGTCAGCGAAGAATTAGCGGATAGTTTAGTTCAAAAATACGTTTTACCTTACGTTTCCACAAACAAAAAAGGGGATAGTCCTAAATATAACGTTTCAAATTTAAAAAGGAAACTTTCAAAGGAAAAAGACATTGAACAAGTGCATATGTGCTTATCTTTTCCATCACTGAGTTATTTAAATGAAAATAAAATTTATAGCGAAATGGCGGTTTCTTTGCTCGGCGGGGGTATGTCGTCAAGACTATTTACAAGAGTGAGGGAAGAATTGGGACTTGCCTATTCGGTATACTCTTTTGCATCAAGAAGTAAAGACGTTGGCACCGTTAATATTTATGCGGGAGTTAACCAAGAACAATATAAAAACGCCTTTGAAGAAATTCTTAAAACGATAGAAAATTTTAAGAAAAACGGAATTTCAGACGAAGAATTTTTAAAGGTTAAAAACGGGCTTAAAGCGTCAACCTTATTTGCTCTTGAAAAGCCGATGACCAAAGTTCAACTTTTATCTAAATACTATCTGATGAACAAAAAATTATACGACTATAAGCAAAGAATTTTAGACGTTGATAAAGTTAGGAAAATAGACGTTGAAGAAAGGGCGAAAGAGTTTGACGTAAACGATATGGCAACGGCAGTAGTAGGAAAGGGTGTAAAGCCTTTAAGCATATAAAATTAAAACGGACTTATTTACACTGCATAGGTAAATAAGTCCGTTTTTTTGCTTTTAAGTCGTTTGGTTAAAACAATTACACGTTGTCGTTGAAAAAAGTGCTAAAAGCAAAAGTAATTGAGTCGTGCTAAGCGTTTGATTTGACGTTAATAAAAACAATAAAGCAATTAAAACGATGTTTGATGAATTCATTTTTCTCTCCTTTTTACAAAATTTTTGCTAATAATACAATATGCGACTAAACTTACTATATGAACAAATTGACATATTTTAATACGAATATTATGATATTTTTAGAAGATATAGTTAGAAATTTCTTCAATAAATAAAAGGAGTTTAATTATGCAAAACAATCAAAATCTTTTACTTCTTGATAAACGCATGCAATCATTAGTTAGCGATTACATACCAAATGAAGAAATTTTAGCCGACCTGGTAGGTTTTTTTAGCATTTTTTCTGATATCACAAGATTAAAAATGCTTTCCGCTTTGGCAATTTCAGAAATGTGCGTTAACGACATTTCGGTAATGTTAGGACTTAATCAAACTACTGTTTCACACCAATTAAGGTTATTAAGAGATTTGGGTGCTGTAAAATACAGAAGGCAGGGCAAGATAATTTTTTATTCTTTAAGAAACGAAAGAATTAACGACGTTTTACTTAAAGGCGTAGAATTTTTAGGATATTGATAAAAACAGCGACGAACTCGTCGCTGTTTTATCATTTGAGTTTATTCTTTATTATTTGCAACCGCAACCGTTAAAGTAAGGTTTGTTATTACCTTTGCAAGCGCATAATAAAAGTAAAACGATAGGTAAAATTGGGCCACAAGCACAAATTTTATCAATTATTCCACTGATACATCCGTTTTTACAAACGCAAAGTAATAAAAGTATAATAAGTATGTACAAACAGCAGTTATCGTTGTTAAATCCGAAATTGTTCATCATTTATTTTTCCTCCGAGAATATGTTTTTGATATTGCTATCACTATATTATATTAATTTTTAATAAAAATTGTTAATGTGGTTGAAATTTTTTAAAAGTTGTGATAAAATATTTTAAGCAAACACCATACTAATATGGGTTTGACTTTTATATTTTTATTTTTCTTACGTGTACCCGTTCGGGACGCGATTGGAGTGTGTTATGTTAAAAAGAAAAGAAATGGTTCACAAAATAACGATTACCGGCTTAATGCTAGCAGTCGTTATTATTTTGCAATTTTTAATTGGCTCAATAAAAATTGGCGTTGTAAATTTTACCTTCGTGCTCGTGCCTATCGTTATAGGCGGACTCGTTGCGGGTAAACTTGTTGGTACGATTTTAGGTTTTAGTTTTGGGCTTATCACCTTTATAATGGGTTTAGTTGGACTTGACCCTTTCACTTTGTTTTTAATAAGTGAAAATCCTTTTATGACGGCGATAATTTGTTTGGGAAAAGGAACGGCGTGCGGTTTCGTGCCTGCACTTGTTTTCAGTTTATTAAAAAACAAAAACGTTTACGTTGCGGTAGTAGTATCAGCAATTCTTGCTCCTATCGTTAATACGGCCTTATTTATTTTAGGTGCGATGTGTATGTGGTCTACTATTAACGTGCTTGCAGTTGCTAGCGGAACTGACGTTATTTATTTCTTATTTATTATTTGTGCGGGAATAAACTTTTTAGTTGAACTTGCTATTAATTTAGTGTGCGCACCTGCACTTTATAGGGTTTATACTGCGGTTAGGAGAAAATAATTATGGTTTTATGTATTGATATAGGAAATACTAATATTAAATACGCCGTTTATGAAAACGACGATAGAAAGGCGTCTTTTAGAGTTTCGTCAAGGCATAGTAGAACTGCCGACGAATACGGCGCAACTTTAATTAATTTGTTAAATAGTTCGGATATTAAAATAAGCGATATTAAAGGCGTTATTATTTCTTCGGTTATTCCTTCGCTTAACTATACGATTATTCATATGTGCGAGTATTTCTTTAAAATAACTCCTATTATGATTGGTGCGGGAATAAAAACGGGGCTTAATATTAAGGCTGATAATCCAAGAGAAGTCGGCGCAGATATTATCGTTAACTCGGTTTCCGCTTTGAAAAAATATGGAAATGGAAAGGAAATGGTCGTAATTGATTTTGGTACTGCAACCACCTTTGACGTATTGTCTAAAAAAGGCGAATTAATCGGCGTTGTTATTGCTCCCGGCATTAAAACTGCGTTAGAAGGTTTGGTTTCAAATACCGCTCAACTTCCTATGATTGAACTTGAAGCGCCTAAAACGGCTATTGGAAAAACTACTCAAACTTGTATGCAGTCGGGTATTATTTTCGGCTTTGCGGGACTCGTTGAAAATATCGTTAAAAAAATTAAAGAAGAATTAAACGTTGAAGATATTCAAGTTATAGCAACGGGCGGTATGGGTGAAATTATTGCAAGAGAAGTTTCTTGCATAAATAAAATTGATAGAACTTTAACCTTGGACGGATTAAAGATTTTATACGAAATGAACAAAGGTGAAAAACGTTAATGAAAACCGTTAAAATTGGCAACGTAGAAATTGGTGGTGGCAATAAAATTGCTATCCAATCAATGACGAATATTAAAACTGAAAAAATTAGCGAAGTTATTAATCAGATAAACGCACTCAAAAATGCGGGGTGTGATATCGTTCGCCTTGCCGTTAAAGATTTAAGCGATGCTAATGCTATAAAACAAATTAAAAAAACGGTTAACGTTCCACTTGTTGCAGATATTCACTTTGACTATAAATTTGCTATTAAATCCATTGAAAACGGGGTTGACAAGGTTAGAATTAATCCTGGAAATATCGGTTGCGAACAAAATATAAAAAGCGTTGCGGATTGCTTAAAAGAGTACGGCGTTCCTTGTAGAGTAGGTTCTAATAGTGGTAGCATTGAAAAGGAATTTTTACAAAAATATGGCAAAAATGAAATTTCGCTTGTGGAAAGTGCTTTGAAAAACGTTAGTATTTTAGAAAAATACGGGGTTGAAAATATAGTTATTTCAACGAAAGCAAGTTCAGTTCCGCTAACCGTTAAAGCGTATAGGTACTTAAAAAGCAAAGTAGATTATCCGCTTCATTTAGGGATTACCGAAGCAGGAGTAGGCGAAAGCGGAATTATTAAAAGTTGCGTAGGTATTGGCTCTTTATTACTTGATAATATCGGGGATACGATTAGGGTTAGTTTAACTGACGACCCTATTAAAGAACCGTACGTAGCAAAAAAGATTTTGCGTGCTTGCGGGCTTTTAAACGAAGGGGTTGAAGTGATTTCTTGTCCTACGTGCGGTAGAACGGAATACAATTCAATTTCGCTTGCCGAAAGAATTGAAAACTTAACCAAAGATATTAAAAAACCTTTAAAAATTGCAGTTATGGGTTGCGTGGTTAACGGCCCTGGCGAAGCAAAAGATTGTGAACTTGGAATTGCGGGTTCAAAAGATTATTGCGTTATTTTTAAAAAGGGAGAAGTTATTAAAAAAGTACCTTTTGAAAATGCAGAAGAAGAATTTATTAAGGAATTAAAAGAAATTGAGAAATGCTTGTGACGATTTAATAGATGTAATTAAAAATATAAAGACTTCACTTGGGGATTTACGCTTAAATAGTGCCTTTTATTCTAAATTTTCTAATACTTTATCCGTAAATTTAGTAAGCGACGTTGCAGTTGACTGCGATGGAGTTGAGTTTATTAAAAAATCTATTTTAGAAAAGTTTAATAACAATATTTTAGTTGAAATTTTAGTTCGCAAATCTATTTGTGATAAGGATATTGCTAAAAACACGATATACTCGTATATCAATAATAATTGTTTTTCAGTTGCCCACACGATAAATAAAGATAATATTATAGTTTTTTCTAGTAATAAAAAAATTACGTTTGAAATAGTTTTGCAAGAAGAAATTGCAAATTATTTTGAAAGAACTAATTTTTTAGACGACTTATGCGAATATTTATCAAGGCAATTTAGTAATTATTTTGAAGGCAAGATAAGAATAGATAATTCACAAGTGCAAAAAGAAGTTGAATATCAAATTGAAAGCGTTAATAAAGACCAACTTGAAGACAATAATTTTAGATATATTAAGGTTGACTGCGCAACTAAATATTTAGACGATAAAATTTACGATTTAGCGGTGTATATTGCAGACGGAATTGAAAGTTTAGGCTCCGTTTATTTTATGGGCAAAGTTATTTCCAAAGAAGAAAGGCAAACCCAAAAAGGAAAGCCTTACTTTATAATTACTATTGACGATACGAGTGGTAGAGTTAGTGGCAAATTCTTTACGAGTGATAAAAACAAACTTAAAAAATTAGAAAAAATAAGCGAAGGAAGCGTAATTATTTTGCGTGGAGAAAACGAACTCTTTCAAGGAAGGGCAAGTTTAATGATTAAAGGCATTAACTTGTGTGAATTTCCACCTAACTTTAAACTTCAAGAAAAGCAATCTAAAAAAGCGCCTGATAAGTATTCGTTAGTATTTCCTATGAAAGTGGAAATTACAAAACAAGCGGATTTGTTTAGTATTTCTAATAAGTACGACGATGAATTTTTAAATAACGAATACGTTGTAGTTGACATTGAGACTACGGGAACTGACGTTATAAACGATAAAATAACGGAAATTGGCGCAGTTAAGATAAAAAACGGAAATATAGTTGAGCAATTTCAAACGTTAGTTAATCCAAAAGTACATATAAGCGACAGAATAGTTGAGTTAACGGGAATTACTGACGAATTAGTTAAAGACGCTCCTACGTTGGATATGGTATTTCCTGACTTTTTCAAGTTTTTAGGAGACGGTGTGTTCGTAGCGCACAACGCGGATTTTGATTATAGGTTTTTAAAAAATGCGGGCAAAGAACTCGGCTATATTATTAAAAACGATTACGTAGATACTTTGGCATTAGCAAGGAAAAAACTTCCAAAATTAAAGCATCACAAATTAAACGTAGTGTGTGATTATTACAATATAGTTTTTCGCCATCACAGAGCGCTTTCTGATGCTTTGGCTACGGCTGAAATGTATTTAGAATTAATAAAAGAGTAAGTATTTTTTAAAAAAATATTAAAAACGCTTGCAAAATAGGGTAATATATGTTAATATATTAAAGAATTAAGATGTAGGCTGAGATTTGAGAGTGGAAATCCACTCTCAAATTTGTTTTGTTAAGGAGAAATATGAAAGCAAAAAGCGAAAGTGAAATTTTGGACTTTTTAACTCCGTATGCAGAGAGTTTGAATTTGGAAATAGTTGAAGTTTCTTTCAAAATGGCAAAATCACCGCAATTAACCGTTTACATTGATAAAGCGGGTGGGGTAGATTTAAATACTTGCGAAGAATTTCATAATTTAATCAACGCTCCGCTTGACGAGTTAAATCCGTACGAAAACAGTTATACATTAAACGTTTCAAGTCCAGGTCTTGATAGACCTTTTAAAACGGATAAAGACTTTTTAAGAAATATCGGTAAAGAAGTAGAAATTAAACTATACTCGTCTATAAAAGGCAAAAAATTATTAGAAGGCGTACTACTAAAATACGACGGGCAAAGAATAGTGGTAGATTTAGGAAATGAAACTATCTCTATTGAATTAAAAGGAATATCAAAAATAAATAAAGCAATTAAATTTGATTAATTTGTTTGTAAATAAAGGAGAAAATTATGATAAATAAAGATTTTTATGCAGCACTTGAAGAAATTTGCGAAGGCAAGGGTATTGAAAGGCAAGTATTTTTAGACACTCTGGAAAACGCTTTAACGTCAGCATATAAAAAACACGCGAAAGATGCGTGCAACGTAGTTATTAAATATAACGAAGAAAAATGTGCAATTAAGTTTTACGCGGTTAAAACTATCGTTGAAGAAGTGGTTGACAAAGATAAAGAAATTTCACTTGAAGACGCTAAACTTCTTAAAAAAAGTTATAAAATTGGCGATACTTATGAAAAAGAATTCGTTCCAAAAGATTTTGGTAGAATTGCCGCTCAAACCGCAAAACAAGTGGTTATGCAAAAAATTAGAGAAGCCGAAAGAAATAACGCTATTCAACAATTTGAAGATAAGGAAAACGAAATCCATTCCGCAATCGTTAGAAAGGTTGAAAACGGAACGGTTTACGTTGAACTTTCTGGTGGCGGGTTAGAAGGCGTTATGCTTCCACAAGACCAAATTCCAGGTGAAAGTTATGAAATTAACGATAAACTCACCGTATACTTAAAAAGAGTTAGAACTATCGGTAAAAACACTCAAGTTCTCGTTTCAAGAACTGCTACTGGCTTGGTAGTTAGGTTCTTTGAAAACGAAGTTCCTGAAATTAGACAAGGAACGGTAGTTATTAAAAGCGTTGCTCGTGACGCAGGTCAAAGATGTAAAATTGCTATTCACAGCGAAGACCCACAAATTGATGCGGTTGGCGCTTGCGTAGGAAACAAGGGTATGAGAGTTAACGCAGTTATTAGTCAACTTGGCGGAGAAAAAATTGATATTATTCCTTGGAGCGAAGACCCGCTTGAATTTATTGCAAAGGCGTTAGCACCTGCAAAAGTTTTAAAAGTTTCTCAAATTGATGAAAAATCTGCAAGGGTTATCGTTCCAGACGATAAACTTTCTTTAGCAATTGGTAAAGACGGTCAAAATGCAAGGCTTGCCGCTAAACTTACGGGCTGGAAAATTGACGTTAAGAGTGAATCAAAGGCGATAGAAGAATACGGCTACGAAGAAGTTGAAAACATTTCAAACGAAGAAGAGATAACTGAATAAGAATAAAGGAAAAACATTATGGTAGTTAAAAAAGTTCCAATGCGTTCTTGTATTGCGTGTAGGGAATCTAAACCAAAAAAAGAACTTGTGAGAATAGTTAAAAATAAAGAAAATCAATTCTTTTTAGACAGAACGGGCAAATTAAACGGCAGGGGTGCATATATTTGCGATAGCCAAATTTGCTTTGATAAAATGTGTAAAAAAAGATTGTTAAACAACGCTTTTTCAATGGAAGTTAGCATTGACGTTTATAACGCTATATCGGAGGAGTTCTTTGGAAAATAATAAAATTTACACCTATATAGGTTTTGCTATTAAATCAAGAAAAATTAGATGTGGGGTTAATTCGGTTGCTACGCTTAAAGGGAAAGTGCCACTTCTGTTGCTCTGTAAAACTGCAAGCGATAACACTTTTGATGAAGTAAAAAAAATTGCAAGTAGGATTAATTCTAAAATATATATAAGCACGACCTATAAGGTTGAAGACTTGGTTAATAAAGAAAATTGCAAACTAATTGCCATACAAGATTATAATTTAGCAAAGGCGATTATAGAAAACGGAAAGGACCATATAGTTGAGTATTCGGGAGGTTATAGTAATGAGTATTGAAGAAAAGAAAGATAATTTTTTAAATATAAAAACAATAAATAAAATCGTTAAGGGAGATGAAAATATTGCATCTTCTTTAAAAGATACAAAATCCAAACTTAAATCTATCTTAAAAACGATTGATGAAAAAACTCGTGCTATTTTGAATAGTAAAAAGCAAGAAGAAGTTAAAGCCGTTGAAGATGTAATTCAAACTGAAAACGAAATCGTTAAAGAAACTTCTTCTAAAAATCAAGAAAAAATAGTGCCGGAAGAAAACGTCGTTCAAGAAGTAGAAGTTAAAGAAACTATCACTAAACAAGAAGTTGAAAAGGTGGTTGAAAACAAAGAAACGACTAAAAATAACGAAGTCGCTCAAACAAAAGAAGTAAACGAGCCCGTTTTAAAGAGCAATAATCCAAATATTGCAATCGTTAACGGAAAAAGAGTTTACGTTCCTACTCCACCGAAGAAAAGGGAATATATCAACAAAGAAGAATTGAAAAATAAAGGTCAAGGAGATAGAAAACCTTTCCAAAAAGGGGATAAACCTAAATCTCAAAACGGAACGTTCGTAAAAAAAGAGTTTTCTAACCAAAATCAACAAGATAAAAGGACTAACGCTAAATCTCCGTTAGATAAAAAATCTTTTACGCCTTCTTTTGACTCTGCTCCTAACACCTATATTCCTAAGGAAAATAAACAACAAAATAAAAATAGGTCAAACGAAAAAAATAATTACGAAGATAGAAAAGCCATCAATAAAAAATCTTTAATGAAAGGTCAAGTTTCTATGGACGATTTTGACGAAAGCAAAACGGGTTATAGAAAACTTCGTAAAGGAAAAGATAAGAATAAGGAAAATGCCGTTTCAACTATTAAGATTGAAAAAGCCGTTATTAATAAAGAGATTATTCAAATTAAAGAACTTTCTGAACTTATCGGTATTCAAGCAATAGAAATTACTAAACTTTTATTTAAAGAAGGCATTTTAAAAACTATTAACGATTCTATTGACTATGATACCGCAGGTTTCATCGCCGCTGGTCTTGGAATTGAACTTGAACTTAAACTTGATAAAACTTACGAAGACGTTTTAGAAGAAGGCTTTAACGAAGAAAAAGAAGACGAATCTAAACTTATTAAACGTCCACCTATCGTTACGGTTATGGGACACGTTGACCACGGTAAGACTTCACTTCTTGACTACATTAGAAATGCAAACGTAACGTCTGGTGAAGCGGGTGGAATTACTCAACATATCGGTGCGTACACGGTTAGTATAAACAATCAACAAATCACTTTCCTTGATACGCCAGGACACGCTGCGTTTACGGCTATGAGAGCAAGGGGTGCAAGTATAACGGATATTGCCGTTATCGTAGTTGCCGCCGACGATGGTATTATGCCACAAACGATTGAAGCAATTAACCACGCAAAAGCAGCGGGCGTTACTATCATTATTGCAGCAAACAAAATTGATAAGCCTACCGCTGATATTGAAAGAGTTAAAAAAGGTCTTGCAGACCAAGAAGTTTTAGTTGAAGAATGGGGTGGAGATATCGCCTTAGTTCCCGTATCGGCTAAAACTGGTCAAGGTGTTGACGACTTGCTTGAAACCATTATTTTAACGGCGGATATTAAAGAACTTAAAGCAAATCCTGACCGTATGGCAAAAGGCGTAATCGTTGAAGCAAAACTTGATAAAGGTAAAGGACCTATGGCAACCGTACTCGTTCAATCTGGAACTTTAAAAGTTGGCGATTATTTAGTTGCGGGTACTATTACGGGTAAAGTTAGAGCAATGTTAGACGATAAGGGTAGAAACGTTAAAACTGCCGGTCCGTCCGTTCCCGTATCTATTTTAGGTTTGGAATCAGTTCCTAACGCAGGCGATAGCATTTTTGCGGTTGAAGAAGCAAAACTTTCAACCTTGGTTGCTAGCGAAAGAAAAAATAAAGAAAGAGAAGATATGATAAGAGAACAACAAAAAGTTTCGTTAGACGACTTGTTCTCAAAAGTTTCATCGGGCGACCTTAAAACGTTAAACTTAATAGTTAAAGCAGATGTTCAAGGTTCGGTTGAAGCGGTTAAACAATCTTTAATTGAACTTTCTAACGAAGAAGTTAAAGTTAACGTAGTGCACGCCGCCGTTGGTGCAATTTCTGAAACTGACGTAAGTTTAGCAGATTCTTCAAATTCAATTATTATCGGCTTTAACGTTAGACCTGATAGTAAAGCAAAAGCGCTTTCTGAACAAAGTAAAATTGACGTTAAATTATATAGAGTAATTTACGAAGCGATTGAAGATATTAAAAAGGCTCTTAAAGGTATGCTTGCACCTAAACTTGACGACGTTTATCTCGGTAAAGCCGAAGTAAGAGAAACGTTTAAAATTTCTAACGTCGGTATGGTTGCGGGTTGCTACGTCGTTGACGGAAAGATTTTAAGAAGTGGTAAACTAAGAATTTATCGTGACGACGTTATGATTTGTGAAGGAAACGTTAAACAACTCAAAAGATTTAAAGACGACGTTAAAGAAGTTGCACAAGGCTACGAGTGTGGTATGTCTATTGAAAACTTTGACGGAATTAAGGTTGGCGACTTTATTGAGTGTTATACCGTTCAAGAAAGAAAGGATTAATTTATGAAAAGTAATAGAAATTCAAGGGTTAATAGCGAAATTCAAAAAATCGTTTACGATATAATCAAAAACGATATTAATAACCCATTAATTACAGAAATGTTTTCTATAACTGACGTTGACGTTGCTCCCGATTTAAAAAGTGCAAAAGTATATTTAAGCGTGTATTCAACAAACGAAGAAAAGTCTAAGCAAACTTATGATGCAATAGTTTCTTCTTCAAGCGAAATTAGAAAGCATCTTGCATCTAAAATGAGAATAAGATACGTTCCTGAACTTAGGTTTACAAAAGACGGCTCTTTTGAATACGGCAACAAAATTGATAAAATTTTAAGTCAATTAACGTACGGAGAAAATAATGACGATTGATAAAATAGCAAAGTGCATATTAGAAAATAAAAAAGTTCTCGTTTTTAGCCATAATAGACCAGACGGGGATACTATTGGCTCTGGCGTTGCACTCTACTATGCACTGAAACAATTTAATATTGAGTGTACTTTGGTTTGCGATAGCGAAATTCCAGATAAATTCAAATTTATTTGTGGTGATTTATATAAAACTACTAATGAAATTACTGAAAGTTTTGACGCTCATATTGCTGTTGATTGTTCTTGCGATTCAATGATAGGTGGTGCGTATAACTTGTTTATTTCAAACAAAAACACCTTTAATATTGACCATCACGTATCTAACACTAAATATGCAAAATTTAATTACGTTTTAGATAATGCTTCTTGCTGTGAAAATATATACGATTTAATTACGGAATTAAAAGCCGAAATTACACCGCAAATTGCAAATAGTTTATTGCTTGGAATAATTACTGATACGGGTGCTTTTGCTCACTCAAACGCTACGGAGAAAACCTTGCTTTATGCGAGTAAACTCGTAGGTTTAAAGGCGGATATCCACGAAATTATCCAAAAAATGTTTAAAGAGCAATCAAAAGAAAGGGCTAAATTATTTTCACACACAACGAATAAAATTTCTTACTATTTAGATGGGAAAGTTGCCGTTTTAGTTATTAGTGAAGAAGATTTAAAAACTTGCAACGCAAAAGATAATATGACCGAAGGCTTTATTGACTTTGCACTCTCCGTTAGAGGCGTTGAAGTTGCAATTTCTTTACTTGAAATAGGAACTAGAAAATATAAAATTAGTTTTAGAAGTAAAGGCGTTGTTAACGTTAACGAAATCGCTTCAATTTACGGCGGTGGGGGACATATTTTAGCAAGTGGCGCTATGCTTTGCGGTTATCTGGAAGATATTATTGATAAACTCGTTTATAACGTTAAACAAAGAATATGATTAATGGATTTATAAATTTTTACAAGCCGAGCGGAATGACCTCGGCTTATGCTTTAAATAAAATTAAAAAAGTTCTAAAAGGCGAAAAATTAGGGCATATGGGCACGCTTGACCCACTTGCAGAAGGGGTTTTACCCGTTGCTTTTGGGAAGTCAACTAGGCTTTTTGACTACTTGCTTGATAAAACCAAAGTTTATTTAGCAACTTTTACTTTCGGTTATGAAACAGACACCCTAGATAGCGACGGAAAAGTTGTTAATCAGGGTGGTTATTTGCCAAAAAAACAAGATATTTTAAGCGTTTTAAATAAATTAATTGGCGAAGTTGACCAAATTCCGCCCATTTATAGTGCTAAATGTGTTTTAGGTAAAAGAAGTTATGAACTTGCAAGAAGTGGCGTAGAAGTTCAGTTAAAACCTAAAAAAGTTCAAATAGACAAAATAGAATTAGTAGAGCAAATTTCAAAAAATTCCTTTTCTTTTTTAATTGAGTGTAAAGGTGGTACTTATATTCGTTCAATTTGTAGAGATATAGCAAAATTGCTTAACACTTTTGCCACTATGACTGCACTAAAAAGGCTTAAAAGTGGTATTTTTAACGCTGAAAACGCTTTAAAAATAGAAGAAATTGAAAAGGGTATTAATATAATTGAATATTTAATTAAACCTGACGCCGTAATTACTCTTCCAAGCGTTATTTTAGAAAATAAAGAGTATTTAGACCTTATAAACGGTAGACCTTGTAAAGTTGCAATAAAAGACGGGCTTTATAAAGTTTACGGCAACGATGAATTTATAGGCGTATGCATTTCAAAGGATAATAATCTTAAAATAAAGGCTTACGTAAAGGACTAATATGGAAATTATAAAGTATAAAACGGAATACAAAAAACCTTGTGTAATGTGTCTTGGCTATTTTGACGCAATACATTTAGGTCATACTAAAATTATAAAAACCGCTTACGATTTAGCAAAAGACAAGGGGTTATCTCTTGCCGTGTTTTTGTTTACCGGTGGGAAAAATAAGGGTAAAGACGTTTTTACTTTTGAAGAAAGATTAATAAAACTTAAAGCCTTAAACGTTGACCTTGTTGTTTATCAAAAATTAGATAAAGAGTTTATGAATTTAACTCAAAAAGAATTTACCGATAGTCTTTTTAAGTATTACGATATTAAATATTTTTTAACGGGTAAAGATTTTACTTACGGTAAAGATAAAGGTGGAAACGTTAATACTTTAAGTGAAGAAATTAGAAATAAAAAGGGTGAACTTATAATCGTTGAAGACGTTTTAACTTTAAACGAAAAGGTTTCTACTCAAAAAATAAAAGAAAGTCTTATAAAAGGGGATATATCAAGGGCTAATACCCTTCTTGGCAGTAATTATTTTATAAGACAAGAAGTCGTAGAAGGCAAAAAACTTGGAAATAAGTTAGGTTTTCCTACTATAAATATGCGTTTGAGCGAGGATAAATTATTAATGGGAAGTGGCGTTTATATTACCGCTACGATAATAGACGATAAACTTTACTCTTGCATAACTAACGTTGGTAATCAACCTACCGTTAACGGAAAAGACGTGGTTATTGAAACGTATATTAAAAATTTTAAAGGAAATTTATACGGAAAAACGCTTTCTATTTACTTCGTTGAAAAAATTCGTGAAATTATCACTTTTGATAGCGTTAACGAACTAAAAGCACAATTAAAAAAGGATTTGGAGTTAATATAATGATTAAATTTGGTCCAAGTGGAAATAGTTATTTATACCACGAAAGCGGTTATAACGACAGCAACAATTCTGCAATTTGGGTAAAAAATATCGGGCTTGATTGCTTTGAATATTCTTTTGGTCGTGGGGTTAACTTGTCAACTGCAAGAGCGAAAGAGATAGGCGAATTATTCAGTAAAGAAAATATAGAATTAAGCGTTCACGCTCCGTATTTTATAAATTTTGCAGGAGTTGACGAAGAAAAGGTTAATAATTCATATAACTATTTATTACAAAGTATAAAATTTGCTAAAATAATGGGGGCTAAAAG
>JAZRLL010000028.1:0-23024 GCA_045646745.1 Christensenellaceae bacterium
TTAAGCGGTTGCTAAATTAAGCAACCGCTCTTATTTTTGACGTTTGTTTTGAGAGTTTATAAATTTTCGTTTAGTAGACTCTCCCCCACGAATATGTCTTTCTTCTTTATTTTTATCTAAAATTTTCCTAACGTCACGATAAAGGTGAATATTTACCCTTTTTAAATGAATAGTCATATCTTTATGTATAGTGGATTTACCTAAACTAAAAATTTTAGCCGTTTGCCTTAGCGTTGCGTTATTATCCACAATGTATTCCGCTTCTTTAATTACTCTATAAACTATATTCTGACGCATAATTTGTCCCCTACACTAATGTATGCAGGGGACAAAAATTTTATTATTAACTTTTATTATTAAAGCATTTTCATATCGTTTATTATAAGACCGTACTTATAACCTAATAACTCCGCCGCCTTTGAACACATAAGCATACGTGTATGATAAATCTCAAAATAGTCGGCAACCGAACAAATTTTAGTGTCCGTTTCAATAATTGTATCTATAAGTTTTAAGGAGTTATCAACCTTTATATACGAGCGATTAACGGCTAAATTTACTCTGTCGTGAATATTAGTGTCTTCGTTTAATAGCCTATTTTTAACCCTTGATTTATGAACGTCTGATTTATCCGCAATAATTAAAGCCGAGCCTAAAACTGAAACGGGAGTTCCGTTTTTCTCGTCGTGATTTCCAATAGCCATCATAATTTCAGTTGCGTCTATAAAACTCATACCCCTTTTAGTTAAAATATTATAGGCTAAAATTGCACCCGTTTCAGCGTGATTATGCCTTGCAACAGCGTTGCCTATATCGTGCATATATCCCGCAATTTCACCAAGGTTCACCATTTTAGAATTTTGACCTATTCCCTTTAAAACCATACCCGCCCAAGTAGCAACTATTGAAGCGTGCCTTACAGAGTGTTCGGTATAAGATAAAGCGTCTAATTGTTTATCTGCTCCACTAATAATAGCCATTATTTCTTCGTCGTTTTTTATCTCTTTTAATGAAAGCATTTACTCTCCTTTATATAAAGTCCGCCAAAATTAGCGGACTTAATACTATTATATTCAAAATTATAATTTTTCTACGTATATTTTTTGATAAATCTCTTCAAATTTATCCCTATAAAATAAATTCGTACCCGGAGTGGTTATAGAAGCAGTACCCGCCGCAACTGCACATCTTAAAATTTCTTCTTTTGAACAGTTATTCTCCGTCATTACAGATACTGCTGCAACCATACTATCGCCGGCACCAACGGTTGAATTTACCGCAACCGCCGCACTTTTACAAAAATACGACTCCGCTCCGTTAGTTAAAATTGCCCCGTCCCTACCCAAAGATAATAAAACGTTTTCCGCTCCTTTATCAATAAGCGTTTTACAGCCTTTAATCATATCGCTAAAAGAATAAAATTCTTCTTTTAATACGTTTTCTAATTCAACTAAATTAGGCTTTATCATATATACGCCGTTTTTTAAAGCGTGCATTAGACTATCGCCGTGGCTATCTACTATGATTTTACTCTTTTCATTTACTACCGAACAAAGTTTATAGTAATAGTCGTCTTCAACGCCTTTTGGTAATGAACCACTCATAATAACGACTGACGCTTTTTTAGATAAATTTTTAGACAAATCTAAAAGTTCTTGTTGCTTTTCCATGGAAACGCTTTCGCCTTTATCGTTAATTTCGGTTAACATTGATTTGTTATCAACTATTTTATAGTTTACTCTAACGCTACCTTTATTCCAAACGAAAGTGTTTTTTACCCCTTCGTTATCAAGCCTTTGAACGAAGGAACTTCCGTCAGTTTCATACATAAAGCCCGTAGCATAACTATCCCCGCCAAGTCTTTTTACACCTATTGCTGCGTTTAAAGCCTTACCAGAATAGGTTATAACTTTGTTGTCTACCCTATTTAATTGACCAACGTTAAGTTGTTCAAGTTCCATAGTGCAGTCAATACTTGGATTGGGACAAATACTAAGTATCATTTTTAGTACCCCTTTTATTCTTTTACTTTTTTATCATTAATAATCTTTTGCTGTTCTTCATAAGGAACTTCTTCATATCTGCTAAATTCACTAGTAAATACTCCCCTTCCTTGTGTTAAACTTCTTAATTCGGCAGAGTATTCTAAAATTTCAATTTCAGGAACTTCAACTGAAATTAAACTCTTGCCGTCTATTTGTTCAGCGCTTAAAATTTTACCCCTACGCTTGTTCATATCGCCCATAATATCTCCCATAAAGTTATCAGGAGCAGTGATATTAACCGTCATAACAGGCTCTAAAATTACAGGGCTTGCCTTTGAAATACCATCTTGGTATGCAAGTTTAGCAGCCGAAACGAAAGCAACTTCTTTACTGTCAACAGGGTGATAACTTCCATCGTATAAAGTTGCTTTAAGGTTGATTAACGGATAACCTGCTAACACGCCTTCTTTTATTGCTTCTTTTAATCCTTTATCAACTGCTGGAATAAATTGTTTAGGAACTACACCGCCAACGACTGCATCAACGAATTCGTAAACGCCGTCTTCTGCGTTAGGGCTAAATCTAATTTTTACGTGGCCGTATTGACCTGCACCACCAGATTGCTTTTTATGTTTACCTTCGCCTTCCGCTTGCTTTTTAATAGTTTCTTTATATGCAATTTTAGGCGTAGTTAAAAGTGCGTCAACCGAGAATTTGGACTTTAATTTCTTCTTTAAAACTTCAAGTTGAGTTGCACCAACGCCGGATAAAATCATTTCACCCGTTTCTAAATTTTTCTCAACCTTAAAGGAAATATCTTCGTCTTTAAGTTTATTTAAACCGGCAAAAATCTTATCTTCTTCCCCTTTTTTAATTGCGTAAACCGCTCTTTTATACATAGCAGGCGGAACTTCAATAGGTTTAAACACAACTTCACTAGTTTGATATAAAGTGTCGCCCGTTTTTGCTTTGTCAAGTTTAGCAAGCGCACCGATATCTCCCGCAACGAGCAAAGATGCAGGCTCTTGTTTTTTGCCCTTAACGAAATACATACCGCTAATTTTTTCTTCGTAATTAGTGCCTGAAATTTTTAATACGTCGCCCGATTTTAGTTTGCCTGAAACCACTTTAACGTAGTTAAGTCTACCAACGTAAGGGTCTACTACCGATTTAAACACTCTAATGACCGTTTGAGCATTTTCATCTGGCTCAACGGGAACTTTTTCGCCGTTAACTTTTGCCTTTTGAATACCAGCGTCTTTTGGACTTGGTAAAGTTGATATAATTTTATCCATCAAGTTAAATACACCGTGGTTTTTATAAGCGCTACCACCTAACACGGTTATAGTTGAACAAGTGTTAATACCAATCTTAACGCCCCTTTCAATCTCTTCTGGGGTTAGTTCGCCTTCACTGAAAAATTTATCTAAAAGGGCTTCATCGTTTTCAGCAGCCGCTTCTGAAACTAATAATTTTGCTTCTTCGTAAGCAGATTGTAAATAATCTGGAATTGGGCTTTCGTTTCTTTCCCAATCCCTTAAAACGCCGTAGGCAACTTTAACGAAACCTTTCATTTTGCCGTCAACCATATTAGGAACAATCATAGGCGCAATTTTGTGTTGATATTTTTCTTTAATAGCGTCAACGGTTTTAATAAAGTTAGCGTTATCTTTATCAAGCCCGTTTATAAATAACATCGCAGGAATTTTACGATTAACACAATAATCAATGGCTTTTTCAGTACCAACGGTAAGCGTTCCGTTTGCTCCTGAAACTATTATAGCGGAATCACAAACGGATAAGGCCTGAGCCATTTCACATTCAAAATCAAAAAATCCTGGTACGTCAATAATATTAAATTTATAGCCTTTGTATTCGCAATTAGCACAAGATAAACCTATTGAACTTTTTTTAGCAATTTCTTCTTGGTCGTAATCCATAACGGTATTTCCGTCTTCTACTTTACCTTGTCTATCAATAGCGTTTGCATTAAATAATATTGCTTCGGCAAGAGTGGTTTTACCTTCGCCACTATGACCGATTAGTGCCACGTTTCTTAATTTACCAATGTCCATATAATAACCTTCCTATATATATTTAGCCAATCTAGTTAACTATACTATTATTATACAATAGCAACCCAACTTTTTCAATAGCCTATTTAATTTTTTTTGGATACCTTACACGATTAGACAAAAAATAACCGTTTGAACGATTATTTTACGAACAAACGGTAGAATTTTATAATAAAATACAGATAACTCCGCCCTTTCCTTCATTGACGATACGTGTTATTGTTCTTCTCATTTTATTTTTTGTTTCATTTTTCATACCTTCAATTTTACTTAATATTTCATCGCTAACCAAAGAGTATAAAGGCTTTCCAAAAACGTCCGTTTTCCAAACTTTTTCTGGGTTTTCATCGTATTCGTTTTTTAGAAATTCCGCAAAGTCTTGGCATTGTTTTTGAGTTCCTGAAATAGGCGAAACTTGTGCGTCTAAATTAATTTTCATAATGTGCATACAAGAAGTGTTTGCCTTAATATTAACGCCGTATCTTCCACCCCTTTTTACTACCTGTGGTTCAGAAAGAGCCATATCGCTTTCATTTGGAATTACTATACCGTAACCACTTTCATCAACTTCAAACAAGGCTTCTTTTAGTTTTTTATAATTTTCTTTTGCAACGTTTAAATCCTTAATATAACTCATAAGGTCAAACTCGTCTTCAATACTTTCACTAGACAATTCGGATAATAAGGTGTAAAAAAGCCCGTTATCTATATCAACTTTATACTCTACTACCCCTTCGCCTAGGTTAACGGTGCAATCTTCAACACGTTTAACGCCGTCAATTGATAAAATTCCGTTTTCAATCAACTCGTAGTCTTTCATTTTTTCTACCGCAGTAGAAAGATTTTTTAAAAGTTCTATCACGTTTTTGATAATCGGCGAAGACGATGGTAAAACCTGCATCCATTTAGGAAGTTTAACGTCAAAAGATTTTAATGGAAATTCTAATAAAACGCTTTCCATTATCTCTGTTAAAGAATTTTCATCAGCATTTAACACGTTTAATGGAATAACTTTAACGCCGTATTTAGAAGATAGGCTATCTGCAAGAAGTAAAGTGTTTTCATTTTTTTCATCAACGCAGTTTAAAACTATAACGAAAGGCTTTTGCGTTTCTTTTAATTTTGCAACGACTTTTTCTTCGGCTTTAACGTAATTTTCTCTATCAATATCACAAATAGTGCCGTCACAAGTTATTAAAATTCCCAACGTTGAGTGTTCTTCAATAACTTTTTCAGTACCAATGCTTGCTGCTTTTTCAAACGGCATTGGATTTTCATCCCAAGGAGTTTTAATTAAGCGTGGTTTATCGTCTTCTTTATCTCCGATAACTCCGTCAACTAAATATCCTACGCAGTCTATAAGTCTTACTTTTGCTTGAACTTTATTTTTAAAAGATATTTTAACACCTTCGCTTGGAACGAATTTAGGCTCGGTGGTCATAATAGTTTTGCCCGCACCAGATTGTGGCATTTCATCAATAGCAATTTGCCTTTTAGACTTGTTTGAGATATTCGGCGCAACCATAATATCCATAAATTTCGTGATGAAAGTTGATTTCCCCGTTCTTACGGGACCTACTACACCAATATAGATATCTCCGTTAGTCCTTTTGGCTATGTCTTTATAGATATCAAATTTTTCCATTAAAAAAATCCTCCCAGATACAATAAAGTGTATGAGAAGATTTTTTAAATTATGATAAATTTTTATTTTTGTTTGTTTACTTTCTTTTTAATAATTGATTCTTTTAACATTTGTAGCCAATTCGTTGGATGTTCTTCGCCCGCAATAAGTTTTGCAATATTTTTTTTGTGAGCGTACCAAACCAAGAAAATAATGGCAACCGTAAACAAATTAGTTAAAGACGCTATCAAAATATTATAAAAACCAATGCTACTTGCATTTACAAAATAAAAATATGCTTTATAACAAGTTAAAAAAGCCCCCGGAGTAGTTGCAACAAAAGAACCCATTGAACCAATTTCCGTTATCATTATAAATACTATTGCAAGTATTCCGCTAATTAGCCCAACGTACCAATTACATACTAAAAATACGCCTATCGTAGTTGCTACACCCTTTCCCCCCTTAAATTTCATGAATACGGGGAAAACGTGCCCTAAAACAGCAAAAAATCCACACATAATTTCCATTAAAACAAAGGCTGGAATATCGTATGAATAAAAATACACGTCTTTAAAAATTAAATATCCCGTCAAAGTAGGAATAACGCCTTTAATTATATCCAAAGCCAAAGTTAAAACGCCTATTTTAAGCCCAAAATTACGGCTCATATTAAGAGTTCCGGGATTTCCGCTTCCAACTTTTCGTATGTCTTGTTTTTTTATTTTTGATATAATAATAGCAAAGTTAACGTTTCCTATCAAATAGGATAAAACGAGTAATATTGCTATTAAATACCAAATTTTTTCAAATGAAATTATCATTTTTTACTCCTAAATTCAAAAAGTTTAAGTGTTTTATTCTTAATTTCGCCTTTTTAATTATTCTTCCGTTTTTTCTCTAACTATAAGTCTTATTGGCGTACCTTCAAAATTAAAGGTTTTTCTTAAAGTGTTTTCTAAAAATCTCTTATAACTAAAATGCATAAGGTCTTGTGAATTAACGAATAAAATAAAGGTTGGCGGTTGAACTCCGTCTTGAACGGCGTAGTAAATTTTTAATCTTCTTCCGTTTTTAGTAGGTGGCTCGGTAGTGCGAACTGCGTCCGTTATAACTTCGTTTAAAGTACCCGTTGAAATTCTTTGATTAGCATTATTTATAATATTTAACGCCATATCAAAGATTTTTTCCGCTCTTAAACCCGTTTTAGCCGATATGAAAATGCTTTTATAATAATCCATAAAGGCTAAATCACAGTCAAGTTTTTGTTTGAACTTTTCAATGGTGAAGGTGTCTTTTTCAATAGCGTCCCACTTGTTCATTACTACGATTGACGGCTTGCCTTGTTCGTGAATATATCCTAAAATTTTAACGTCTTGCTCGGTTAAACCTTCAACGCTATCTATAACCGCCAAACAAATATCCGCCCTTCTAATTGCCCCTAACGCCCTTAAAACGCTGTAATACTCAACGTCTTCGTTAACCGCTTTTTTCTTACGGATACCTGCGGTGTCAATTATCATAAAGTTTTGACCGTTATAAGAAAACGGAGTGTCTATTGCATCTCTCGTAGTTCCTGCAATTTGAGAAACTATCGTTCTATCGTAGCCTAAAAGTCTATTTGTTAAACTTGATTTACCAGCGTTTGGCTTTCCTACGATAGCGATTTTAACGTAATCGTCGTAACTATCTTTATCCGATGCGTCAAAATGCGAACATACTTCGTCTAAAATATCTCCAAGCCCCTTGCCTTGTTCGCAAGAAATACCAAATGGCTCGCCTAAACCGAGTTCGTAATATTCTAAAAGTTCAGTAGGATTATAATTGTCCATTTTATTAATTGCTAAAACGATTGGCTTACCGCTTTTTCTAAGCATTGAAGCAACTTCGTGGTCTGATGAAGTTATTCCGCCCTTTATATCGCACATTAAAATTATAACGTCTGCCATATCTATTGCAATTTCGGCTTGCTTTTTGATGTGTTTCCACATTTCGTCAGTTGATTTTAATTCAATTCCGCCCGTGTCTATTAACGTAAACGCCTTTCCGCACCACTCGGCATCACAATAAATCCTATCTCTCGTTACGCCCGCTTTGTTTTCTACGATAGATATTTTTTTACCCGTTATTTTGTTAAAGAAGGTAGATTTTCCAACGTTTGGTCTACCCACTACTGCTACTATTGGTTTACTCATTATATTATCCTTATATTATCCCCGTTTGATAATGCGTCAAAAAAACTTTGACCACTTCCGTTTGTGATAACTATTTTTTTATTAATTGCTTTTCTAAATTCCATTAAGGTAATATCGTCTAAAAAAACGTCTTCCCCTTGTTTTAAACAAACGTCGCTTAAAACAAGATAATCAAAATCTTCTTTAAAGTCTTTTACCCCTTTTATTATATCGCCAGCGGTTAAAAGTCCCGTGCAATTAACGGTTTCACCAAAAAAATAATTTTTAATAGGTAAAACTTTTGCATCTAAATTTTCAATGTCCTTTTTAAGTTCGCTAACTTGCTCTAACATAAATTTATAACAAGACTCGCCTACTATTATTAAAGGTTTTTGATTGTTTTTTGTTTTAGTTTTTGAAAGTTCTAATTCCGTTTTAAATTTTGTGGTTAATCCCACGCCGTTTCCTATTTGAGCAAAATCGCCGTACGCCTCAACGTCTTTTAAAGGTTTTTCTGCCATAAAATAAAACTCGTCGGCAAGAAGTGCGAAGTTTTCGCCCTTTTCTAAATTAAAATTTTCAACTTGCTCTATTACGCAATTACTATAATTTTTGTCAAGATTTTCAATTTTAGTTAAATTTTCTCTATACTTAGTAATTCCGCAAGGAACGATTGCAACGGATAGCAAGTTTGGTTTTAAAGAATATAACTTTTCAAGTGAATAGTCTAAAAACTTTCCGTCGTTAACGTTTTTAACTAAAACTATTTGAGTGTGAATTTTAATTCCGCCGTCAGTTAAACGTTTAAGTTGTTCGTAAACGTTTTTAGCAAAGCGGTTGTTTAACATTTTTTGTCTAACGTCGCCGTCCATACATTGAACTGAAACGTAAATCGGGCTTAATTTTAGCCTTATAATTCTATCTAAATCGGACTCTTTTAAGTTGGTTAAGGTTATAAAATTACCACGCAAGAAACTTTGGCGATAATCATCGTCTTTTAAATAAAGTGATTTTCTCATATTAGGTGGCATTTGGTCAACGAAGCAAAATATACATTTGTTTTGACAAGTTTTTACGTCTAAATTATCATTTTCAAAAATTAAACCTAAACTTTCAAAACTTTCCTTACTAACTTCCACTTCAACACTTTCGCCGTTTTTAGCAAGTACGGAAATTGTAAATTCTTCTTCGCTATCGTAGTATATATAATCTAAAACGTCTACGACTTTTTGCTTGTTAAAGGCAATAATGCTATCACCTTTTTCAAAGCCTAATTCGTATCCGACTTTATTTTTTAAAACTTTTTTTATTTTTAACATACGCTTTTATTATATAATTTTATTAGAATTTTGTAAAGTAAAATATATATTTTAAATTTAAAAGGACTTCGGCAAAATACCAAAATCCTTATAGCGTTTAATTTTCTTTTTAAGTGCTTTTATGCTTTTTTCTTTTCCTTTTTTAAATCAAATCTACAAATAGCAACCACGTTAGATAAAAGTTCAAATAAGTAAGATAGAGTAGTAAATAAAGGTGCAAACATTATAAGATTATATAAAACTTCTAAAACGTTTGGCATTAAAATTACCCTTCTCATCTTCTTTAAATTTCTTATCCTAAACGTAAAGGCGTAAAAACAGAGTGCAATAACGTGCAAAATATCAAGCCAACTAAATATTTTTAAGTATATAACGTTTATTATAAAGTAAGTTAAAATAGTTAAAAAAACGAATAAATACGAATAAAATATTGGTGCAATTTTGTTTTTGTACTCAAAAATTCCAAACGTTAACGTTCTTATTAACGCTACCAGCATAGATATAGTTGCAAAATATCTTGAAATGAACAAATATGAAGTTATAAGGCAAATAATACCTAGACATTGATACAGCAAGTAGTATTTTTTATTGTTTGCAAAATAACTATACATTATAATTACTAACGCAAAAAAACTTGCTACGTATGAAATAATCGTGTAAACCATATTTAAATTAACTCTTTATATCCTATGCTAGCCCTTTTTGAAAAAGAAAAGTGAATAAGTAAACCGACAAACTACTTTTTAGTTTGTCAATTTTTGGTGGAGATGGGCGGAGTTGAACCGCCGTCTTGATTAGTTCCTTTGCGCTTTCTACGTACGTATTCCGTCTTTATCCCTTATAGCGTAATTCAACGGGCAAACTTACGCTATCGTGAACGTACTAAAATTTCAGTTTAATAACCGCAGTTAAAACTATTAAACCTTTTCTGTCTTAAATTATGCCCGATATAGACCGACAGCAATCTATATAAGACAACTGCTTAATTAAGCAGCGTATGCAAATTGTCTATTGTCTGCATTTATATTTAAAATTGCCACTTTTAACGAAGACTTGGCTCCTTCGGTACGCTTACGTCAACACCCCTAACCAATCAAATCCGGTGCATCCCCATATTACTATAAAAGTAAACGTTCTAATAATATTCTTTAATTTGCCTTTCGGCACTTCTTTTTAAGTCGTTTTCTTTAAGCGATTGCTTTTTATCAAAAGTATGCTTACCACGACATAACCCTATTTTAATTTTAATTAAATTTCCTTCAAAATATACTAAAAGCGGAATTAAGGTTAATCCCTTTTCACTTATTTTGCCGATAATTTTATTAATTTCAGCCTTTCTTAATAAAAGTTTTCTATCCCTTTTACTGTCTTTCGTGTTAAAAGCGCCGGAACAATCGTAAAGGGCAATATGCATATTCCTTATAAATAGTTCGCCTTTATAAACTCCGCAAAAACTATCTTTAAGATTTACGCTCCCCTTTCTGATTGACTTTACTTCCGCGCCTTCTAAAACTATACCCGCAGTATAAGTTTCATCAATAAAATATTCAAATTTTGCCTGTCTGTTTTCAGTTATAATTTTCATATTTACACTATTTTACCAATTTTAATCTAAAATTTCAACTATTTTAAGATATAATCATAAATTCAACTCTTTTAGCGCTCGTATCAACGCCTAAAACTTTAACTACGACTTCATCGCCTAAATTAAACTCTCTTTTATTAGAATAAAGTTTAAACCTTTTTTCATCGTAAACGTAATTTCCCCTTGGAAGCATTTCAAGTTTAACCAAGCCTTCTACGGTATTTTCAAGTTCAACGAACACGCCAAAATTCGTAACGCCACTTATAACGCCTGAAAATTCTTTACCGATTTCACTTCTCATATACCTACATTTGTAGTAGTCGTCCATTTCCCTTTCAACTTCGTCTACCTTTTTTTCTATCGTAGACGTATGATTACTTACTTCTACAACTAAATTTTTGTATTTTTCTTCAACTTCTTTGCCCTTTAATATATCTTTAATTATAGAGTGAATAATTAAATCGGGATACCTTCTTATAGGGGAGGTAAAATGCGAATAGCAAGAGCTTGACAACCCAAAATGACCTAAATTAGTTTGGCAGTATTTTGCCTTTTGCATTGAGCGAAGCATTACCTTATTAACTACGTTATAATAAATTTCGCCTTCTATATTTTTAAGCAATGACTGAAAGTCTTTTGAATACACGTTTTCTTCGTTCCACCTAACTAAAATGCCCAAATTGTTTAAAAAGGCTTTAAAAGTTTCTAGTTTTTCGCTATCAGGTTTTTCGTGAACACGATAAATAAATGGTAGCCCCATATAAAACACGAACTCTGCAACGGTTTCGTTAGTTGCAATCATAAATTCTTCAATAATTTTATATGCGTCAATACTTTTTCTTGGTTCAATTTTAATTTTCCCGTTTTCAACGGTTATGTGGCTTTCTTTAACAGAAAGGTCAATATTTCCCTTTTTTTCCCTTTTTTGAACCAATACGTCTTTGAGTTTACTCATTAGTAAAATCATTTTATAAATATCTTGGTATTTCTCAATGGTTTGAGTGTCGCCGTCAATAATTTTTTGAACGTTAGAGTACGTCATACGCCTTTTAGAGTTTATTACGCCCTCTTTAATTTGACTATCTATTATCTCGCCCTTTTTATTAATTTTCATAATAACCGATAAAGTGAGCCTATCTACGTTTTCGTTAAGCGAACATATTCCGTTTGACAACTTTTCAGGTAGCATTGGAATAACTCTTTCAGGGAAATAAGCACTCATAGAGCGATTAAACGCTTCTTTATCAATAAAACTACCCCTTTTAACGTAATGAGAAACGTCTGCAATATGAACGTATAGAGTAAAAGTTTTATCCTTGTTTTCTTCTACGAAAACTGCATCGTCAAAATCTTTTGAATCGTCGCCATCAATTGTTATAACCCCTTGATTTCTAAAATCAACCCTGTCTACTAATTCGCTTTCGCTAACGAAAGAGGGTATTTTTTCGCTCTCTTTTAAAACTTCCTTTGAAAATTCAAAAGGCAAGTTAGCGTTTTTAATAATAGACAATTCTTCGGCTCTTAAATCGTATTTTTTACCTATAATTTCAAGGACTTTCCCTTCGGGGTTTTTTCTGTTTTCGGGATAACTTATAATCTCTATTAAAACCTTATCCCCCGTTTTTGCTCCCCTTGAAAATTTAAAAGGCACGTACACGTCAACGAAATAATTTTTATCATCGGGAATAACGAAGCCAAATCCGTTTTCGCCTTGAAAAGTGCCTACTAATTTTTTTACTCCCCTTGTTAAAATTTTATAAACTTCGCCTTCGTCGGTTGAACCCCTTTTAGATAAAACGGGCTTTGCAATAACGGTGTCGCCGTTTAAAGCGCCGTTTAAATTCTTATAAGGAATAAATAAATCCCCACTATCGCAAAGCAAAAAAGCAAAACCCCTTTCGTTGCCACGCAAAACGCCCTTTTTAAAATTGCTGTTTTCAAGCGTTGTAAACCTTCCGTTTTGATAAACGATAAAACCTTCTTCTAAAAGTTCGTCTAACGCCTTTCTAATAATATCTTTTTCAAAATTAGACTTGGCCTCAAAAGATTCAAAAATACGTTTAGCCCCTACGTTTTCTATTTCTTTATTATTAAATTTTTCAATTAAAAATTTCTTTATTGACATAATTTTACATAAAAAAACGGCTTAATACTAAGCCGTTTTACCTTTTTTATTAACCAACACTTAAAAGTGATATAATATAGAAACAAATCATACAAACCGCTAAAACTGCAACTGCAAAAATAGTGAGTTTTTTCATTTTGCTTTCCAAAGTTTTAGATTTATTTTTGCCGTAAAACGTTTCTGAATGACCACTTATTGCGCCAATTCCCTCTGAATTGCTTGGTTGCATAATTACAACGATTATTACAAATATTGAAGCAATAACTGAAAGGATAAGACAAATCGTACTTAACGTGATATATAATTCGTAAGAAATTGCAAGTAAATTTAACATAATTTCACCCGATAATATTTATTTTGTTTTTTAACTTTACCATTATAGCATATAAAAATATATTTTACAACTATTTTTTTGCTTATTTTTTAATAATAAGACTACTTCCCGTCATTTCCTTTGGTTTTTCTTCCCCTAAAACTTCTAAAAGCGTAGGAGCAATATCCGCAAGAACGCCACCGTCTTTAAGTTTACAATCTTTATATTCGTTAGAAACTAAAATGAGTGGAACGGGATTAGTAGTATGTGCAGTAAAAGGTTTTTCACCCTTATCGTCTTCATAAAGCCTATCTGCGTTTCCGTGGTCGGCAGTTATTAATAAACTTCCGCCTTTTTCTAAAATAGCGTTAGTGAGTTTATCAACGCACTCTTCAACCGTTTTTACCGCTTTAATTGCAGCGTTTAAATCGCCCGTATGACCAACCATATCGCAGTTTGCAAAGTTTAAAATAATAACGTCAAATTTATCTTCGTTAATTTCTTGTAAAACTTTATCTAAAACTTCGTAGGCACTCATTTCAGGTTGTAAATCGTAAGTTGCAACCTTTGGTGATGCAATTAAATCTCTTTGTTCGTTCTTTTCAGGCGCTTCAATTCCGCCGTTGAAGAAGAAAGTTACGTGAGCGTATTTTTCAGTTTCGGCTATCCTAAGTTGAGTATATCCTTTATCCGATAAAAATTTACCCAAGGTATTGTCCATAGATAGTTTAGAAAAAGCAACTTTAACGTTATCAAAAGTAGCGTCGTATTGAGTAAAGGAAACGTAATTAAGGTTTAAATAACCCGTTTTCCTATCAAAGCCGTCAAATTCCTTAACTGTCATCGCCCTTGTAATTTCCCTTGCTCTATCTGGGCGGAAGTTAAACATAATAACCGAATCGCCTTGTTCAATAAGACCTACGGCTTTGCCATCTTTAATTTTATTTGTTGGAAGCATAAACTCGTCGGTAATTCCGTTTTCATAACTTTGTTTAATATATTCAACCAAGTCTTCGGATTTTTCCCCGTTTCCAATAGTCATCATATCGTAGGCTTTTTCAACTCTATCCCACCTGTTATCTCTATCCATAACGTAGTATCTACCGCCAACCGATGCTACTTCGCCTACGCCGATTTCTTGCATTTTATCTTGTAATTCTTTAACGAAATTAACCCCGCTAGTTGGAGCAACGTCTCTACCATCTAAGAAACAATGAACGAAAACGTTTGAGAACCCCTTTTTCTTACAGAGTTCAAGTAATGCATAAACGTGAGTGTTATGACTATGCACGCCCCCGTTTGATAAAAGACCGTATAAATGCAATTTTTTATTACTTTTTATAGCCGTATCTACGGCGTAGTTTAATTGCTCGTTTTTAAAGAAATCGCCGTCGCTTATCTCTTTTGTAATTCTAGTTAAATCTTGATAAACTATTCTTCCCGCCCCCATGTTTAAATGACCAACTTCGCTGTTGCCCATTTGACCTTCTGGAAGGCCAACACTCATACCGCTTGCACCAAGGCTTGTTGAAGGATAATTTGCCATAAGATTATCTATAACCTTACAATCTGCAAGTTTGATTGCGTTTCCAATAGTTGAATTATTTAATCCGTATCCGTCCATAATAACGAGACATATAGGTTTGTTTTTCATATTCTCTCCATAAAGTAAGCCACTTTTTAGTGGCTTAAATTTTATTATTTATCGTAATTTACAATGCTAGCAAAATCTGTTGCTTTAAGTGATGCCCCACCGATTAAGCCACCGTCAATTTCTTCCATTTGCATAAGTTCTTTAACGTTAGACGGTTTCATTGAACCGCCGTATTGAATTCTAACTTGTGAAGCGCAAGTAGGACAGAAAGTCTCAGCCAAAGTTTTACGAATAAAGCCGATGCTTTCATTTGCTTGTTCGCTAGTTGCGGTTTTACCCGTTCCAATAGCCCAAACAGGCTCGTAAGCAATAACTAATTTAGTTAAATCTTCAACTCCTTTAAGTCCGTTTACGATTTGAGTTTTTAAAACTTCTTCCGTTTTATTATTTTCTCTTTCTTCCAAAGTTTCGCCTACGCAAACGATTGGAATTAAACCTTTACTTAAAGCGGTTAAAGTTCTTTTATTAACCGTTTCGTCTGTTTCAGCAAAATATTGTCTTCTTTCGCTATGACCAATAACAACGTATTCAACGCCTAATTCTAAAAGCATATCCGCAGAAATTTCGCCAGTGTACGCTCCGCTTTCAGCAAAGTGAACGTTTTGTGCTCCAAGTTTAACGTTAGAGCCTTTAATCGCTTCGCCTACTGCATAAATATCCGTAAAAGGCACGCAAACTACAACGTCGCAATTAGCGTCTTTAACGAGTGGTTTTAATTCGTTAATGAGTTCTACGCCCTTTTTTGGTGTTAAATTCATTTTCCAATTTCCCGCAATAATAGGTTTTCTCATAAAAGTATCTCCAAATTCTAAATTAGTTTTTTTCGTTAAGACAAGCAATACCTGGAAGAACCTTTCCTTCAAAAAGTTCAAGTGATGCTCCGCCACCCGTTGAAACGTGGCTCATTTTATCTGCAAAACCAAGTTGAGCAACCGCAGCGGCACTATCGCCACCACCGATAATAGTAGTTGCATTTTGGTTATCTGCCATAGCGTTAGCAATAGCAAAAGTTCCTTTTGCAAGCGTTGGATTTTCAAATACGCCCATAGGTCCGTTCCAAATAACCGTTTTTGCATTAGAAATAACTTCTTTAAATAATTCCATAGTTTTAGGTCCAATATCAAGTCCCATTTTATCCGCAGGAATATTTGAAGAGTCAACGACTTCAACTTCAATATCACTATCAATTGGGTCTGGGAAAGAAGTAGTAATAGTAGTGTCAATAGGAAGGTAGAGTTTTTTACCTAAATCTTCTGCTTTTTTAAGCATATCTTTACAGTAGTCAATTTTTTCCATATCAACAAGAGACGTTCCAACTTCGTAGCCTTTTGCCTTTAAAAAAGTGTACGCCATACCGCCACCAATAATTAAAGAATCGCATTTTTCTAACAAGTTAGAAATAACGTTTAATTTATCAGCAACTTTTGCTCCACCTAAAATAGCAACGAAAGGCCTAACAGGATTTTCCAAAGAATCTGCCATAACTGAAAGTTCTTTTTCAATTAAGAAACCGCAAACCGCAGTATCAACTAAACCGTATTCAACGATTGCAGCAGTTGAAGCGTGTGAACGGTGAGCAGTACCGAAAGCGTCGTTTACGTAAATATCGCAAAACGATGCTAATTTTTTACAGAAATCTAATTCTTTCTTTTCTTCGCCTTTGTCAAAACGTAAGTTTTCAAGTAAAACTACTTCACCGTCTTTTAAAGCGTTAACTTTATTAACCGCATCTTCTCCAACGGTATCGGTAGCAAAAGAAACTTTGCCGTCTAAAAGTTCGTTGAGTCTATCTGCAACAGGCTTTAAAGTGAATTTTTTAATATCTTTTTTAGCCTTTTCAATAAATTCTAACGTTGCTTTTTCTCTTTCGCTTTCTGGAAGTGCTTCAACGGCTTTCTTCTCTTTTTTATTTAAACTAATATTTTCGTTAAAAACGTTGTGTGGTTTACCCATGTGAGAACACAAAATAACTTTTGCTCCGTTATCCATTAAGTATTTGATAGTTGGAAGTGCGCCGTTAATTCTGTTTTCGTCAGTAATAACGCCGTCTTTCATAGGAACGTTAAAGTCAACCCTAACTAAACATTTTTTGCCTTTAACAGAAATATCCGTAATAGTTTTTTTATTCATAATGACTCCTTAATAATGAATTGATTATTTATATATAAATAATTTTAACTTTTTTTTAAAAAATTGTCAATTTTATTATAGCCATTTTATTTATTTTTAGTAATTATTTATACTCTAAACTCAGTTTTTTGCTTGTTTTTGCACTTTTTTTAGGCTTTTCTTTAATTATTAGGCAAATTAATTTGTTAAAAGGCTTTAATATCGGCAATAAAATTAAACTTACAAAAACGTTAAATAAGGTGTGGAAATTTGCAATTTCTCTTTCAATACTATGTGAAAAACTCATAAAAAGCATATTGGTTTCTTCGTTAAATATGCTTAACGGTACGAATAATATTAAAGAACCTAAAACGTTAAACGCCAAATTGAAAAACGCCGTTCTTTGAGCGTCAATGCTTTTATTAAAAGATGCTATTATTATGCATAAACAAGTTCCAATATTAGCACCCAATATTAAAAATACGCTATCTCCAAAATTTAGTATACCGTTTGAAGCAAGCAGTATGATTATGCTTGAAACCACCGAAGAACTTTGAAAAATAGCCGTTATGAACAATCCGTTTAAAAGTAAAAGTAAATTGTTTTCTACTAAAAACATATTGCAAAAAAACTCGTAATTTTTAAAGACTTTAATAGTGTCGCTTATTAAATCAATTCCTATAAACAGCATGCCAAAACCGATTAAAACGTTTCCAACAAAATAAGATTTTTTGCCCTTTAAAAAAGAAACGATTAGTCCAATAAAGGCAATCAAGCAACTAATAGCCGTAATATTTAACTCACTTCCCCCCGATAGCGACACTAATTGAGCGGTTATAGTAGTTCCGATATTAGTTCCCATAATAACTGCACTTGCTTGGTAAAAAGAAAGCACTCCACTACTAACGAATCCCACTAAAATTATATTGGTTGCAACGCTACTTTGCACTATTGCCGTTGATAACGCCCCCGTTAAAAGACCCGAGTATTTATTACTAGTGCAAGTTTGTATTACGTTTTTTAAAGTTGCACCCGTTAAATTTTGCATATTTTCGCTCATGAATTTTAACCCTAATATGAAAAGAGTAATCCCACCTAAACAAAGTAAAATATTTTCAAAAATCAACATAAAAACGCCTCTTTTTAATATATTTGAAAAGAGACGTTAATATGATATTTAATTAAAGATTATAAATTTTTTCGGCGTTTTCATAAAACATTTTACTATAATCACTATCCGTTAAATTTAAAGACAAAAGTTTTGAGATATCGTATTTAATTCCCCACATTGGATAATCGGAAGCAAACATAACTTTATCTATGCCGTATCTTAAAATTATTTCCTTTGCAGTTTTTGAAGTTAAGAACGCCAAAGACGAAGAAGTGTCTACGTAAAAATTGTTAAACTCGCATAATTTTTTGCTTGCATCTTCCCAAATTGACCAACCGCCGAAATGTGCTCCAACTATTTTTAATTTAGGAAACTCTTTTAAAATTGGAATAATTCTGTTTGGATTAGAATTATCGTATCTATTATCGCCTGCGTGCATTAAAAGAGTTAAGCCTAATTCTTGCATATATTCGTAAATTTTCATAAATCTACTATCGTCAACGCGAAAATTTTGAATATCTGGGTGAATTTTAACCCCTTTAAGCCCTAACTCAACTAGATGGTCTAAATCCCCTTTATAATCTTCACTTTCAGGGTGAGCCGTTCCAAGTCCTACGAGAAATTCTTTATTGTTTTCAACCTGATTTTTAATAAACTCGTTAATGCTTCTAACTTGATGGGGAGTTGTTGCAACCGATTGAACGATAAATTTATCAACACCGCATTTTTGGCCGTGTTTAATTAAACTTTCAACAGTTCCGCTATACCTTGATTTAACTTTATAAAACTCGTTTGTATGATTAACCGCCAACCTTGCAATTTTATCTGGATAGATATGGCAGTGAGCGTCAATACATTTAAATTTGCCGTTTATCATTATATAATTTCCTTTTATTTTTTAAGCCCTAATTTTTCAGCGGATTCTTCTCTCATTTTATACTTTAAGATTTTACCCGCAGCATTCATTGGAAATTCACTAACAAACATAAAATATTTAGGAACTTTATGTCTTGCAATAGAAGCGTTGCCGTATTCACGCATTTCTTCTTCGGTTGAAGTTTCGCCCTTATGAAGAATAATCCAAGCACAACATTCTTCGCCGTACTTTTCATCGGGAACGCCTACCACTTGAACGTCACGAACTTTTGGATTAGTTAAATAAAACTCTTCAATTTCACGTGGATAAAGGTTTTCGCCCCCACGAATAATCATATCTTTAAGTCTACCCGTTACTTTGTAATAGCCGTCAAACGTTCTCATACAAATATCGCCGGAGTGAAGCCAACCGTCTTTGTCAATTGCCTGAGCAGTCGCTTCTGGCATTTTATAGTAGCCTTTCATTATATTAAAGCCACGAGCAACGAATTCTCCGCTTTCACCGTCAGGGAGGTCTTTACCCGTTTCAGGGTCAATAATTTTACACTCTACGCCAGGGAAAGCACTACCAACCGTTTCTACCCTATGGTCTAAATCTTCGTTAACTTCGCCCATAGTACAGCCTGGGGACGCTTCCGTTTGTCCGTAAACGGAAATAATTTCACGCATGTTCATTTCAACTGACGCTCTACGCATTAAGTCGGCTGGACAGTTTGCGCCCGCCATTATACCCGTACGCATATACGAGAAATCGGTTTTTGCAAAATCAGCGTGGTTAAACATTGCAATAAACATAGTTGGAACGCCGTTAAAACAGGTTATACGCTCGTCGTTAACGCAAGCAAGCGATGATTTTGGCGAGAAGTACGGAATAGGACAAAGCGTACCGCCGTGAGTCATTGTAGACGTCATTGAAAGCACCATTCCAAAGCAGTGGAACATCGGTACTTGTATCATCATTCTATCGGCAGTTGACAAATCCATTCTATCTCCAATGGTTTTTCCGTTGTTTACTATATTTCTATGCGTGAGCATAACGCCCTTTGGAAAACCCGTAGTTCCCGAAGTGTATTGCATATTGCACACGTCGTCTGGCTTAACCAAAGACGCACGCCTTCTAACTTCTTCAATAGGAACGAGTGAAGAGCGTTTAAGCATTTGCTCCCAAGTAAGACAGCCTTCCATATTAAACCCAACCGTTACAACGTTGCGTAAAAATGGTAAATTTTTAGAATAAAGTGGTTTGCCCGCTTCTAAATTTTTAAGTTCAGGGCAAAGTTCTTTTATAATTTCTTTGTAATTTATGTCTTTGCAATACTCAATCATAATAAGAGTGTGAGTATCGGATTGCCTTAACAAATATTCAATTTCGTGGATTTTATAGGCGGTGTTTACCGTAACTAATACCGCACCAATTTTAGTAGTCGCCCAAAAAGTTATAAACCACTCTGGAACGTTAGTTGCCCAAACGGCAACGTGGTCGCCCGCTTTTACTCCTAACGATATAAGCGAAGCCGCACACTCGTCAACGTCACGGCGAAATTGCTCGTAAGTTCTAGTGTAGTCAAGCGTTGGATATTTAAAAGCGTATTGGTCGGGATAGTTTTCAACCATAGTATCTAAAACGTCGGAAAAAGTAGCGTCAATAACGTCGTATTTTTTCCAAACGAAAGAGCCCGTTTTATCCCTATTATAATATTTTTGTGCGTTTGTTTTCTTTTCACGATTAATTGAAGAAACATAGTTTGCAAAATGCGTTAAAACTATATCTGCATCATTAATTTCATCGTTCCAAGCAGCACAAATAAAGCCTTCGTAATTGAGTGAAGAAAGTGCGTTTAAAAGTTTTTCTACGTCTAAATCCCCTTCTCCAATAAGAGTGGTTTTACCATCTTTCATATCGCCAAGGCGCACGTATTTTATATATGCACCAAGAGTTTTAATAGTAGATTCTGCCGATTCTTTTGCAGTAAAATAAGTTCCCCTAACGTTCCAAGAAACACCTATTACCGCCGATGAAAAATGATTGATTATTTCTATAACTTTTTCGGTATTGGAAAGAAAACCAACCGTTTCAAACAAAATATTAACGTCTAACTTTTCAGCCGTTTTTACTGCATTTAAAAGTTTTTCGTCTAATACTTTAAACGAAGTTTCCTTATCTAAATATACAATTACGTTTGAAATTCCTGATAAAGACGCCATTTCAACGTATTTAACCGCTATTTCGCTATTTACAAATTCGCTATCAATAGAATTTGGCATGCGAATTGCCGTTACTGAAAGTCCCCTATTTACGAGTTTCCTTTTGCTATCGGCAATTTTATCACGCCTTAAAATACTATCGTAATGGTCGTTTCTTTCTTTAATAGCATCGTATATTTCAAACCCTTCAAATCCGTATTCATAGGCGTAAGTACAAACGTCTATAAATGAAGAACGAATTACGTTTTTGGTTGAAAATGCAATTTTCATATTATTTCTCCTCGGCTACAATTTTGTTAAGTGCGTTGATATATGCCCTAATACTTGCACCGATAATATCGGTTGAAGTTCCGTTTCCCGAATAAAGTTTTCCGTTATTACGAAGCCTTACGAGTGCCGAACCAAGCGCTTCTTTACCTTCGGTAACCGATTGAACTTGGAAATCGTCAAGTTCGTAGTGGTGGCCTATACATTGTTCTATTGCTCTAAACGCCGAATCAATAGGTCCGTCTCCTGAACTTACACCCGAAACAATTTCACCGTTTCTTTTTAAATTTACTTGTGATATCGCCGTTGAAACGTTAGAACTCGTAGTCGTATAAGTTTCAAAATGATAAGTAGACGGTGCTTGCATAGCGTTGCTTGCAATAAGCGCTTCAAATTCTTTTGCTCCTACTTCGCCCCTTTTTTCGCAGACTTTTATAAGAGAGTTAAACACTTTGCCTGCATCCGCTTCGGAAAGGTCGTAGCCTAGCGTAGTTGCTGAATTTACAACGTCTTTTAAAGTAGAATCGCTATCAAGTAAAATTTTATTTTTATCGTTAACAATACTTGATTCGTTTAAATCTTTATGGTTGATTTTTGAAAGCATTTCGTCAATACTTGCGTGAATTTTAGTAGTGTCAAGGTTGGTTTTTGCCTTTATCGTGTTTCCTAAAACGCTAATTGCATCACAAATTTCGCCGGTAATTAACACGTCTTTTCCCGCCATTGAACATTTTAAGCCGTCAACTCCATTTTTAATTGCTGAAAAGGCTGACGCTACGCCTAAATTGATGCGGTCAGAAACTTGAATATAAACAGGTACTGAAACTATGCCTTTAACCTTTTCTACAATTAAAGAAATTTGTTCAGGAGTACTCGTTCCAGCATTGTCGCAAATATTAATAACGGTTGCCCCCTTTTCTTCGGCGGTTTTAACTGCCTTTAATAAGAAATCCATATCCGCTCTAGTTGCGTCAAGAGCAGAAAACTCAACGTCTTTAACCAAAGATTTTGCCTTTACTATGAGTTCAGTAATTTTTTCAAGCATTTTTTCTTGCTTAACGTGATAAAGGTATTCCATTTGTATAGTTGATACGGGAAGTTCTACTTGAAGGCGTGGGTTTTTAGCATTTTTAATACACTCAAAACTCTTTTCCACCATTTCTTCACTAAATCCTACGGGGATTGCTAAAATTGCGTTTTGTACGTTTTGAGATATCGTTTTGTAAACGATAGCGTCTTCACGAAAACTTTTAACGGCAGGGAGTTCAATAACGTCAGCGCCCAATAAATCTGCACTTATCGCTATCGCCGATTTTTCACGGAAAAGTAGAGAAACTTCACGTTCTTCTGAAAGTTTTTTAAGCGTAATATCTACTATTTCAATTTTTTTCATTTTAGTAATCTCCTTAAACTAAATATTAATTTCTTTTTAAATATTTAAAATTAGCCACTTAAAACAAGCAAAAACGCAATAAAGTTATAAGATTTTTATTTAAAGTATATCTAATTTAAATAAAAAAACGCTCTCGTCCCTTTATTACTTAAAGAGACGAAAACGTTTAAACAACTATTTCCGCGGTACCACTCTTATTCACCAAAAGG
>JAZRLL010000029.1:0-3770 GCA_045646745.1 Christensenellaceae bacterium
ATCAAGCAAAAATACTTTACACCTAATTATAAAATTGCATTAACAAATTCTTCTGGATTAAAAAGTTCTAAATCGTCAATTTGTTCGCCAACACCAACAAAAGCAACGGGAATTTCCTTTTCATCACAAAGCGAAATAACGAATCCGCCTTTTGCGGTGCCGTCAAGTTTAGTTAAAATAACGCCGTCTAAACCTATTGCTTCGTCAAAAGTGTCAACTTGTGATTTTGCATTTTGACCGGTTGTTGAGTCTAAAACTATAAATTTATAAAAGACTGCTTCTGGGTATTCACGATTAACTACCCTTGACATTTTTTTAAGTTCTTCCATTAAATTTGATTTAACGTGAAGTCTACCAGCGGTATCAATAATTAAAACGTCAGTCTTTTTAGCCTTTGCAGATGAAATTGCATCGTAAACAACGGCAGACGGGTCTGCGCCCTCTGTATGCTTAATTATTCTAACGTTAGCCCTATCCGCCCAAACGGTTAATTGGTCGCTTGCAGCCGCTCTAAACGTATCACCCGCTACGATTGAAACTGATTTGTTTTGTTTAACGAAATAATTAGCCATTTTGCCAATAGAAGTAGTTTTGCCAACTCCATTAACGCCAACAACCATTATTATACAAGGATATGAGTACTCAATCTCTCCACAACTTTCAAGTTTAGAGATTAAAACGTCTTTTAGCGTATCAACAACTTTTTGCTTATCATTAACAACGTTTTCAATCATTTCATCTCTTAACTCGTCAACAACGTCCATAGCAGTATTAACTGAAACGTCGCAAGAAATTAAAGCGTCGGTAAGTTCATCGTAAAACTCTTCACCAATTCTATCAATTTCAAAAATTCTTGCAAAAGTGTCGGCAATTTTATTTTTAGTTTTTTTAAGTGAATTCGTAAGTTTTGAAAATAATCCCATTAGTTTTTAAAATCCTCTATATCCTTAACGTCTGCAAGTTTAACGGAAACTATACTTGAAACGCCTTTTTCCGGCATTGTTACACCGAATAAACCGTCTGCATTTTCCATTGTAACCTTTTTGTGCGTGATACAAATAAATTGTGTTTCTTGTGAAAATTTCCTTAAATAATCGGCAAATCTTTGAACGTTTGCATCGTCAAGCGCCGCTTCAATTTCATCAAGCACGCAAAATGGCATTGGTCTTAATTTTAAGATTGCAAACAATATCGCAATAGCAGTTAAAGACATTTCTCCACCAGATAAAAGTGAAATTTTTTGAAGTTTCTTTCCAGGTGGTTCGGCAACTATTTCAATACCTGCGTCAAGCGGGTCGTCGGTTAAACTTTCTTCAACGATAAGGTCGGCTGTACCACCACCGAATAATTCCTTAAATATTTTTGTAAAGTTAGATTTAATAGTTTTAAAGCCTTCATTAAAGGTTAAGGTCATTTCTTTCGTTAAATCGTCAATAACCTTTTGTAAATCTTCTTGTGCTTTAACCAAATCGTCCCTTTGAGTTAATAACTCGTTATAAGATTCACTTAATTCGTTGTATTCTTCAATAGCGTTTGGATTAATGCTTCCAAGCATACTGATTTTGCGTTTTAAAGTAGAAATATCTTGATTACTTAAAGAAATATCAAAATTTTCAAGTTTGTAAGGTTGACAAGTTTCGTAAGTTAAATTGTATTCCCTTTCAATATTTTCCGACATAAATTGAAGTTCGGTATCAACCTTGGTTAAATTGTTAGTTTCGGTATTTCTTCTCTCAATACTCTTATTAATATCGGCTTGTAAAACGTCTCTTTTTAAGTTGTCTTGAATTAAAAGTTCGTTTAATCTTTCTTTTTGTAAATCAATTTCGTTTAAATCGTCTCTTAACTTTTTAAGGGCTTGTTGCTCTTCTTTTGATAAAGCAACTTTTTCCATCTTGATTTTTAATTCACTTATAATTTGCTCGTTTGAAGAAATTGTTTTTAAGTTCTTTAAAGAAACGCTATCTAAATTTTCAATTTCATTATTAATTCTTTCTTTTTCAGTTTCAATAAAGGAAATTTCCGCCCTTAAATTTGAAAGCCTAGATTGAACTTGTGAGTTTTCTTCTAAAACTTCATCTCTTTCCTTTCTTAAAGACAAGTATTTTTCTCTATTTTCAACCTGTTCTTTTGAAGCGGTTTCTCTTTGTTTAGATAATTCTTCATCGCCTCTCTCAAAACCCGTAAACTCGGTTTTAATTTGCTCTAAACGAGTGTTAATTAAAGCAATTTGGTCATTATATTTTTCAATTTCATTTTTTAAATCGTTAATTATTGACTCGTTATGAGAAATATTTTGTTCTAATAAGATAGATTTTTGTTTAGTTTCTTGTAAAACCTTCTTTAACTCGTCTAATTTAGAAACTTCTAAATTAACTTGTTCTAATAAAAGTTTTTTACTGTCTTCAAGCCTTGCTAATTCAAGTTTTTCATTGTTTACTTTTTCAGTAAATTCAGAAATTAACCTATCGGTAGCAAGTAAATTTATATCATTAGACTTTCTTGAACCACCCGTTAAAGTACCCGCAGTAGAAACAACGTCTCCGTCCAAAGTAACGATTTTAAAGGAATAACGATATTTTTTAGCAATAATATTAGCGTTTTGTAAGTTGTCAACGATAAGGGTTCCACCAAGCAAGAATAAAATAACGTTTTCAAATTTAGAATCGTATTTAACAAGGTCTGTTGCCAAACCTACAACGCCCTTTTCTTTACCCGCACTTAAAATATCGCCGGTATTAAAGCGTGGTCTAACGGAAGTCATAGGTAAACAAGTGATTCTACCATTATTAGTCCTTTTAAAATAGTTGATTATGTATTCAGCATCGTCGGTATCTTTTGTAATTACGTTTTGCATTTGATTGCCTATTGCAATTTGCATAGCAGTTTCGTAATCTTTATCTGTATGAATAACAGATGCAACGATATCTATAAATTTTGATTTTAAAACCGCATCGTTTTTAGACGCAATTAAAAGATTTTTTGCAGAAGAATTATAACCAACGAAAGATTCTTTTAAACTAATTTGGAATTTTAAACTAGTTTCATCTTGCAAAAGTTTATTCTTGATATGATAAATATCATTGTCAATTTTAGAAATAAACTCGTTAGTTGCTGACACGTTGCTTGAAGTGTCTTTGATATCTTCATTAGTTTTATTAATTAAATTTTGATAATCACTAAACGTATTTTTATCAATTTCTAATTGAGCGTTTAAAGAAGAATACTTATCAACTAAAAGGTTAACCTTATTAACAACTTCTTTTTGATTTTGAGAAATAACGTTTTGTTCAGAAGAAAGTGATGCCAAGTTTTTCTTAATATCTGCAATTTCTTCAACACTTTTTAAAACTTGTGATTGAACGTCTTGCTCTAAATCTTCACCTTTATCAATTTCTTCGCTTAACTTTGCAATTTTTTTACTAATTTGAGAAGATTTAACGGTTAAATCGTCAATTTCTTTATTATTATCAAGTAATTGTTGATTTTTTAACGTTATATCGTCTTTAAGTTTTAAAGTTTTTTCTTTATTCTCGGTATTTTCAGCGTTTAACCTTTCGTTTTCAGATAAAAAGAAAGATATTTGTTGAGTAAATAGTTTAGTTTCTCCCGATTTACTTTCAATACCAACCGCCGTAGAAGTAATTTTTTCGTTTAAAATTCTAATTTTTTCATCGGCGTTTTTAATTTCATATTGATGTTCGTTATATTTTTTAATAGTTTCATCAAGTTCATTGTTGCGGGCTTTTATTTCTTCTTCATAACCCTTA
>JAZRLL010000030.1:0-14216 GCA_045646745.1 Christensenellaceae bacterium
TTGCTGGGCTTACTTTTATACTTGGTATATGAGAATAAGCCTTAGGGTATATTAAATCTATCTTAGTCGGTGTATTGGTTACTGGGGTAATTGTAACAACGCCCCATTGAATCAATAAGCCATTACTAAATAAGATTCGTCCGTTTTTATTTCCCTTAACCTCTTCTTTTATTGTCGCTATTGCGTTGCCGTTTTGAACCAACTTAACGTCAGCCCCGAAATGTAACTCGCTTATATGTGACTGGTACCTGAATATTAAGTGTCCTAACTCGCTATCCCATAGCCCTATACTTGTCGGGCTTTCGGCGTTACCTCCATATAGCTTACAATTATGCTTATACGTTCCCTCCCCTGTTGATTGAATGTATAAGTTTTTCTCATCATCAGTCCTTTTCTCGCCACCTATAAAAGAGTTAGTACTTAAATAAGTCTTTTTATTCCCTATATCGAACGTGTCGGGGTGTTCCGCTACTTTACCAGTCGCCATTCCTGAACCGTCAGCGTATATATCTAGGATTGTCGCCCCTGTTGACAAGAATTTTAATAGTGATATTTCCCCGAAATAATCCGTAACTGTAAATCTAAAATTATATGAGCTATCGACGTCTATTGGTATTAAATCTTTTCCTGAGGTCAATATTGTATTTTCCAACGTTACTGAATATGTACTAGAATCTATTATTAAATCCTTCCAGTCGTTCTCAGTTGTCTTTTTATATGATATTTTAAAACTTTTATCGTTTTTATTATTTAAAGCGTAAATACTAGCGTCAACGCTAAATATAGCGTATTCCCCTGAGCCGTCCTCTTCGCCCTGAGCGTTACACCTTTTAACCTCAAAATTAGATATAGACGGTGTATCGTATTCTAACACCTCAAAATTAGTTATATTTTCCGTTGCTGAGCGTCCTCTAGTGTCCTTAGCATTAATAACTAGCCTGTTATTAGTATTGTCCGCACTACCTAGCCCGCTAGTGTTTAAATATCCAGTCGTAAAGTTATTAGTTGTATAGCTCTTACCGTTAATAACCGCCGTCTTAGTACTTAGTGAACTACCTGAGCCAGCCGTCCAATCAAATTTTACTTTTATTTTTGACTTTCTTTGTACGAAAGCTCCAAACTTAGTCGCTATATTAGAGTCGCTATCCGTTAAACTAACATTTGAAATAGTAGGCTTAATATCACTAGGCACGTTTAATCTTAAATTAATCGTCTTGGTCCCTACTGTTGCCGTACCGTTTTTAGTAGTTACCGAAATAACACACGTTCCATACGTTGCACTTGGCACCTGAGAATATAAACTTGTAGGCGGTGTAAATGTTGTACTAGCCCCCACCGTACTTGAATTACTTATTCCGCTCGTTTGTCCTGTTAAACTACCAAAGCTATATGTAATAGAGTGCGTCAAACTCGAATTTTCCCTGTTTGTCGTGATTGTTACACTATTACCTATATTTATACTGGTACTGTTTAAACTAGGCACCGACGCTGGTATGGTTGCCGTAAACGACGCCGTTTTAGTACCTATATTCGTACTGCCATTATAAGTAACGCACGTAACCGTCACTTTTGAGCTTTTGGCGTTAGTGAATCCACTTATTAAGCTAGTAGGTATAGTCCAACTAGTACTTGCCCCAACGCTAGAGGCTATCGTTCCAGTCGCTCCGCTTTCTTCTATTTTATAAGATAGAGTATGCGTAAACGAACTAGACGCTCTATTTGTATTAATAGTTATGCTATTACCAAAATCTACTGAGCTAGAAGAAAATGTAGGTGTACTAGCTCTAGGTATTGTTGTTAGCGTTTGCGAATAACTTTGCTCGCTAGACGTTACTACGTCGTGGCTAATCCACGCCGAACACGTTAGAGTTTTCTTACCGTCAGCGTTGTGTTCTATATTTAGCGTCTTAGAGAATAATGTTATTCCGCTATTAGTGATTTTTTGGCTTGGCACTACCCCTGCCGAATAAGTCGTTCCGTCAATCTTACAATATACTGTACCTGTACCATAAGAGGTATATCCTGTATTGGTCCTGTAAAAAAACACGTTTACCGTTACGTTAGAGGTATTGTTAGCCACGCTTTGAGAATTTTGAGTAACCGTAATAGTGTACTGTATTCTAGGATTACTCGTTGTCATAGCTCCGCTTGTTGCCATTATTCACTCACCTCACTAACTTTTACTAGACTTAGATTTCCATTTTTTCTAGGTATAAAAGCGAAATTACCTAATTGAAAAGAGTTTAATACTTCTAAGTCCGTGTTGTATGCTTTGTTATTTTTGAAATAAGCGACTACTTCGCCGTTTTCATAAATATACATACCGTCATTTTTATACTTTGTATTAACTGGGCTTTCACTAGCTCCTAACTCGATAACGGGTTGCCCGTTTTCCATAGTTTCTCTTATGATAGCCTCACGTTTTGTTATTTCCTCACTCAGTCCGTTAGCCACGCCCTCTAGAGGTGTTTTAATGTTTTCCTCGTAAAAGGTTGTTGTTACACTAGAGGCGGTCGATTCAATAGTTGAACTAATAGTTTTAACCTCATTCTCTAGGTCGCCTTTTGTTGCGTAATTCTCGCTAATTTCTTGTCGTATTAACCCAGCCTCAGCCTGTACGTGAGTTGAGATTGTTGAGGTTATTTCGCTAGTTACTGAGTTTAACGATTCCCCCAACGATTCCACGACTTCGTTAGTTGTATCGGTCTTAGTGATTAACGCCGTTATTGTTTGATTATGTTTATCAACTTCTAAAAGTGTTTTGTTTAATTTCCTGTCGGTTGTATCAGCTTTACTATAATCGGTCTTTGTTGCCTCAATCTCTTCAATAAAGACTTTTTCAACTAGCCCCTGAGTTATTTGTATATCATCACATAACATTAAAGTTGAGTATTCTTTACCGTCTTTAGTCTTTATAGTGAATCTATCTAAAAACTCTAGATAACATATACCAGTACTATCAAACTCGTAATAATAAAATTCTAAGCCGTTTAACTGGTTATAGATACTATCTATATAGTCGTCTCGGTTATCGTCCATTATTGCGTTGTTTTCTATCCTGATTTCCTGTCTATTTTCTACTTCCTCAATAGGTCTATAAATGTTATCTTCCTGAGGTACCCTTGCTAGTACTAAGCTATTAACCAAAAACTTTTTACCAACTTTTAATGATTTTAAATTGCTTTCGGTTATTATTACCCCTGTTTCGTTTGGTACTAGAGGATATAACTTGTCGTCATTCTTGAATCCTAAAGAGCAAGCTCCAACCTGACTGATATTGTCTAAAACATCTCTAAAAGTAAACTCATTACTAAACTTTTCCTCAGTTATTTCCTTGTCGCTATTTATAAAGTTTTCACTTCCTAGCGTCCAACCTAAACGCTCGCATATAGCCTTTAAAAAGTCTAGTACTGTTATAGGATATTCTACGGTTAAGTCATAAGGTATCATTGACTTTAACATAGAATCATAACAAGTCAGTTTATAAGAGTTAGTGTCAACTTGATATTCGCTTTCGTAAACTTCAAACTTGCCGAAATTTATATACTCATACTCGCTTTTTGTGTTAGCTCTTACCCCAAACTCGACTTTATCTAGGATAGCCCCCTTAGGTATCTCTATATTAGTCTCTATATCTAGGCAACGCATATTAGATTTTAATAGCGTTCCGTCATAGTGTAGGTTACAACTAACCATATCTTTTTTTGTGTATTCAACCCCGTTATATGTGATTCTAGCGTTTATTTGTTTCCCATAAGTATTAAGGGCGGTTTTGAATGTATTACTTACACTTATCATCTAACCGCCTCACTCTCTAGGGTTATTAGCAATAATACTAATATCTATCTCTTTATGCCTCATAGTTGTTTGACGTTTTAACTCGTCCTCTATATCACCAAAATAAAAAGAATCCGTTACGGTCCTTTTATATTCCGTGTCGTAATATGTTACGTTTTGACTAGCCACGTTTACTAGGTTTAATAAGTCAGCCATTTCATCTTCGGTCAATTCCCCAATCTTTAATGTTATCTTAGGAAATATCCCTATTAAAGTACCTGAGTTTCGTCCGTCCATTGTACGCCCTGAGTCACTACTCCAAAGTTTATGATAGCCTACTTTATAGCCTTTAATTTTAGGTATCTTCTTACCCGCTATTGTTATTAAATTACCGCTATACATTACTTAATCACGCTCCCATTAGTTGCGAACGCTTTTTTATTCGCTATATCTATTGTATATTTTGCTATTTGTCTAGAATCCAAATAAACTGGGATAGTTACATTACCGCCACCAGCTCCATTTAACCTGTCAGCCAGCATATCTAACCACTCGGTATTATTTTCTAAAGGTAATACCGCCTCTTTACCAGCCTCACCGATTAAAGCCATTTGCGGAGCGTATGCAATACCTCCCTTAGCCAATTTAGGTAACTGTAACCAGTTAGGCATATATTTATTGAATTTATTTACAAAGTTTTTGTTAAGCCAACCCTTCATATTATCAATCATTGACGAAAGAGCTACCTTTACATTAACCGTTTTGTCTTTGAAATTGCTTAATAAACTATTCCACTTACTCTTTAAATTGCTCCAAGTTGTACCTATTTTAGCCTTCATACTTGCCGTTTTATCTTTAACGTTTTTTGTTATGCCTTCCCACTTTGACTTAATATCGCTCCATTTTTGAGATACTTTCGCTTTCATATCAGCGACTTTATCTTTTACGTTGCTAGTTAAATCGTTCCATTTTTTCTTAACATTTTCTTTTTTGTCAGCGAACCAAACTGATACTTTACCTTTTATTTCACCGAACCAGCTTTTAACTTTATTCCAAGTCTCGATTGCCTTAGTTTTTAACGCTAGGATTCCATTTAAAAGCCCCTCAATTATGTAACCGCCCATTTCCGCCATTACTTTACTAGGTGAGTGTATTCCAAACGCCTCTTTAAATCCTGTTATAAAAGGCTCGAACACGTTTTCATATATCCATACACCAATATTAGCCAGCCCGTCAATAATTCCTTGTAACAATCCTAAAGCAACGTTTCCACCTTGCTCTTTTATTTTCGTGCTAAAATAACTGCCTATATTTGTCGCTAATTCGCTAATAATACCCCATAGCAAGCCAACGGCACCGCCTAAAGCACTACCTAAAAACTCGAATATTGAACTAGCGATTCCTCCCCAGTCAATCTCGCCCACGAAACGAACGATAGTCGTTCCTAAGTTTTGCCAATCTACATTTTGAATAGCACTACTTAGCATATTAAACGCACCTATAAAGAATCCGCTTATAGTATTAGCAACCTTGTCCCAGTCAACGGTCTTTATAGCACTATCTAAGCCAGTACCTATTCCCTCGCCTATTTTTCGCCAGTTTAGAGTTGAAATAAAGCCATATAAGAAGTTAATAGCCGTATTGATTCCCTCGCCTAGTGTTTCGCCTATCTTTTCCCAGTCCGCATTTTCTACGAACCCGTTAATAAACTCGGCTATACTAGTACCGATTTTTTGAGCCTTCTTCTTTATTCCTTCCCAGTCGATTGAATCTAAAGCCTCATTTAAGCCGTTAGCCAACGTTTCGCCTATTCCGTACCAATCGCCATTCTCAAATTGTTCCCTAATTTTCTCGAACCAGCTAGGCACCTCTACGTCGTCTAAATCTATAATTGAGGCTACTGAACCAGTACCAGCCCCACCGCCAGCGTCATCACTTTTTGACGTGTCATTAAGTTTATTCATCTCGTCAAAGCCTGCTAATTGTTTGTTAGCCTCTTCCTGAGCCTTAGATAGACTTGTAGTACTTTCTTGTTGTTTCTTTAAAGCGTTAGCGTTTCTTCTAGCCACATAATCAACGCCAGTCAACGCCTTTACGAACGCATTTAGATAACTTAGAGCCGTCGTAACCATAGACACGATTCCTCTTATCATTGGCTCCATAAAAGCTCCTAAGCTAGCCCATAACCCCTGTATTTGATTCGATAGTTCTTGTTGTTCGCTAAGCCATGAACTAGACGCCCTAGATAATAAAGCGTATGCACTTCTAATAGAGAATAAACTTAACGCCATTCTAGTTAAATTCTTTATACCTCTATTAATAGCGTGATTCGTTGCGTCCTGTCCTTTTCTCATACCTAGCATATTTTTAGCCACGCCCAATACTGCTGAGCCGACTTTTTTAACCGCTGGTACCATTTTAGAGAATCCAGCCTTCGCTAAATCAACACCTTTACTAAAAGTACGTATCGTCGCACCTGCAATTTTTAAAGCACCGCCTAAAGCCCCAGCCTTAGCACTTGCTAGACTTAACTTGCCTCCAGTATCGCCCGAACTAGACGAAATTTGTAAATACTTATCGCCAATCTCACGTAATTTGCTACCCCATTGTTCCATTTTAGGCGTGAAATTACCTTGAATACTGTTTAATACTTGTAATCTATTTTGCAAGTTAGCATATTCCTGATTCGTTTGTAATACTTCGTCAGTTGTTAGCCCTTGTTGTTGAGCTATTTCACTAGCTAGATTCTTTATTGTTTCCATACGGGATTGTGTAGCTCCTAGCACGTCATTAAACTGTCCTTTGTCAGTTATGCTATCAGCAAAATCCTGATTTTTTATAGACTGGTTAAGTTGTCCGCTAGCCGTACTTAGTGAGTTTCTTTTTGCTACTTCATTAGCTAATTCTTGCTCTTTTGCCTTAGCCTCGTCCAGCTTTCTCTTATACTCTTCCGCCTCGTCTAAAATAGGTCGCCATTGTGCCTCTAATTCGGCTAGTTCTTGCTTTTCCATATCCGCAACAAATCCCGCCTGTGCGTCCGTGTCAGCCTTTTTATAGTCCTCGTCATAGCTTGCCTCTATTTCCGCCTTCTTTTGGTAATATTCCGCTAATTGCTTATCGTAATCAGCTACTTTTTTACTCATCTTATCGACTTCTTTAGACGCCGTTTTTAGACTGTTTTCGACTTGTTTTACCGACTTGCTAGAGTTAGTAAACATACTCACGTTTGACGCCTTCTCTAGATTCTTAGCCGTCTTTTCGCAACTTCTTTCTAACGCTTTTAAATCACCCTCAGCTTGCTGGGTGTTTAATTCCGTATTTATTCTTATTGAACCTTCGCTCATTGTTTCACCTCCCTAGAGGTTTTAACCTTTTAGCAATTCCTCAAATTGCCTTATTGCCTCTTCTTCTTCTTTTGTTCTTATTACTGGTAACGCCACGCTTTCCTTAGCTCTTAATATAGCGTTTCTAGTCTTTGTATCTTTTATATCGCTCATATCATAATTTCGTATTTCTCTAACCTTAGATAATACGCTAGTTTCAGTTAGCCCACTCAATAACTCGCAAAATTGCCAGTAATGAATTTCGGCTTTTGATAGGTCTATATGATAATCACTCATAAAGGACGCATTTATATACTTTCTATCGTGAGTAAAAGAAAAGTCGTTTTTCCCGTTACCTCTAGTTTCATCTTCCCCGCACCTTAGATAATCTCGACTAATCCTCAAAAATTCGTCCACATTCTCAGTAGGTACGAATCCAAAAAGTTTATATATTATCGCTAGTGTTCTCTCATAGTCGCCTATATTCGGGTCGTCTATGATTTTAAAACACTCTAGAGCAACCTTAAAATCAGTATTTAACTTGTATTCTTTGCCGTTTACTTCGGCATATTCGGGGTACATTATTTAAGTACCTTTTTGTCACTATTAGAGTATTTTTCTTCTATTTTCTTAGCGATATTTTCACTTTTAATTTTCATTTTTTCTAGGTGAGGTTGTAACTGCTCGAATAAGTCGTCGTACATATCGGGATAATTTCTATTTCCAAATATTTTTTGACAAGCCCCTTTACCTAGAAAACAATCCATAGCTTTTCGCATTTCCTTAAAAGCGTCTCTATATGCTTTAATTCGCTCTTCTTCTACGTTTGTCATTATTCCCTTTTTAATTACTTCTTTTTTGCTAATAGCAATCTCTTTTTGTTTTAGAGCGTTTGTGATTCTATCAACGCTTAAAAAAGCCTCTTGCAATTTTAAAGGTAACTCAATATCCTCCAAATCAAATTCGATTGTATCGCCGTTGTCATTTACCTCAATCGTGTAAATGTTTTTCTTTTCAATTCTTAATTTATTATTCATTGTTCTAACCTCTTCCTATATATAAAAAAAGAGGGGCTAGTCGTTAAACTAACCCCGCTAATCTCTTATTATTGTCCTTCGGTGAATGTTACTTCGCCACTAGCGATTGCTACTGTTCCCAATACAGGGTCACCATTTAGGTTAAGTGTATAGTTAATAACTACGCTAGCTCCACCGTCACCGCCGAAATCGTCTATTTGAACGATAACGTTATTTCTTTCAGCCTTATATTTTCCGTCCTCAGTTGAATCATATAAATATACTAATAATAATTCAGCCTCACAGTCGCTACCTGTTGCTCTCATTTGTCTTAAATTATCAACAAAATCAAATACAGGCTCACCAGCATAAGCCGTTTGAGGTGTAGCGATTGATACTGCGTATGAATCTAAGCTAGTTGTTGCTGATTCCTCATCAATATAAGTTTCAGTTGTTGTCGCTGGGTTATAAGCTATTGTTTGTGACGTAATACCTTTACCCATACGGCTCCATACTGGCTCGTCTTTAGTACCAGTATTTAAGAAAGACGCAAACTCGTGTCTCTTAACTTTATTCATTATTTCCCTCCTAATCCTTGTCGTATATTAAACGGCATTGGACTTGATACCTAGCGTTAGCTAAGTCGCCGTTAATATTGTATAAATACCCGTTTGAAAGAGCCTCTATTTTAGTAGGGGTCATTCCTTCGTCTAGCTCGGGTAACGTACCATTTAAGGTACACTCTTCTAGCCATTTAGAAAAGTTTTCATAGAATCCACTATTATTTATGTTATTTTTAGTCTCTTCGCTATAATAAAATCTACTAGCAAATACGAAAGTAAATTGACGCTCGCTTGAACCGTCTAGGTATTGTCTAATAATAGGTTGAGTGGGTACTTGCTCGATAGAGTACGTGTCGGGTTTTTCAGGTAAAAAATCCACATTAACTTTCGCTAGGTCGGTTAAGTGAGGACATTTACTAATAAACTCTTTTACACTTTCTACTAACGTCATTTTTTAGCCCCTCTTTCTATGTATTTTTCCAGCTCTTCGCATATATCGTCCTTATTATCCAGCCACATTCTTTCTACCCATTTAGAGCCTCTTAGCGGGCTACCTTGATACTGTAATAATTGGTCGGGTTGCTTATATACTTTTTGCTCCCCTTTTTTCGCCCACGCACTACCAGTCGTCGGGCTAACCATAAGTCGTCCCTCATATAGATAGTGAGCGTATGGGGTGTTGTATATTACTGCGGTCGGTGTTGAACTTGTCATAGCCGAATCCTGTAACACGCCCGAATCCATAGGCACGTAATCACTAGAGTAGTCAATAACACGCTGGGTAAAATATTTTTGGACTGCTCCGCCTTCATCTAATCCGTGATTTTTTAATATTTGTCGTGCGTCGCTAAAATCAACGTCAACGTGAAACATAGCTTATTCACAACCTAACTCGATATTATCTAAATCACTATTACACCTATTGTCTTTAATTGACATTACGGTTACAAAGTCGCTTAATTCCTTAATCGTCTCTATATCCGCTCCCTCACCCTTAACCACTTTATCATTCGGGTATATTTGCAACCCCTCAAATAAAGCCATTTTAGGTATTATTACGGTCTTTAAATGGTTTTTGCTTATTCCATTACCACTCGGGCTTATTCCGTCGCTACCGTAAAGATATACACCCTCTAGATAGGTCTTTCTATAAGCCTCGTTTTCATAGTGATAGATTGTTATATTGTGAGGAAACATTAACGTAAAGCTCCTAATCCTCGATATAACAAGCCAGTACCACTTAAATACATTTTAGCAAGTCTCAATTTTTCCTTTTCTATTTCCTCGCTAGATTTTATTTTATTTTGATAACTGCGTGAATGGTTACCCACGCTTTCACTCGAAATAACACTATTAATAGAGTTTTGTTTCTTTTCCTCAGCTAATACACCAATAATAGAGCAAGTCGCATATTTTACAACGTCAGGGATATTCTTTTCGTCAATATTCCCACGTGTTAGCGACTTGATATAGAATGTTGCCTCTACTATTTGGCTATTGAATGTAGGTTCATCAACACTTCCTTTGAAAGTGTCTCGATAGAATTTATAGTCGGCATATAGCATACCTACCACCTACTTTCTTACTCAGCACTTCCGTTAATGTGAGCGTATAATCCGTCTTTCTTGTTATTTAATACCCAAGCGTCGTGATAAATACGATAGTCAATCTTATAAGCGTCAGCTTTTTGGTTTACGTCAGGTGCGAATACTCTTAATTTAGCGTGTTTTGTAATTTGAGTTACGCATTCAGGTTTAACAATTAAGAAGTTAATTGGACTACCAGCATTTACGAATCCACCGTCTTTTTGTCCTTCAGTTACACCGTCATTTAAAGTACATTTAGTATAGAAACGTCTTTGAGGTACTTCGATAACTTCCATATTGTCGTATGAACCAAAGTTTCTATTAGGGTTTTGGCTAGGTGTTAAAGGTCTAGAGAATTTAGTACTATTTTTAATTAAGTTGTAAATAGTAGGTGTTAAGAAGATTTTAGCGTTTGTTATATCTACTTCTTTATCTTTCTCAGTTACTTGTGCCTCATCTAAAGCAGTTACTACGGCGTCCCCACTTTCTAAAGCTCCATATACTTTAGTACCAGCGTTGCTAGAATATTCAGCGAATCTAACGGCGTCAATTTCAGGTACTACTTGAACTCTTAAAAACTCACTAGCAGTATAACCAAAAGCCAATCCTACTGATTCTAAATCGTCCATAGCGTCGATTGAGAATGAACGTCCACGGTCATATCTAAAAGTATGAGATTTCCATTCTAGAGTTACGTCACCGTCAACGAATCCTGTTTTTCTTGAATAGTTACCTAATCCTTGTGTTGAGATTTCAGCAACTTGTACTGTTTTTGCGTCAGTTGTTTCTCTTACTAGAGCGTTACTTGTTTCTAACGCACTTGTAAAGCTAGCAAACTTATAAACTTCGTCCAATAATGGTACTTGCTTATTAATTAGTGCGATTGCATTATTCATCTTTTATTCCTTCTTTCTTTTTTATTATTCGGCGTTATTAGTAGGTAACCCCATAGCTTGTCTAAATCTATCCATTGACAAGTCAGGTTGTCCGCTACCGTGTTCGATTCCACCTTTTCCGCCTTTAGGTGAATCATCTTCAAATAAATAACCCTTGCTTTCTTTTAGGCTCTTTACTTGCTCGTCTAATCCCGTTAATTTATTACTTTCATCAAATTTTATTTGTGTTAAGTCTAAATTAGCGATTACATCTTTAGGGTCTTTTACCTTAGCTTTAAACAACTCAGTCTCGATTGAATTATTTAAAATCTTTTCGTTGAATGAATTGGTTAGGTTAGTTTTTTCAGTTTCGTGTGTAGCCTTCAAGGTATTTATTTCGTTTTCCTTATCAGCTATTGTTTTCTTTAAACTGCCTATTTCCTCTTTATCCTTTGTTACACTTTTGCCATACTCAGCCATGATTGAATCAATAACCTCATTGTCTAGCTCTAATCCTTTTAAAAATTCCCTCATTAATATTTCCTCCTCTTCGCTTTTTTTCGTGGTCTCGTCCACGTGAGAATTATCATATTTTTGTTAGTTTATCGTTACTAACAAACGACAAAAAAAGCCTATACATTGTATAGACTTAGTGTGATATAACTAGCCGTTTATAAGCGGGTAAATCCTCCTAGCTTTCACTAGCGGGCATATATCACATTAGCAATCATTCGGCACCTTATAGGCACCATACTAACAATATAAAGGCTAGGAAGTTAATTACTCAATCCCTTTGACGCCCCGTACTGACTACTACTCTACGTCCTACCCTCATAGTCAACCTTTTTGGTACTGTCTCTTTTATATATTGCTAGTATGCTACCTAAAAGATAGCAATTATTTTTTAAGATACTGAGAATAAAATATCTTCCCCTGTACGTTAGTTGAGTTATCTATTAATTCCTGTATCTCTTCGTTAGTCATTTTTTCTAACGCTTTTATTTTATCCTCTTTTGTTGGATATTTTTCCTGAAATTCCTCTATTACTTTATTCATAGTCATTTCCAGCCCCCTTCTTGTAATATTTGTTTTTTACTTCGTCGCCTTTTTCCCAATCCCAATAAGACACTTGATTAAATTGTTTACAAATTGCGATTGCGTCCTCCTCTTTCTCGAAATAAAAACTAACTTCGGGACTTCCCCCGAATTTTCCAGCGTAAACGTTACCGTTGCCTATCTTCTTATACTTTTCTACTAAAGCTCCAAACTCTTCATCACTATATTTGTCGTTAAGTTGTTGAAAAGTCGCTTGATAGCCCTTGGTAAATTCTTCCGCCTTTTTCGTGTCAATATTATAAGTGCCGTCGTTATATTTGTCAAGCTCTAATTCTTTTAGGTTATCTCTAGCGTCTTTTCCTACTTTGGCTATTTCCTTTTTTATGCTTTCCGCCGTCTTTTCGCTACCTGTTGTTATCATATCTATATCGTCGGTACCGTATTTATCTCTTAAATAGTCGCTTAACGCCTCTTTTGTTTCGTTACTGCTAAATTCTATTCCGTGTTCTTCAAACGTTTTTGAACCTTTGGCTCTAGGTCTAAAATCCTCTTTGTCTTTCTTTAGATTCTTAAACTTGCCACTTCTTTTCATAGCACTAGATAAGTCCTCGCCGTCCTTAATAAAAATACGCCTTCCCCCGACTGTACGCCATACACCGCCTAACTCGTTACTCATATTAAGCCTCTACGTTCTTTAACTCTTCGTCTTTCTCGAATTGTTGTATTTGTCTTTCTAATTGAACTACATTGTCGTATTTTTGAGTTAGCATATCATTTATACGCATAATTTGACTTTGAATTTTAATAACTATATCAATATCGCTATTTAAGTCATATCTCATTAACATATCCCCTCTAAATAGCTCCGCTTGTTGTATCTCAGCTTTAACTCTATCCATTATTTCGTTATATTTTTCTCTTAATTCTTTAATATCCATATCGTTTTACCTTCCTTTATAAGTTTTCTATTACCATTTCCCTGTTACGGTCTCTTTTTAAGCCGTATTCTTTAGTATGGGCGTTTAATTCTTTACTGATAGCTTTTATACTGCCCTTAGCATTTTCTATCATTTCCTCATCTCGGCACGCCTCGGCAATCGCTAGCAACTTCTTTTGTTTCCTAATTTGTCTCTCTAAATATCGTTGCCTTTGAGTTGCTTTGTATAGTCTTTCGTTCTCTTCGGGGTCTATCTTCTTAGCTAGCCTCTTTGTGACGTTTGGTATAAAAGGTCTTATCTTGTGACGACAATTAACGCCTCCTAGTCCTTTTATATCCCCGTACCCTGTCTCTTCTCTTAGGTTTTTATATTCTTTAGTCTTGCCCTCTATCTTATAGACTTCCCCTTGCCAGCCTGCGTGGTTGCTCCATTTATCAGTAGGGTGTACCCTTGCTCCTAAGTGGCTAGATACTTCTACAAAATCCGCTCCTATTTCGGGCAATCCCTCATATACGGTTTTATTGGCTAGCTGGTGTACCGCCGTTAGTGTGTCTCTTCTTACTACCGATTCTATCGAATAGCTTACCAGCTTCCCGCCCCTTTTATAAGTGGCTCCTGTTATACCCATATTAGCCATACGTTTTAAGCCTCTTTTTATGCTTGTATTATAGTCGTATATCCCGCTTGAGGTTTCTATATACGCTTTATTTAAAACGTCCATATAAGCCTGTTTGGTACTCTCTAGAGCCTTTGTATTTATTAATTTAAAAGTTTCTTTCAACTCTTTAAATGAATTATCAATTATATTTTTAATGTTTGGGCTTTGATATAACACTCTAGGGTCAATAGGTATATATCCCCTGCTATATGCCTCTATTAAGCTAGGCATTTCAAACTGAGTATATCCAGCCTCGACTAACATTTTTCTTATCTCTTCTTCGCTTTTTCGACTATATCTAGCTATTATCTTTAGAGCCTTATCATTTAGTACGCCCATTTCTTGTAACTTCTTTAGGTGATAATCTAACATTCCAGTTATTCCTAATTCATAAGTATTAAAACGCTCCGCTACTAACTTTAAT
>JAZRLL010000031.1:0-12693 GCA_045646745.1 Christensenellaceae bacterium
GGTCTTGAAATGTTCAGAAAATCTCTTGACGAAGCTTACGCTGGCGATAACGTTGGTGCACTTTTAAGAGGTATTGATAGAACTCAAATTGAAAGAGGTCAAGTTATTTGTAAACCAGGCTCAATTCAACCACACACTGAATTCAGCGGTCAAGTTTACGTTTTAACTAAAGAAGAAGGTGGTAGACATACTCCATTCTTCAACAACTATCGTCCACAATTCTATTTCAGAACAACAGACGTTACTGGAACTATTAAACTCCCAGAAGGCGTTGAAATGGTTATGCCAGGCGACCACGTAACTATTGACGTTACTCTTATCACTCCTGTTGCTATGGAAGACGGTTTACGTTTCGCTATCCGTGAAGGTGGTAGAACTGTTGGTTCAGGCGTTGTTTCTAAAATTAATAAATAATTTTAAATAACAAAACTTTAAGGTGTATCTTATGATACACCTTATTTTATAAAGAAAAAGCGGAAAGATAAAACTTTCCGCTTTTAAATTGAATTATGTACTAAATATTAAAAATCTTTTCTGCCCGTTAAAAAATCTAAACTTTCCCCGAAATAATCGGCAATTTTGCATAGATTTTCAAGCCCAATTTCCCTTTGACACAATAAATATCTTGAAAGAGTTTGTTGTGGTATTCCAATTTTTTTTGCAATTGAAGATACGCTTTCGTTTCCTATTAATTCTTTAAGCCTTTCAGCAAATTTTTCTTTAACTTCATTAACTTCCATATACTTATTTTACACCAATTGGTGAAAAATATTTGACATTACACCAATCGGTGTGATACAATGCAAATATCACAAAAGTTAAAGGAGAAAATTTATGAAAACTGCGATAAAAATATTTCTAATATTAAATTTAGTATTATTCATTTTTCAATTTATTTATATAATTAAAGAAATAGTAGAGATTAAAAAAATGATAGATTATATGGGGCCATATATCGACCCTTCTGTAGAGGAAATTGTTATGCCGATTATGGGCATACTTTTAATAATATGTATAGTTAAAGGTATTTTTATTGTTTTAGTATTAATGAAAGTTAGTAATATGGGAAGTGGAGCTGAAATGTCTGTTGGCGGTAAAGTTTGCATTTTAATTTTTATTGACTTTATATCAGGTGTTTTGTTGTTGTGTTGGGTTGATTATAGACCTAATAAATTCAATGGGTTTTATAGGGATAAAATTGTAAAACCAAATAAAAACGATACTAATAATGTTAATCCTATTAATATAAATTATGTTCCAAAAGACTCTGACAACGAATTAGCAAAAAAATATTTAAGTTCTACATATAAAAACATTATGAATTCGTATAGTAAAAAGAATAGCGAAGACGATAAAATTTAACTTTAATGTCCTAATTATAACAATTAGGGCATTTTTTATGGCAAATTTAGTGGTAAAAAATTAAAATTTGACAAAATAAGCAAAAAATCCCCAAAAGTTAACCTAAAATTTACCTTTATAATGCAAAATTTATTATGGTATATATTAATATATACCATATTAAAAATTTTGTTTAAAGGATATGGTTTATGCAAAACTTAACTATTACTGCAACTCAATTAAAAGATATGTTAATGGGTGGTGTATCTAATCTTAAAAACAACGCTGATATAGTAAACAAATTAAACGTGTTTCCCGTACCTGACGGAGACACGGGTTTTAATATGCTTAAAACTATTGAAGGCGGAATTAAACTTATAAATAATCAGGACTTTTCAACGGCTGGTGAAGTTATGTCTGCTTTTTCAAAAGGTGCAATTTTAGGCGCAAGGGGAAATTCGGGCGTAATTTTATCTCAAATTTTTAAAGGAATTGAAAGTGGGCTAAGTGGTTTAGACGTTATTTCAGTTAACGATATTAAACACGCTTACGAATTGGGTATTAAACTTTCTTATTCAGCAGTAGAAAAGCCCGTTGAAGGCACTTTATTAACCGTTTTTAGAGAAGCAACGGAATATGCAAACGAAGTGGTTTTAGATACCCAAAGCGTTGAAGATTATTTTAAAGCACATATTGAGCAGTTAAATAAAACTTTAATAAACACAAAAGAAATGCTTCCCGTTTTAAAAGACGCCGACGTTATTGATAGCGGTGGTGCGGGTTATAAGTACATAGCCGAAGGTATGTATGCCGTTTTAAGCGGAGAAGAAGTAGTTTCAACTATATCATTTGAAAACGAAAACTCTTCAAGCGACCTTGATTTTTCTAAATTCACAAAAGATAGTCAAATGATTTACGGATATTGTACTGAATTTATGATTAGGTTGCAAACTTCAAAAGTAGTAGATTGTGATAATTTTGACGTTAACGTAATATCAAACTTACTTAAATCTTTGGGTGGAGATTCTATCGTTGCTTATAAAATGGAGGATATAGTTAAAGTTCACGTTCACACCTTTACTCCTGGCGTAATATTAAACGAGTGCCAAAAATTCGGCGAGTTTTTAACCTTAAAAATTGAAAATATGACTTTACAACACTCTGAAAAGGTTGAAGAAAAGAAAAAAGCGCCTAAAAAGAGATTGGGAGTTGTTGCCGTAGTTAACGGCAAAGGACTTAAAGACTTGTTTTATGAATTAGGTGCGGATTACGTTATTGACGGCGGTCAAACGACAAATCCGTCAACGGAAGAATTTTTAAAAGCCTTTGAAGAAGTCAACGCAGAGCAAATTATCGTTTTGCCAGACAATTCAAACGTTTACTTATCTGCAAAACAAGCGGGTGAAGTTTATAGCGACTCTGAAATTTACGTAGTTCATACTAGAACTATGCAAGAAGGCTACGTTGCCTTATCGGTAGTTAACACCTTAATTGACGATATTGATAGCCAAATTAGTGATATAAACGCTTGTATTAGTGAAGTTGATAGTATAGAAATAACTTATTCTATAAGAAACGCTACGATTAACGGAGTTAAAGTTAATGAAGGTCAATTTATGGCAATTTCAGGTGGGGAAATTATTTCGGTTGGAGACGGTTATCTAGACGTTGCTATAAATTCAATTAAAAATCACAAAAATTTTGAAAATAAAGAAATTTGCACGGTATTTTTCGGCAAAAACGTTAACCAAGAATTAAGAGATAAATTTATTGAAATGGCGGAAGAAGAATTTCCGGATTACGAATTTATCTATCACAACGGTGAACAAGATATTTACGGTTTTTTAATATCTTTGGAATAAAAATAAATTATATAAGGAGAAAATTATGTCAAAAAGATTAGTTGCTTGTACGTCAACAGGCTGTTTGGAGTATGCTCCTAAAAAATATAGTGAAATGGGTATTGAAATTATTCGTATTCACGTTATATTTGAAGGCAAAGAATATTTAGAAGGTTTTGACCTTAATCCCGTAGACTTTTATAAAAAACTTGAAACTATAAAGGACCCTAAAAACAATTTACCAAGAACGGATATGCCAACCACTGAAGAACTTCATAATTTCTATAAAAAGGCGATAGATAACGGCTATGATGAAGTTATTATTATTGCAATTAGTTCGGCTTTGGGTGGAACCTACAACTTAATTAGACTTATTGGCGAAGAATATAAAGATAAACTTAAAATTACGGTAATTGATAGTAAAATTACCTGCTTTGGCGAAGGATTATTGGCGGTTAAAGCAAAAGAACTCGTAGATAAAGGTGTTGATACCGAAACTATTATCAAAGAGATTAAATGGGTAATGGCAAGACAAGAATTTATCGGTATTGACGGAAGACTTGACTATCTTATTTATAACGGAAGACTCAAAGGCGGAAAAGCCTTTATGGGAAAACTTATGAATATTTGTCCACTTATTCATTTTAGTAGAGAAGGCGAAATAACGCCTATTGCAAGTGTAAGAACTCCTAAAAAAGCACTTATGCGTTGCTGTGAAGAATTAAAAAATATTATTGGCGATAGAAAAGAAGAAGATTATATTTTATTCCATATCTTCACGGGCGAAAGTATGCTTAATATCTTAAAAGAAATTGAAAAAGATTACGGCATTTCAACCAATCACGAAAAAGTAATTATGTCGCCTGTAAGCGGTTGTCATAACGGACCTTGGCTTGCTGGATACGGCTATTTCCCATTAAGGCGTGAAGACGAACCGTTGGAATAATTTTTAAGGGGTTAAAAATGATTGAAATAGTTGAAGTTAAAACTAAAAAACAAAGAAAACAATTTGTAAATTTTCCTTTAAAATTGTATAAAAACAATCCTTATTTCGTTCCGCCACTTTATATGGACGAAATCAACTTATTCACCGATAAAAACGTTTATAACGCAACGTGTGATTCTTGTTTTTATTTAGCCTTAAAAGACGGCGAAGTCGTTGGTAGAATACAAGGTATTATACAAAAACAATATAACGAAATTCACAACGAAAAAAGGGCAAGATTTACTCGTTTTGATAGTATTGACGATGAAGAAGTTGCTACTAAATTGTTTGAAGCGTTTGAAAATTGGGCTAAACTTAACGGTATGAATAAAACGTGCGGTCCACTTGGATATAGCGATTTAGAAAGAGAAGGTCTTTTAATTGAAGGGTTTGAAGAATTATCAACGTTTGAAGAGCAATACAACTATGCTTACTATCAAAAACTTATTGAAAATTTAGGATACGTTAAAGAGATTGATTGGCTTGAATCTAAACTTAAAAACAATCCAAAATACGCAGAAAAAATTGCAAAAGTTGCTAAAAGGTCGTTGGAATTATCAGGTTTACACGTTGCAGACAATAGCATTTCTAAAAAAGCGTACATCAAAAAGTATAAAGACGGATTCTTTGAGTGTTTAGACGAGTGCTACCGCGAACTTTACGGAACCGTACCTTTTACCGAAGAAATGAAAAAGCAAATGATAGACCAATTTATGCTTATTATAAATAAAAAATATTTACTTTTTATTTGTGATAAAGACGAAAAAGTAGTTGCGTTTGCCCTTTGTTTACCAGGTATTGGAAAGAGTTTACAAAAGAGTGGCGGAAGATTAACTCCGCTTGCTATAATTAGGCTTTTAAAGGCGGTTAAAAACCCTGAAATTATTGATTTAGGACTTATAGGCGTTCTTCCAAAATATCAAAAAATGGGCATAAATGCGGTGGCTCTTGACTGCTTGGTTAAAATGCTTAACGAAGGAAAAGTTAAATATTGTGAAACTAACTTAAATTTAGAGTCTAACGAAAACGTTCAATCACAATGGAAGTATTTTGACGCAGTTAATCATAAGCGTCGTCGTTCTTTCGTTAAAGATATTTAAACAAAATAAAAGTGTTTGCTTGTGGCAAACACTTTTTTGTTAAAATTTAAAAAATTTTTATATAAAATCTAAGTTATTATAATTAATTTTGAAGATTTTTAACTTTAAAATTTTACATAAATTCAAGAGCGGGTTTTTCAAAAATAAAGTTTTTAGCGTACTCTTTTGCAAGATTTAAATCTTCTTTGTTTTTTGCAGTCCAGCAAATTAAGTTAAATTTTTTTAACTTTTTTTTGCCGTAATATTCTAAATCCATTATGCGCATATTTAAATAATCAAAATCAACGTATAGTTTGTACCATAACTTGTGCATTAGAAAGTTTATAATAGTAGGCACGTACTTATTTGACTCTCTTGTAGTTAAAATTCCAACTATAAATTCGGGTGCTAATTTGTGAATTCTTTTTACTATAACGGGGTTAAAACTTTGAACGGAAAATTCGCCTTTATAATCTTTTAAATGAGCAACTACTTTTTCTTCAATTCCCTTATAAAGTTGAGTTTTTACTTCAATGACTAACGGAACTTGTCCGTTAACTACTTCTAACACTTCTTTAAAGGTTGGTATTTTATATTCCTTGTTTAAAGGTCGAAGTTTACTAACTTTTTCAAAGGTTAATTCTCGTATATCTACGTTTTTACCCGTCAATCTTTTAACGTTGTCGTCGTGAAAGACCACCAACTCTCCGTCTATCGTCATTTGAACGTCAAGTTCAATAGCAAATCCACGTTTAATTGACTCTAAAAAGGCGGGAATAGTGTTTTCTGGGTAATTCTCGTCAAAGAGTCCACGATGGGTTATAGGGGTATTAAAAAGCCAATGGTCGTTTTTAAATGTTTTTGACATAAATATCTCCTAAAATATTGTTGACATTATTTAAAAAATAATGTAAGCGCTTGAATTTTTTTTAAAATTATAGTACAATATAAATCTAACAATATCAATTTAAGCATAATAAAGGAAAAAATGTCAAGCATTAACAAACAAAATATTCGCAACTTCTGTATTATAGCACATATTGACCACGGAAAATCAACGTTAGCCGATAGAATTATTGAATTAACCGGGCAAGTTCAAAAAAGGGACATGCAAGAGCAATTATTAGACTCTATGGAACTTGAAAAAGAAAGGGGAATAACCATAAAGTTAACTCCTATAACTATGAACTATAAAGCAAAAAACGGCGAAGAATATACTTTTAACTTAATAGATACTCCCGGACACGTAGACTTTACCTACGAAGTTTCTCGTAGTTTAAAGGCGTGTGAAGGGGCAATTTTAATAGTTGACGCTTCACAAGGAATTCAAGCACAAACGCTTGCAAACGTTTACTTGGCGCTTGATAACGACCTTGAAATTTTGCCCGTTATAAATAAAATTGACTTGCCTTCTGCCGACCCTATTAGCGTGGGAAAAGAAATTGAAGACGTTATCGGGCTTGACGGCTCTAACGCTCCAAAAATTTCGGCAAAAGCAGGAATTAATATTGAAGAAGTTTTAGAGAGAATTACAACGGATATTCCTTGTCCAAAGGGCGATGACAAGGCTCCGCTTAAAGCACTTATTTTTGATAGTTATTACGATAATTTTAGGGGTGTAATTTTATTTATTAGAGTAGTTGAAGGCGAGATTAAATCTGGTATGAAAATTAAAACTTTTATGTCGGACAAGACGTTTGACGTAGTTGAAGTTGGAACGTTTTCTCCACACTTAAATCCCAAAGATAGTTTATCGGCTGGCGAAGTAGGATACGTTGCGGCGTCAATAAAATCCATTTCAGATATTGAAGTTGGAGATACAGTTTTTGACGTTTTAAATCCAACAAGTGAACCACTTCCAGGATATAAAAAGGCTCAGCCCGTAGTTTTCAGCGGAATTTATCCACTTGACGGCTCTAAGTTTATTGACCTTAAAGAAGCACTTTTAAAACTTAAATTAAACGATGCGTCTTTAACTTTTGAACCAGATAATTCTACTGCCTTAGGCTTTGGTTTTAGATGTGGGTTTTTAGGACTACTTCATATGGAAATAATCCAAGAAAGGTTAGAAAGGGAATTTGGGCTTGATATTATTACTACTGCTCCATCCGTTTCGTATATCGTTCACAAAACTGACGGAACTATTTTGACGGTTGAAAATCCGTCTAAACTTCCGCCAGTAGTTGAAATTGACTATATGGAAGAACCCGTAATTAAGGCAAATATTTATACCCCGCCTGAATACGTTGGTCAAATAATGGAACTTTGCCAAGAGAAAAGGTGCGTTTTTGAAGATATGGTTTACATTGACACCAAGCGTGTTAAAATGAATTATTATCTTCCGCTTAACGAAATCGTGTTTGACTTTTTTGACGGCTTGAAATCAAGAACGAGGGGATACGCTTCTTTTGACTACGAAATTTCCGATTACAAGCGTTCAGACCTTGTTAAACTTGATATATTATTGAACGGCGACCCTTGTGATGCACTTTCCGTTATAGTGCATAAAGAAAAGGCTTACGCAAGGGGCAGGGCTATGGCTGAAAAACTTAAAGACGTTATTCCAAGACAAATGTTTGAAATTCCTATTCAGGCCGCTGTCGGCGGAAAAATTATTGCAAGAGAAACCGTTAAAGCACTTCGTAAAGACGTTTTAGCAAAATGCTACGGCGGTGATATATCAAGAAAGAAAAAACTTTTAGAAAAACAAAAAGAAGGTAAAAAGAAAATGCGTAAGTTAGGTTCTGTTGAAATACCTTCCGAAGCGTTTATGTCTATTTTAAAAATTGATAGCAATTAAAAAGGAGTTATATGGCAGGTATTTATTTACATATTCCATTTTGCAAAAGTAAATGTACGTATTGTGATTTTGCTTCATTTCCAAAAGAAATCGGAAAGGCGGAACTTTATTTTGCCTGTTTATATAAAGAATTAAAAGCAAGAGAAAACCTACTAAAAGATAAAGTTGTTGACACTATTTATTTCGGTGGCGGAACTCCAAGTTTCGTTGAGCCTAAATATATATACGGTGCGTTAAAGCAAATTTACACTCTTTTTAAGGTTAATAAAGACGCTGAAATTACTTTGGAAGTCAACCCCGGAACTATTGATGAAAATAAACTTAAAGTTTATAAAAACGCAGGTATTAATAGGTTTAGTATAGGATTGCAATCTCAAAAGGACGAAACTTTGCGATGCGTTAATAGGGTACATAATAAACAAGACTTTATAAATGCAGTAAATTTGTTAAAAGGTTATAATCTTTCTGCTGATATTATGATTGGGCTTCCTAACGAAAATTTTGAAGACGTTAAAAATTCAATAGATTTAGTTTCTTCATTTGAAGATATTAAACATATTTCGCTATACGCTTTAAAAGCGGAAGAAGGAACTCCTATGTTTACCAAATATTTAAACGGAGAACTTTTATCTGATGACGAAGTCGCTGATATTTACGAAAAATGCTGTAAATATCTTACTTTAAAGGGTTTTGAAAGGTATGAAGTTTCTAATTTTGCTAAAAAGGGCTATCAATCAAAGCATAATTTAAACTATTGGAAAAGGGGCGAATATTTAGGCGTTGGCTTGGGTGCTTCTTCATTTATTAACGATAGAAGATTTACCAACACCGAAAATATAGACGAATATATAAAAAGTATTCTTTCCGGGTATTTTGCTGAAATTTTCTCGGAAATAGTAGAAGGAAAGGATAAACAAGGCGAATTTATAATGCTTGCTTTAAGAACGAGTAGCGGTTTAAATTTGAAAAAATATAAAAAAGAATTTAATAGCGATTTTTTACTTGATTACAAAAACGAAATTGCTAAAAATTCTAAATATTTAATAATTAATAGTGAGAACGTAAAGATTAAAGATGAATACTTATACGTTCAAAACAGCATTTTAGTTGATTTTATAGGGTAAAACGATGAAACCATTTGTACACTTGCATTTACACACTGAATATTCCATATTAGACGGTATGGCAAAAATTTCAAAAGTTGTTAAAAGGGCAAAAGAATTAAATATGCCCGCAATCGCCATAACCGACCACGGAAATATGTATGGAGCAGTTGCTTTTTTTGACGCTTGTAAAAAGGCTCAAATTAAGCCTATTTTAGGTACGGAATTTTACGTGTGTGACGATTTAAATGTAAAGGGCAAACTAAAAGTAGAAGATGCCGAAGGATACAAAGATAGAAGGCATCTAATTTTGCTTGCTAAAAATGAAGCAGGTTATAAAAACTTATGTTTATTAAACGCTATTGCCTTTCGTGACGGCTTTTATTATAAGCCTAGAATTGACCTTAAAACTTTAAGTGAACACTCAGAAGGTTTAATTTGTTTATCAGGTTGTATTGGCGGAGATATTCCGCAAGCAATACTTCGTCACGACCTTAAAAAAGCCGAAGAATTAGTAGAGTTTTTTAAAAATACGTTTAACGATGATTTTTATTTAGAAATTCAAAATCACGGACTTGAAGAACAAGCCTACGTAAACGCTCAATTAAGGGTTTACGCTAAAAAATACGATATTAAAACGGTAGCCACTAACGACGTTCATTACATTGATAAATCCGACGCCGAAACGCAAGACGTTTTAATGTGCGTTCAAACGAAAGAACTTGTAAGTTCGGATAAAAGGATGAAAATGCCTTGCGACGAGTTTTATTTAAAATCTTACGATGAAATGGCAAGTGTTTTCCCTGACGATTTAAACGCTTTGGAAACGACTTTGGAAATTGCTAATAAATGTAATTTCTCTTTTGAGTATGGAAATTATAAATTCCCGCGCTATGTTCCGGAAAATGGAAAAACCCCAATTGAATTCATTAGAGATTTAATTGACGCAGGTGTTAAGGAAAAATACGGCGAAGAAACCAAGGAAATTCGTGATAGAATTGAAATGGAACTATCCGTAATACAAAAACAAGGCTTTATTGAGTATTATCTAATAGTTTGGGACTATATTGACGCAGCAAGAAAAATGGGAATTTCCGTTGGTCCGGGTAGGGGTAGCGGTGCAGGTTCAATCGTTGCTTACTTGATTAATATAACGGATATTGACCCACTTAAATACGGCTTATATTTTGAAAGATTTTTAAATTCCGAGCGTGTTTCCGCTCCCGACTTTGACGTAGACTTTGAAGACGTTAGGCGAGACGAGGTTATTGAATACGTTCGCCAAAAATACGGCTACGATACCGTTGCTAAAATCGTAACCTTTGGTACGATGGCGGCAAAAAACGCAATAAAAGACGTTGGAAGGGTTTTAAGCGTTCCTTATCAAGAACTTGATAAAATTACCAAGGCTATTCCAAATAAAATTGTTAAAAACGGCAAACAATTAGATATTACAAGACCAAATATTTTACAAAAAGTATTTGGCTTTTACGATGGAATTGATTATTCCGTTCCAGAACTCGTTGAAATTTACAACGATAGTTTGGAACTTAAAAGAGTAATTGATATCGCTATGAAACTTGAAGATTCGCCAAGGCAAGCCAGCACTCACGCTTGTGGCGTTATCATCGGTGCAGACGTTTTAGATAGACATATGCCACTTTCTCGTAACGGCGAAGATATTACCACTCAATACACGGGTGTTGAACTTGAACACTTAGGGTTTTTAAAAATGGACTTTTTAGGTCTACGAAACCTTAGCGATATTAAAATGTGTATTGAATACGTTAAACAAAATCACGGCGTTGATATCGTTTTTGATAGAAACGGCTACGATGATAAAGGCGTTTACGAACTTATTTCTTCGGGAAACACCACCGCAATATTCCAAATTGAATCAAGCGGTTTTAAAGATTTCTTATCAAGGCTTAAACCATCTTGTCTTGAAGATATAGTTGCCGCCGTTTCCCTTTATAGACCAGGTCCTATGGACTCTATTGGAAAATTTATTGAAAATAAACATAATCCTGAAAAAGTTAAGTATTTGCACCCACTTTTAGAGCCTATTTTAAAGGGTACTTACGGTTGTATCGTTTATCAAGAACAAGTTATGAGAATAGTTCAAGATTTAGCGGGATACACCTTGGGTCAAGCCGATATGGTTAGGCGTATGATGGGTAAAAAGAAAGTTGAAGAAATGGAGAAGGAAGAAAAAACTTTCATTTTCGGAAAAGAAGAAAGCGTTTCAGAAAACGGAAAGGTTAATACTGCTATTGACGGCTGTATTAAAAGGGGAGTTCCAGAAGAAGTTGCAAGAAAAATTTGGAACGAAATGAAAGACTTTGCAAAATACGCTTTCAATAAATCTCACGCAGCGGCGTACTCTATGGTAACGTATCAAACGGCCTATTTAAAATGCTATTATAGACCTGAATTTTTAACCGCCGTTTTAAATAATAGAATTTCTAAAATTGATGAAATTCAAAATTATATAAACTATGCAAAAGAAGAAAAAATACCCGTTTTACCACCTGATGTAAACGAAAGTTCTACGGAGTTTTCAGTTAAAGATGGTAAAATTAGGTTTGGTCTTGCTGCGGTTAAAGGCGTTGGTATAGCAGTTATTGATGAAATTATTAAGGAAAGAGAGAAAAACGGAGCGTTTAAATCTTTTGAAGATTTTGCTATTAGAACTATTCAGTTTTTAAATAAAAGGTTAGTTGAGAATTTAATTTACGCAGGTGCTTTTGATTGTTTTGGTGTGTATAGAAGTAGGCTTATCGGCGTTTATGAAGACGTTTTAGACCAAGCCCAAGCGATTTACAAGCAAGAACACGGCGACCAAATTGATATTTTTAGTTTCTTAAAAATTGATAAAACTATTGACGTTATTTATCCCAACGTTAAAGAATTTGAACTTAAAGAAAAATTATTGAACGAAAAAAAGGTTTTAGGCGTTTACGTTTCGGGACACCCGCTTGAAAATTACGAGAACGTGCTTAGAAAATTTATGTTTTCTACTTCTAAATTGTTAAATCAAATGGAAGACGACGACGGCGAGAAAATATATACCGACGTTGAAGACGGCATGCTAGTTGAAATGGGCGGTATAATAACTGGCGTTAAAAAAGTATCTACAAAATCAGGACAATTTATGTGCATATTAAACGTTGAAGACTTATCTGGCGTTATAGAGTGTGTATTATTCCCTAAAATCTACGAAAAATATAAAAATGATATTGAAGACGATATGCTAGTTAAGATAAGCGGTAAACTTCAAATAAAAGAAGGTAGAGAGCCAAGCATTATGGTTGAAAGTTTTTCTTCCTTAATTCAAGGAGAAACAGAAAGCCAAGAAGTCGTAAAAGAAAAAAATCAATACCTTGTTATAAAAGGGGATAATTTAGACGATTTTGATGATTTGTTTGATATTTTGCAAGGATATCCCGGAGATATTTTAGTTTACGTTATTAAAAACGGCAAAAAGTATAAGGCTAATTATAGTATTAGAAAATGTAACGGCTTAATTATAGAACTTCAATCA
>JAZRLL010000032.1:0-19679 GCA_045646745.1 Christensenellaceae bacterium
CTTATCTTCTCTTATAGTATATGAGCCGTTTGATTCAACAACGAAATCTTCGCCATCTAACGTTGCAGAGAATTCAACCACAGAAGCAGGAGATTCAATTGTAATAGTAAATGGTCTAATTTCTACGATTTCATCGTTAACCATATAAGTTATAATTACCGTAGAAGCAAGGTCGTAAGTTCCGCTGTAAACAACCTTACCATTATCAAATCTATAATAATCATCAGCAAATGCTAAGTGATATTTGTAATTTTCTAATTCTGCAAGGTCTTGAACAAGAACAAAGTCTTCGCTATTTGCAGTATCAGTTAAGTTAACTATAAACTCGTCGTTTTCAGTTATAGTATAAGCATCACTTGTTTCAACGTTTTCACTATTTAAAGTTGCAACAACTTCAACCACAGGAGCAGGTCTAGATGCTTCAACGTTTAAGATAAACGTGTAAGTTTTAACAACGTCGTTATACTTATACGTAATAGTTGCCATTGCAGGAGTGCCGTAAGCAGTTCCGTTTACAACTACATTGTTGCCTTCAAATTTATAATAATCGTTTTCAAATTCAACGAAATATTGATTATTAGTTAAACTATCTTTGCTTGTTGCAAGTGTGAGTGGCGCGTTGCTATTAGATACGTCTACTAAACTTAAAACAAGTTCGTCAGTATCTTTAATAAGGTTAACAGCTTCGCCCATTTCAAGAGTGAACGCTTCGCCGTTTAACGTTGCAGATAAGTTAATTCTGTAATTCGTTGACTTGAAGTCAAGGTAAACAGAGCTTGAATAACGCAATTGTCCGTTTACTTTTGCTACGGCTCTAATACCACTAGTACCAGTACCGCCACCCGTTGCAATTACCTTGTTTCCTTCAATTCTAAACGCACCAGAAACAATACGTTCAATCATATATTCGCCGTCTTGTAATTCGTCTACGCTAGTTGCAGTTTCGTTAAGGTTGAAGGCTTCACCCGTAAGGCTGTTTTTAGCGGTGATTGCAATTGCTTCACCTTTGTAGAAATAGTACCAAGTTCCGTTAGTAGTTGTACCATCTAAACATTCAACCGTACGATTAACGCTAACTTTCTTAATAGTTAAGTTAAACGATTTAGTGTATTCCACACCTTTAACCATATAAGTTGCTGTTACTGCATAAGGTGCGTCGTAAACGGCAGTGTTTCCATCTACCTTTATTGCGTTGCCGTCAACAATATAGTTTCCGTCAGCAACAGTAAGGTAGTATTCGTAGTTTTGTAAGTTTGAAGTATCTTGTGCTAAGTTAAACGCTTGACTATAAGTTGAATCGTATAAGTTAACTAAGAATGAATCCGTTTCGTTAATAGTGTATGAACCACCTTCTACAACAGCATAACTTTCGTTATTCTTTGTTGCAGAGAATTCAATTACAGAAACAGGTTCTTCAATAGTTAAGTAGAAACAATCAATAGTCGTAGTAACGCCGTTTGCTTTGTAAGTTGCAATTACTTTTGAAGGCAATCCGTAAGTTCCGTTTGAAACTACTTTGTTTCCTTCAAGTTTATAATAATCATCTTCAAATTCAAGGAAATATTGGTTGTCTTCTAACGTTTCTTTACTTGTTCCAAGAGTGTACGCCGTACTATTAACCACGTCGCTAAATCCTAATACTAAGTTATCAGTTGCTTTAATAGTATAAGATTGATTTACGTACACGCCCATAGGTTGACCGTTTAAGGTTGCAGTAGCATCAAATCTTCTTGAAGCCCAATATCTTGTATAAAGATTTGTTGAAGTTGTTTTTCCACTAACTTTTACGTAAACCGCAGTAGCATAATAGTTAGCAGTACCTGATTTTTCGTAAGCACGCAATTCGTTGCCAACAACTAAGTGGTTTGCTCCTGGAGCAATTACGAATTCGTTATCTTGTAAATCGTTTTGGTCAATCTTGCCGTCGCTGTTTCTATCTTCAGTTACAGCAGTAATTGGTAAAACACCAGAACCATCTTTATAAGAAATTATAAGTTTTTCGTCACCATAAATTAAATAAATACTACTTGGTTTAGTTGCTCCAACCATTTGAACGCTTATTGTAGGAGAAACTTTACTAACTGCAAACGTGTATGAAGTTACGAAAGATTTAACTTCGCCACGACGTCTGTACGTCATTTTAATTTTAGTAGCAGTTCCGTAAGTCGTCGTGCTTTCGTTTGCTTTAATTTTGTTTCCGTCAAACACGTAATCAACGGCATCAACGAATTCTAAATAGTATTCGTAAGTGTCTAAATCTTCTTCATTGATAATACCGTCTTCATTAGCGTCTTGTGCAAGTTCGTATTCTTTGCTAATAGAAAGGTCAACTAAACTTATCGTAAACACGTCAGTTTCTTTTATCGTGTAAGCACCATTATTACTCAAAGCAAAGGCTTCACCATTTTTCCTTGCAGATATGCTAGGAGCAGTACTAAACGTAACAGGTACTTGTTTAGTTATAGTAATATTGCCAAATTTAGAATCGTCAATATTAATTCTTATAACTACTTCGTCACAATCAACGTCTTTATTAACAGTAATTCCAATCGTGTAAGAACCGTCTCCATTAGATATGCAATATAAATCGCCTTCTATTTCAACGCTGTTAATAGCAATTTCTTCACCAGTTAAAGTATTAGTTAAGCCTGAAATTGTAAGAACGTCGTCCTTATTATCAAAACTAATGCTACCAATTTCTTCACCGTTAAACGTACCGATAAGGTCGTATACGCTAGCCATCGTTGCTTCTGTTGAGCCCGTTCTCTTTGTAGAATAAGGTTTACCACCGTTAAATCCTTTTGAAAGTTCTTTTTCGTGTGCGTAGTAAACGTGAACGTTAAGAGTAGTTTCGTTAGAAATGTTATATGCTTGACCTTGAGCGTGAACTTTATTTTCAGCACTAAAACATTCACCGGTGTTCATATATCTAGCAAGAACGTAGCCGTTAGTTGCGTTGATGTTGATAAAATCAACGTCTTTAACGATAGGGCCTGCCTTCATATATCCAAATAAGCCATCGCCGTCAGAAAGGTCAAGGTTTATAATTGCATGACCTAAACCATCAAACATACCAGCATATCCGTATGGACGGTATTCACGAACACCGTTTCCTTGACCCCAAGCGGTATCAATTTGGTTACGTTCAACTGCAATATCTTGGTTATGAGAGATAACAACGTCAGAAGCGTCAACGTCGTTTAACATTACGTAATAACCCCTATCTGTAGTTACAACTGGGTTTTCAGCATCGTAAACGATATTAAATCTTTCTAATTCGCTTGCTCTTGTGATAACCTTGGTTGGCATATCTACGTTTCTAAACGAATATCTAACGTTTCCAATTGTTAAAAGGAATTCAACGCTGTCAAACACAACTTCGTAATCGTTAGTATCGTCTCTAACGGTATCCATTACGAGACCAACTTTACCACCTTCGTCCGCAGCGTTTTCAGTATTGTGTAATCCCCAAATATTAGTGCTAACTCTTCTTATTTTATTTGAACTACTTACGCTATAAATGTTAACTTTCGTAGTCCAGCCTAACGTTTGAGTGTCAATTTTATTATTAGCGAGATATTCACCATTTTCAACAACAGTACCGTTTGTAGAGAAGGCACTATCAGTTAAGGTTTGTGTTATACCTTTTGCTTTTAATTCAACTTTCGTTAAACCTTCAACAAGTCTATTATTGTAGTAGAAATAACCGTCTTCCATACTAAAATAAATTTTATTAGACATTTGTTTAAGTTCGGTTGTTTCAACGCTAATAGATTTTTGAACTTCACCTAAAATTTCATCTTTTATAATAATGATTAATTCAGTATTATATTCAGATGCTAATTCTTTTAAAGTAATAGTATAAGAATCATCGTCGTTAGCAACAACTTCTACGGTTGCGTTAGGACTAACGATATAGTATTCTCCGTTTTGTAAATTTTCAACGTCTTGTGCAATCGTATATTTAGCACCAGAAACTTTATTCGTAATGAATAAGTTTGCAGTATCGCCTACTTTTGTGAACGAAATTTTGTCTAATAATTTTTCATTGTTAAACATACCGTTTACAACGATTTCTGAACCACTTAATTTGATTAAAAGGTTTTTAGTGAAATCTTTTGCAGATACGGTTACTACAACTGATTGTGCTTTATCTAAAACAACGCCGTCGTTGAATTTAACGCTATAAGTGTTATTATCATTAGCAATTAATTTGATTAAGGTGCTATTAGTTGTAATTCTATATTGATTATCACCTAATTCGCCTTCTGCTAAAATTTCTGCATAGCCCGCTTTGTCGCCGTATGCGATAATAACTTCGTCTTCATTATTATTTAATTCTAAATCAGTAGTTACGATTACGTTTTTAGAATTAGTAATTGCTTTGTAAGTTCCTTTCCAATATGGAACGTTATTAACAACTTCCCAACAATTTTCGCCGTTTGTTTCAAAGTTAGAAACAACGAAGTTAGCCGTTTCTTCATAAGACGCTTCGCTCATTTCAGTTGCATTACTATAACTTCTTGCCCATTCTACTTTATCATAAGGAATTGTTGAACCTTCTTCAACTAATTCGTTTCCAACAAAGTCAAGAGTTTCGTTGTAAGCGTAAACAACGCTACCAATACTTTCTTCATCGTAATTGTTTACGAGTAAAGGCATATAGTTTTTATTATTGTAAACTACTACGTTAGCAATTACAGAAGCATTAGCAGTTCCAACTAAACTTGCGTTCGCAGGTCCACCGTAAATTTCATTAGAAATTTCAGATTTAACACCTTTTAAAGTTTCACCGTCGTATTCAACTGAAACGAAAGATGCTCCGTTATAATCTATAACGAGATTGCTAACTGAATATGCGCTAGACACAACGCCTAATGGATTAATTGTGTTTGCATCGTATTTAACGTAAACGTTTTTAATTTCAGAACTTAAACTTGATTGTTGAGCAATAACTTTTGCTTTTGTTGCAAGAACGTTTTCAAAAGCAACGTTTTTAACAATTGCACCCTTTCCGTCTGCATCAACAAGCGCAATAAAGAAAGAATTGTTTTCAGCAATCGTTAAGTTAGAAATTGAGTGGCCTAAACCATCAAACGTACCAGCAAAGCCTTTAATAGCACTTGCGTTAGTTCCGTCGTATTCGTGCGCCATTACGTATCCCGTTGCATCAATATCGTTTGCTAATACGTAGTAACCTTTGTTTACTGCTAATTGAGCAGGAGTCCATTTAAACGTAGAAATTAATTCTTTTGCGTTTTCAATGGCGTTAGTTACGTATGTATAGTTGAAACGATAAACGTTGTTCAAGCCGTCAAACATAGAAATAGTGTAGTTTTCACCTATTTTTTTGTTTTCAAGTACTTCACTTTTAAGTTTTAATATACCACGTGAATCGTTAGAATAGTCAATTTTAAGTTTTAATATACCACGTGAATCGTTAGAATAGTCAAATTCGCTATTGAACACTTGACTAAATTCTAATGGAAGCGCACTCTTATCGTCTGTATACGTATTGTTTGCATAATTATAGTCGTTCGCGTAAACACCTACAACTGAACCATCGGCTTCAACGAATAAATCGTCAAAGTAAGTTACAGATTTTAAGTATTTCATCGCCAACGCTTCTAATTTTGAGTCTTGTAATGCACCGGCGTTTGCCAAGTGAATTGCAGAATACGCATTAGAAACGGTTGAGTAATACACAACGTTTTCTTTGCCTTCTTCCTTAATAACGAAGTAAGGACGTGCAACGAGTTTAGTTGCGTATACGGCAGCAAGATTTTTTTCAACTTGCTCTTGGCTAAGTCCAGCATTTTCAAAATATGCTTTCAATTCGCTTTCCGTGTACAATACCGTTGTATAGTATTCGTATTTGCCGTTCTCATTAAGTTCAAATTCAGGAGCGTCTTTGCCTTGTTCTTTCTTGTAAGAACTTTGACGGATATCTTCGTGTCCACCAACGACAAAACCATCTACGCCTAAAACGTCGTAATGGCTCTTTGACGTTACCAAGGTACCGAATTCAAACGTTACGTTTTCGTTTTCAACTAATTCGTCGTACCAAGTTTGGTCAATTTCGGTTATAAACCTTAAACCAATTTCCCCAGCATTATCCCTAATTGAAATTGAGTTCTTTAAGCCGTACAATGCATCGTATTCTGATTCCGCTTTAACGGATTTAACAGGAAACATTGCAAAACCTAAAACAGCAGTCACAGCAAGCACGAAGGATAAGATTGTTATCAAATGTTTTTTAAATTTCATCTTCATACCCTCCTTCACCTTAACCCAAATTTAATGGCTCTAACCATCCTGGGTTAAATACAAAGCTTGATTCTGTTAACACGTCAAACATTTCGTAATTTACCAAAATGACTGACGGAGTTGAGTATTTTTTCATAAATACCTCCCTTTGTTATCACGGTGTTACCACCCATTTTTCATTTTTTTACTTGTGTTTTTCGCCTTTTTTGCAAACTTTTAAATCCTAATCTTGCCTTGCTCTTTGCCTATAAAGTTATATAACTTTATACCACGCAAAAAAGGGCACAATACACCTATTGTTCAATTAGTTTAGCATATTTTTGGCTCTTTTGCAAGCGTTTTTTATAAAAAAACCCCAAATTTTTACTCTGCCAATTTAAGTTAAACTCACACTAAAAGTTATCAACGCTTTCAGCCCTTTTATTTTCAATAAACGTTTTTTTCGCTTTCTATAACGCTTTTTGATTTTTTAAACCGCTCGTTTTTAACGATTTTATGGGGTTTTCAACATACTTTTCAACGTTGTTAATAATTTTTTGTCGCATTTTGTTTGCGAAAAATTTTATTTTTTATAAATTTTTGTAATTTTTTGAAAAATTTTGTCGGTTTTAGTTTTTTTATGAATATCCGCTATTTTTTTAGCCCCTTTTAATTTTTTGTTTTCATACTTTAAAAATCTCGTTTTAGCCACTTAAAAATCTTGCCAAACGGCTTTTGGTGTGCTATAATAGGTCAATATTTATTATATGCTTCGGAGCGGGTTTTATTATTTTAATAATAATTTCGCTCGGCTTTTTAAATTTTTATTCGCAGGTTGATTTATGGAAGATTTTTTATCTAGAAGCCTTCCCTTACTCACGGAAAAGGGGATTGAAAAAATTCAAAATTCTAATATCGCCGTTTTTGGTTTAGGGGGCGTTGGCTCTTATTGTGTTGAGGCTCTCGTTAGGTGCGGAGTTAAAAATTTAACTTTGGTTGATAGCGACGTTTACTCACTTTCTAACCTTAACCGCCAACTTTTTGCGACTAAAAAAACTATTGGACAAAAAAAGGTTGAAGTCGCTAAAAAAAGACTTTTGGAAATTAACGAAAATTTAAACGTTAAAACGCTTGATTACTTCGTTTTACAAGGTCAAAATTTAATTGACTTTTCCACCTTTGATTTCGTGGTTGACGCCATTGATACAATCTCGGGCAAAATTGAAATTATTAAGTCTTGTAAAGACTTAAACGTTCCAATTATCAGTTGTATGGGAACGGGAAATAAACTTAATCCTACTCTACTTAAAATTGACGATGTTTTTAATACGAAAAACTGCCCTTTATGTAAAGTTATGCGCAAAAATTTAAAGGATTTAAACGTTCAAAATTTAGACGTTGTTTACTCGGAAGAAACTCCCGTTAAAAGTGGTATTTTTGATGAAAATGATAAAAATAAACAAATACCTTGTAGCGTTAGTTTCGTTCCGTCCGTTGCGGGACTTTTGATGGCGTATCACGTTATTAAAAATATTGCTTTTTAACTTTTTACTTTAAAAAAGTTTAACTTCATTTTATATTAAAAATTTTTAACATTTATAGGGTTTTTAGTAGATTTTTTGCTTTTATTAGTAATTTTTCTATCAATAACTATCGCTACAAAGGAATTTTATGGAATTATTAAATAGTTTAAAAGGATACAAAAAACAATACTTAATAAACGATTTTTTAAGTGGTCTTTTAGTTGCAATTATCGCTTTACCGCTTTCAATCGCACTTGGTATTCAGTCCGTTCCGCAAGATGCGGGCAACGGTATTCAAATGGGAATAATTACCGCTATCGTCGCTGGATTTTTCGTTTCGTTTTTGGGTGGTAGCCGTTTCCAAATCGGTGGTCCGACGGCGGCTTTCGTTGCAATTATTTTCGGCTATATCTCTAATCCAGAAATCGGCGTTATAGGTTTGCAAATCGCAACGATTTTTGCAGGAATTTTACTCATAATTTTAGGTCTTTTAAAGGGCGGAAATTTGGTTAAGTATATCCCTTATTCTATCGTAGTTGGCTTTACTACGGGTATTGGTATTACTCTTTTCCTAGGACAAATTAAGGATTTGTGCGGTTTTGATAAAGGCGGAGCTGAATTTGTTGAAAAAATTATCGGCTACGCTCAAAGCATTTCTTCTTTTAGTTTACCTACCTTTATTTTGGGCGTTTTAAGTTTTGCAGTTATAAAAGTTCTTCCTTTAATTAATAAAAAACTTCCTTCCGCTTTTATTTCTATCGTGCTTTTTACGTTAGTAAACCTTTTAATCGGCGGAGAAAAGTTGGGGGTTGCAACTATCTATTCAACTTACGGCGAAATTTCAGCAAGTTTTTCCTTTATTAATTTTGGAAACCTTTTAAGTGTCAATTTTTTAAGTTTAATCGCTCCTGTTTTAGTTATTGCTTTCTTGGGCGCTTTGGAAAGTTTACTTTCCGCCACCGTTGCCGACGGTATGACCAAACTTAAAAGCAATTTTAATCAGGAACTTTTAGGTCAGGGTGTTGCAAACGTTGCATCTTCACTTTTAGGCGGACTTCCTGCAACGGGCGCTATTGCAAGAACTTCGGCTAATATTGAAAGCGGAGCAAAATCTTCGCTCGCAGGAGTTTTTCACGCTTTGTTCTTATTAGTTATGTATTTTCTTTTAATGAGCGTTGTAAAATATATTCCACTTTGCACTTTGGCTGCTGTTTTAATTAGCGTTTCAATTAATATTTGTAATCCTAAACTTTTTATTAAAACTTCAAAACTCGGAGTTAGAGATTGCATCGTTTTATTTGCCACTATGCTTTTGACGGTGTTTTTTGATTTGACTTACGGGGTTATCGGCGGACTTTTGTTAACCTTTATTTTTAACGCTAAAAATATTTTTAAGCCTTTCAAGTGTACACGAGAAAACGGCATTATTAAAATTAACGGCGCACTTTATTTTTTAACTATTAATAAATTAATTTCCGTTATCAATGATGAAATTGATAAAGTAGAAAACGTCGTTTTAGATTTTGAAAACGTTTCTTCAATAGACGCAACGGCTATTGAAAAATTGGCTAAACTTTCAAGACTTATTATTTTAAATAATAAATCTATTGAATTTATCAACTGCAACTCAAAAATAAAAACTAAATTAGACAAACACTTATTTTCAATGTCTTAATTTTTAAAAACTTGTTCTTTTTGCCTTGATAAACGCTTATAATAAATTGTCGTTTATCAAGGTGTTTTTTATGGAAAACTTTAATAAGGTGTGGGCGGAAATTAACGTAAGCAATGCAAAACATAACTTTTTTGAGATAAAAAAGTTGCTTGATAAAAAGGTTAAACTTTGTTGCGTGGTTAAAGCGGACTGCTACGGACACGGCGCTAAAATTCTCGCTCCGCTTTTTGAAAAATGGGGTGCTGACTACTTTGCAGTTTCTTCCGTTTTTGAAGGAATTGAACTTAGAAAGCAAGGAATCACTAAACCAGTTTTGATTTTAGGCTACACTCCTCTGCCTTGCGTAAAATTGCTTTGTAAATACGACCTTTCTCAATGCGTTTATTCAAAAGAGTATGCAAATCTCCTTTTGTTAGAGTGTGAAAAATTAGACGCCATTATTAAAATCCATCTTAAAATTGATACGGGCATGGGTAGACTTGGATTCGTTTGTAAAAACAAGGACTTTTCTTCACTATTTTGTCTTTTAGATATTTTGAAAAATAAACGATTTGTTTTAGAAGGAGTTTTTTCACATTTTGCGTGTTCCGACCTTGGAAAAAAAGGTAGAAAATACACTTTGTTTCAGCGTGAAAATTTTTTGTCTGCACTAAACTTTTTAAAATCACACGATATTACTTTCCCGATTTGCCATTTAAATAACAGCGGTGGAATTGTGGATTATAAAAATTGTGAATTTAATATGGTTAGAGCGGGAATAGTTTTATACGGGCTTTTGCCATCTAAAAAACTTTTAAACAAATTCAATCTTAAACCCGTAATGCAACTTAAAAGCGTAATCTCTAACGTAAAAACTATTAAGCGTGGAGATAAAATTAGTTATTCTTCAAAATTCGTAGCAAAACGAACTATGAAAGTAGCCACCGTTTCAATCGGCTACGCCGACGGCTTTTTACGTTCAAATTTTAAAAACGGCTACAAAGTTTTAGTAAAAAATAAGCCCTGTAAAATAGTTGGGAACGTTTGTATGGACCAAATTATGATTGACGTTTCTAAAACTGATTGCAATATTTTAGACGAAGTTTTAATTTTTGGAAACGATAAAAACTGCTCGGCGGATAATTTGGCAAAAATTAACAAAACTATAAATTACGAAATAGTATGTAGCGTTGGAAAACGAGTACCCCGTTTAAAAAGGTGATTTGCCCACCCTTTTTTATTATATTTATTTTATTTAAACTTTGAAGTCGCATAATTTATGCGACTTTTTTTAATTATTTTTAAAAATGTTTTATTAATTTTATTGAATTTAATTTTTTTAAGTGCTATAATCAAGTTAGGTGTGTTATGAAAAAATTACTTTCTTTGATTTTTACTTTTAGTTTGATTTTTGTGTTTTCTTTATTCGGTTGTAGTAAAGATTCAAGTAAAATTACGATTTATTCGCCAGACGGCGCTCCCGCTTTGGCTTTAACTTCCGTAATGGATAAAAATTATCAAAACGTTCAAGTTAACTTGGTTGACTCACAACAAATAGGCGGTTTTATCACGGGCGAAAACCCAAAAGCCGACGTTTGCGTTTTGCCAATTAATATGGCGTCTAAACTTATCGGCGATGGAAAAACTTATAAAATGCTTGGAACTATTACTCACGGAAATTTTTATTTGCTTTCAAAAGACGAGACTTTAATAAATAGTAATAACCTTTCAAGTTTAATAGGAAAAACGATAGGCGTTATTCAACTTAAAAACGTACCCGGATTAACTTTAAAATGTTCTTTGGAAAATAAAGACGTTCCTTACCTTCAAATTTCAGACCTTAACAATAAAGTTAGCGATAAAGTTAATTTGATTGCTATTTCTAACTTGGAAGTCGTTGAAAGTTATCCCGTTGATTACTTTTTAGTTCCTTCACCTTTAAGCGATATTAAAGTTAGCAAAACCAATTTAAAATTAGTAGGCTCGCTTCAACAACTATATAACGGCTTTGGTTTTCCGCAGGCCGTAATAGTTGCAAAAAAATCACTTATAGAAAAAAATGTTAATTTCGTTAAGTCTTTCATTAAGGATTTAAAAAATTGTAACAACTTTTTAAAGATTGAAAATAAAGATAGAATTTGCGATTTGATTTCTCAAAATTTAGAAAGCGGATTAACCCCAACGTTTAATAAAAACAATCTAACGCAAAGTATGATTGACAATTCGTCTATTAAATTCGTTTCAGTAAAAGAAAACAAAGAAGAAATACTTTTGTTTATACAAAGACTGAAAGAAATTGATTCAAGTTCGGTTAATACTTTTAATAGCGATTTCTTTTATTTAGGAGATTTATGAAAAAAAGCACCTTAAAGCAAGACGTTTTATATTCAGTTTTAGGCATATTATTTATGCTTTTTTGCTGGTGTGTTTTGTTTTTTGTTATAAAGAACGACTATTTAATGCCTTCCCCTTTTAAAGTTTTTTACTTGGCTGTTTCTTTAATTTTTGACCTATCTTTTTATTCGTATTTCTTTACTACTCTTTTACGAGTTTTAATTGCAGTTTTAATTGCGTTAATTTTAGGGCTTTTATTTGCAATACTTTCTTACGCCGTTAAAAAAATTGCATATTTTTTAAATCCTATGATTGCGTTTTTACGTTCTCTACCCGTTTTTTCGGTGTTATTGCTTCTTTATATGTTTTTGCCACGAACTACTTTGCCCGTCGTAATTGGAGTTTTATCACTTTTTCCCATAATTTACACTTCTCTTTATAACGCATTAAACGAAACAAGCGAAGAAACGTTAGAAATGCTAAAAGTTTACGGAGTTGGACTTAAAAAACAAATTTATCCCGTTTATTTTAAAGGTGTTTTTCCTGTTTTTATAAAGGAAATTTTTACAAGTTTATCTTTTTCACTTAAAATTGTGGTTTCCGCTGAAATTTTAGCAAACGTTTATACTAGCGTTGGCGGAGAAATGCAAAGCGCTTACCTTTACTTTAACGTAATTTTACTTTTAGCGTTAACTTTATTAGTTTGCGTTTTGGGCGTTGTTTTAGAAATTATAGGTTCGCTATTATATTTTAAAATTAGGAGAAAATATCTATGAAAATTGAAAACTTAAATTTTTCTTATGAAAAAACTCCTATATTTTCTAATTTTAATTTAGATATTGAAGACGGCAAAATTACTACGATTTTAGGAAAATCGGGAGTTGGAAAAACAACTTTGCTTAAATGTATTGCGGGTATTGAAAAAAGCAACCTATCCCCCGTTAACGTATCTTTCGTTTTTCAAGAAGATAGACTTATTTCACACTTAACTATTTTTGAAAACTTATCGTTAATGGGCTATGATAAACAAGATATTTTAGACGGGCTTGAAAAATTCGGGCTTTTAGATAAGGCTAATTCTTACCCTAAAAAATTATCTGGTGGCGAGAAAAAAAGAATTAATATTTTAAGAGCATTTTTAAAAGATTGCGATATATGTTTACTTGACGAGCCATTTTCTTCGCTTGACCTTTCTTTAAAAATTGAACTTTTAACGCTACTAAAAAATATTCAAGCAAGCAAAAATAAAACCTTACTTTATATTACTCACGACGTTGAAGAAAGTTTATTAATCTCTGATAGAATCATGGTTTTAGATAATAACTCTATTAAGTTGGATTTGTCTTTAACCCCAGCGAACTCTTTAAGAAATTACGGCTCGCTAGTTAAAGAAAGAGAAAAGATTATAAATAGTTTATTATAAAATAAAATTCGCCTAAAAAAATAGGCGAATTTTTTAATATGCAGTTTTTGTTTTTAAAGTTTTTAAAGCGTTTTTTTCTAAACGGCTAACTTGGGCTTGGGATAATCCTACTTCTAAACTTATTTCCGTTTGAGTTTTGCCTTCAAAGTAACGCATATACAAAATCTTTTTTTCCCGTTCTTCAAGTTTTTGCATAGCGGTTTTTAAACACGCTTTTTCCGTCCAACGCTCGTCATTTTGCTTTTCATCGCTTATTTGGTCCATTAATAATAATTCTTCTCCGTCTTTTGAATAAACGGGCTCGTAAAGTGATACCGTATCTGAAATTGCGTCCAACGCATACACCACTTCACTTTCCAAAAGATTTAATTCTTCTGCAATTTCTTTCGTTCCTGCAACTTTATCTTGCTTTTCAAGTTCACTTCTTGTTTTTAAAACTTGATACGCCGTGTCCCTTACGCTTCTTGAAACTCTTAGCGAATTGTTCGTGCGAATAAGCCTTTTTACTTCGCCAAGTATCATTGGCACTGCGTAGGTTGAAAACATTACACCGTATTTAAGGTCAAAATTATCAATGGCTTTTATAAGACCTATCATACCCGCTTGAAACATATCGTCTTCTGGAATTTTAGAGTTGTGAAACCTTTTTATTATTGATAACACTAGTCGCATATTGCATATTGTAAAATACTGCTTGGCTTCTTTATCTTTGTTTTGTATTTTTACTAAAAGTTCATAACTCTCTTCTTTGGTAATTCGTGGCAAGGTGGAAGTGTCTAATCCACAAATTATTACTTTATTCATAATACCCCCTATGTACAAGGTTTGGGGATATTTATAGTATTGCTATCTAATAAATTTTTATACTTTTTATTTTTTATATAAAAAATAGCCCCGAGTTTTTCTTAATTCGGGGCTTTTAGTTTTATTCTTTTATAACGTTTAATTTTTTTAAATTTTTAATAGTGTAAAGAACGAAGGAAATAACAACGAATATTACGCAAACGCATATTAATATTATCGTTCCGCTAAAAGTTATGTTTTCCCATAAAATCATAATCAATAAAGATAGGTACATTAAAAACGTTGTTATTTTACCATACCATTTTGCCGAATAAGGCGCTCCCGTTTGCTTTATTATAAATACGCCTTCAACTCCCATTAATAATTCCTTAATAACGAATATGATTAGTAAACTTAACACCATAATATTTTTTAAACAAACACACGTAAGTAAACTAAAAAGCGTTAATTTGTCGGCGATTGGGTCAATGACCTTTCCTAACGGAGTTATCATATTAAATTTTCTTGCGATAAACCCATCTACCACGTCGGTTAACCCACTTAAAAGTATTAGTAGCGCAGTTAAATATATTTTATCTCTAAAAAAACTTATCACGATAACCGGTATTAATAAAATTCTACACAGAGTTAAAATATTGGGTATTGAAAACACGTTTGTATTTTTCTTCATTATAAATTCCTTTGTTAAAAATTGTTAATGATGCTTAATAAATCCTAAAAGTTTAGAAATTTCCATTACAACTAACGGAACGAATATTAATCCTAAACCTATTAAATATAAATGATATGGAAGATAGATAAGTCCAAAAATAGTGTTTATCGTAGGAAGGAACATAACTAGTCCCATAAGAACGAAAGATATTAACGCCGCATAGTTTAAAGTTTTGTTTTTGAACGCTCCAATTTTAAAGAGTGAACGTTCTGAACGCATATTATACGCTTGAACAATTTGAGATAATGCAAGCACCATAAACGCAAGTGTTTGCCCGCCTTTTACTAATCCCGTTGAATAATATCCGATTGCATAACCAAGCAATGCAAGTATACCAAACATACAACCTTGTAATACTATTCTAATTCCAAATCCGTTTGCAAATATGCCTTCTTTTTTAGGTTTAGGCTTCTTTTCCATAACGTCTTTTTCTAACGGCTCCATACCTAACGCTATTGCAGGTAAACTATCAGTTACTAAATTAATCCAGAGTAATTGCATTGATAATAACGGGGAAACGTGCCATATAAGCATAGCAACGAATACCGTTATAACTTCGCCAATGTTCGTTCCTAATAAAAAGCCTACTACTTTTTTAATGTTTGCATAAATTCCCCTACCTTCTTTAACCGCTTCAACAATAGTTGCGAAATTATCGTCGGTTAAAGTCATATCGGCAGCGCCTTTTGCAACGTCAGTTCCCGTTATACCCATAGCACAACCAATATCCGCCGCCTTTAAAGCAGGTGCGTCGTTAACTCCGTCCCCCGTCATAGAAACCACTTGGTCTTTTCTTTGCCATGCTTTTACTATCCTTATTTTGTTTTCAGGAGAAACCCTTGCGTAAACGGATATGTTTTCTACTTTTTCATCAAGTTCCCTATCCGTCCAAGTATCAAGCTCCGAACCCGTAATAGCCATTTCGCCTTCGTTTAAAATTCCTAATTCTTTCGCAATAGCAGATGCGGTAGTTATATGGTCGCCCGTAATCATAACCGCTTTGATGCCTGCCTTTTTACAAATTGCAACCGCTTGTTTTGCTTCCGGTCTTGGTGGGTCAATCATACCAACTAATCCCATAAAATGAAGTTCGGTTTCAATTTCTTTATCGTTTAAAGTTTCAGGAACTTCTTTTATCTCTTTATACGCAACGGCTAAAACTCTTAATGCGTTTTTACTCATTTCTTCGTTGATTAAAGACGCTTTTTCTAAATTGCCCGTAATACACCTTTTTCTCATTACGTCAAAAGCACCTTTAACGATAACTATATTTTTGCCGTCTATTTTGTTAATTGACGTCATTAATTTTCTGTCCGAGTCAAAAGGAATAGAATTAATCCTTGGATAAATCTCGTTTAACTCTTCTTTCGTGTATCCGTTTTTATATCCAGCCACGATAATTGAAGTTTCGGTTGGGTCGCCGATATGCTGTTCAGTTTTTCCTTTGAAAATTACAGAGCCATCGGAACATAAAATTCCGTATTTTAAAAGTCTTTTAACTTCTTCGCTATTATTATCCGATACGTCTTCGGTTATAGAAAAACCTTCAACGTACGCCTTAACGAGCGTCATGCGATTTTGCGTTAAAGTTCCCGTTTTATCCGAACATATAACAGACGAACTTCCCAAAGTTTCAACTGCTGGAAGTTTTCTAATTATTGCATTTCGCTTTACCATACGTTGTACGCCTATTGATAAAACTATCGTAACGATTGCAGGAAGGCCTTCTGGAATTGCCGAAACCGCCAAAGAAACCGAGGTCATAAATATATGGATAGGCTCAATACTATTAAAAAGTCCTATAACGAAAATTATCCCGCACGCTGCAAGAGCCATTATTCCCAAATACTTTCCTAAACTTGAAAGTTTTTGTTGAAGTGGAGTTTGACTTTCTTCTTCTTGGGATAATAAATTTGCAATTTTGCCCATCTCGGTATCCATACCCGTTGCAACTACTACCGCAGTTGCCGTTCCGTAAGTTATAGAACAACCTGAAAATACCATATTCGTTCTATCGCCTATCGGCGCTTTTTCATCAATAACCGAGTCTGCATATTTTTCAGAAGGAACTGATTCTCCCGTTAAAGCAGATTCTTCACTTTTTAAACTCGTGCTTTTTATAAGCCTTGCGTCTGCGGGAATAAAATCGCCCGCTTCAAGTTTAATTATGTCGCCAGGAACTAAATCTTTTGCGTCAATAACGTCTTCTTTCCCGTTCCTTATAACTTTTGCATGGGGCGACGACATGTTTTTTAAAGCGTCAAGCGCTCTTTCGGCTTTGCTTTCTTGCACTACGCCCATAGTTGCGTTAATAATTACGATTAACAAGATAAGTATCGGTTCAAAAATTTCCCCCCAATTACCTTCGTAACAAACGATTGTAAAAGAAACTACCGCTGCCGCAATTAAAATTAAAATCATAACGTCTTTAAATTGCGATATAAATCTTTCAAAAGTAGTTTTCTTTCTTTTTTCGTTTAGTTTGTTTAATCCGTATTTTTCTTGCCTTTCAGTTATTTGATTAGTGTTAAGACCAGAGTTTTCGTTAGTTTCTAAAATTTCTAAAACTCGTTTAGAGTCTTTGTCGTGAAAAATCATTTTTTCTCCTTTTAATTTTAAATAGTTAAAAAACATTATAAATGTTTTCTTTTTAAAATGCAATAGTTTTTTATTAAAAGTTTTGTAAAATTTTACACTTTTTTGTTTTCTTAATTATATAATAATTAATTTTCGCGCTTGATAGTTTTATCAATATAAAGTGCTTTTGCTAAAATTAAAAAAGATGATAAATAAAATATTTACCATCTTTATACTATTTTTATTGATTTCAGGTGTAAAGGTCAGACATTTTCCTATCAAAGTAAATGTTTTCAATTGCAAGAGCGAATAATTTTGCTGCTGAAACAATTTCAATTTTGTCAATTCTCTTTTCTTCTGGCATATTAATCGTATCTAAAACTACAAGTTTAGTAATGTGCGAGTTTTTAATTCTTTCAATCGCTGGGCCAGAGAATACTGCGTGTGTACAACAAGCGTAAATTTCCGTTGCGCCGTTTTTCCAAAGGGCTTCTGCACCTTGAACTATCGTTCCTGCGGTATCAATCATATCGTCAACCATCAAACATTTTTTACCTTTAATGTCGCCGATTATGTTCATAACTTCAAGTTGATTTGCTTTTGGACGACGTTTATCAATAATCGCCATATTAACGCCGAGTTTTGCCGCAACGTTTCTTGCTCTCGTAACCGAGCCAACGTCTGGGGAAACTACGACGAAGTTTTCGTCAATTTTATCCGAAAAATATTTGTAAAGAAGTGGTCCGCCAACTAAATGGTCAACGGGTTTACTAAAAAATCCTTGAATTTGAAGGGCGTGTAAGTCCATTGTAAGAACCCTATCCGCTCCCGCAGTTTGAATAATGTCTGCAACGAGTCTTGCAGTAATTGGGTCTCTTGGTCTTGCCTTTCTATCTTGCCTTGCGTATCCAAAATATGGAACTACTGCCGTAATTCTTCCTGCCGATGCTCTTTTAGCAGCGTCAATCATAACTAAAAGTTCCATTAAATTGTCGTTTACCGGTTGTGCGATAGATTGAATTATAAAAACGTCTCTACCCCTTACCGTTTCGCCTAAGTGAACACTTATTTCGCCATCGCTAAAAGTACCCACTTCAATTTGACTGAGATTTAAATTTAATGCTTTGGCTATTGCCTCTGCAAGTGGCTTATTTGAGTTGCCTGAAAAAAGTTTTATCTCTGTGCCGTGTGGTATCATAATTCCTCCAATTGTATAAATTCAGCGTAATCTCTTGCTGATATTTATATTTTATAAAATATTCATAAAATAGTCAATAGTTTTAAACCCTTTTATCGCTTGTTTTTAAAAAGTTCCAACGTTGCTATCTTTTTTCTTGTCTTCTTCGCTCAATACATCGTAAGGAACTAAATTATGATGCGTTTTTGCTAAATTATTTCTGCTGTTTTCGTCTAAACTTCCGCTATAAACGTAGCCTTCGCTTCGCATATATGCGTTCCACCTTCTATGTTCAAGTTTTTCTATAATTTCTTTCTCTTCTTTGGTTAAATCTTCGGTTTTTTTGTTTGCTCCCTTAATGTTTTGCAAAATCCTTGCTTTTAGGTGCATTGTCGTTGCAAACGAAGAACGATAATTGTATTCGTATTCCCAAAACTTTTCTTCTTTCCCCCATTTTAAATGTTGATTTAACGCCATCTTTTCAAGTTCGGAATTCATTATAACGTTTTGACAATATATAGATTCAACGTCTCCAAAATAATCAATATCGTATTCTTGTCCGCTGTAATTTTTTAATCCTATTAAAGAATTCTTTTGTAAAGTGTTATAAATTATAGTTTCTATAATCGGGTGAGATTTTTTTCTTTCAAATAAACTTCTTAAATTTATTGCCGTTTCTACGTTTAAATTATCTTCGCCCAAACAAACGAAAACGTAGGAAACGTTTTTAATTTTCTCTATTTCTTCTTTAAATTTTTGTTCTTTTATATCAACGCCCGAATAAACGTTAATTTGATATTCGGCTTCGCCTTTGATTTTAGTCCCGTTATATTTTTCGTCTAAAAGTTCAGGAGCAACGCTTTTTAGTTTTTCCAAGGCTTTTCCATCTTTATCAAATGCGTTAATCGTTAAATGATACCCGTCCATTTGACAATACCAAGATAAAGTTTTAAGCATTTCCCTTCCGTATTTTCCAAGACCAACGATAAGTGCGGATATTTCTTTTTCCTCTTTATCGCCCTTTATTGCTCTTTCAAATAAAATATTTCCATTTTCATAAACGTGCCTACTGATTAAAGAGTGAATTTCGTTAACTCTTCTTACCTTAACCTGACCTTTGTTTGCACTTGAAAGCAATAACTCGCTATCTATATGAGTTGAAAAAATATATAAGTTAACGTTTTTTCTTTCTTTATAACTTTCAATTATTTTTAAGCCGTCTTTTAAAT
>JAZRLL010000033.1:0-5270 GCA_045646745.1 Christensenellaceae bacterium
TACTTTTTTCATAATTTTTTTAGTGCAAGTGCCACCCACTCTCCTATATTTTTAGAATTAATTACGTTAAAACCTATTTTTTTATAAGTTTCAACTACTAATTCTGCCTTTTCCTTTAATATTCCGCTTAAAATTAAAACCGTATCGTCTTTTACGTGCTTTGTTATTGAATTTGCTAAAACACATAATATATCCGCAGTAATATTTGCAACGATAATATCTCCAACCTTATCGCTTTCACTAAGCAGATTATCAAGAGAAATGAGGCAATTATCGTAAACTCCGTTAATTTTTGCATTATGTATAGCAGAAATTACGGCAATTTCGTCAATATCGGTCATTACGCTTTTTTTAGCGCCTAATTTTATAGCGGAAATACCTAAAATACCAGAGCCCGTTCCAATATCAATTACAATTGAGTCTTTATTAACGTAATTTTGTAAAAAGCCAATACACATTGAAGTAGTTTCGTGCTCGCCCGTTCCAAAGGCTTGATTACTGTCAATAACAACCACTTCTTGACCTTCTTTTTTCTCATAATTTATCCAAGAAGGACAAACAACTATTTTACCTAAACTAATAGGCTTATAGTGTTTTTTCCAAATTTCAATCCAATCGTCGCCGTCAACGATGCGTTTTATAGTTTCTAAACTTCCAAAATCAAGGTTCCCCAAATTATTTTCTTTAAAATTTTGCAAATCTTTTTCAATTAAAGATATTTTATTATCGCCGTCTTCTAAATCAAAATAACATTTTATTAAAGTGCTATTAAAACCTAAATTTTCCGTTAGTTTATCTTCTAAATAATCCCAAGTATTACGCCTATTGTTAATCAACTCTAAAACGTCGTTATCATCGCAAATTGAAACGCCGTAGGAAGTGTATTCCCAAAGTAATGACGATATTAGTTCTTCGGCTTCGTGAGTCGTATTAATCGTTAATTCTAAAAATTTCATAAAAATAATATAACATATATTTAATAAAATTACAATAAAAATACCACCTTTTTGCAAAGGTGGTAATATTTATTTTGATAACTTCTTTTATTTACACGGCTTAAAAATTTAATTTAACGTTCTCTTTTCGTCTAAATAGGTTGCTTCCAAATCAGAAACGTGTAATAATACGGCAAGCGGACAAATTGCGTAGGCTTCACTAATTGAGCCGTCGCCACCTTTTACTCTACTATCAAAACCGCCCATATGCCAATTTATTGCTAACGCTTCTTGCCTTGTTAATCTAATAAATCCGTTTACTATATAAACCGACTTTTCGCCGTGGCCGTAGGGAAGCAATTCGTCTTTTGTGTAATATTCCTTTTTCTCCCATTTGCCTTCTTCGTTTTTAACGTTGCGATAATCAAGTTTATAATAGTCAATTTTACACAAATCGTGAAGAAGTGAAACAATTGCAATACTTTCGTTAGAAATCGTTTCTTCGTAATTTGAACCATATTCACTCTCAACGTTAAAAAGTAATCTTTTATACGTTTTTACACTATGGTCGCATAAACCACCTTCAAACGCACTATGATAGCGTGTGCTTGCAGGTGCTTTAAAAAAATCTGAATTTATAAGATATTCTCGTAATTTTTCAGCACCTTCTCGTTTAACGTTTTCATCAAAAATTTTTAAAAATTCTTCTTTTCCAAAAATCATAATAATCCCCTTTAAACGTATTTTAACATTTTACTAGAAAAATTGCAATAAATTTTTATTTATATAATAAAACACTTAATAATTTAAAAATTAAAAAGTGTTTTTTAGTTTAATTGTTAACGTTTTCAAATTTAATTTCTTCATAAAAGCGTGTTTTTGCTTTTAAATATTTTTCAGATAAATTAAAGGTGTATTTTTGTTTTTGCTCGTATGTTAACGTTTCAAAGTACTCTTTATCCGTTAATCTTCCAATAATATCACTAACTTCGCCGTATTTTAACAAAATTTCTTTAACTTTTAAATAAAAATCTTCAAACGAGATATCACAGCCTTTTATTGATTGAGTTGCCTTGCTTTGATAATACTCAACAACCTTTGACGGCGTATTTCCAGACTTTTGTGCATTTTCTACTTCTAAATTAACCTTATCTTTGTAATTCTGCCAAAAACTATTTTTTAAACGTTTCTTGGCTTCTTTTGCATAGTCTTTAATACTTTTATTACTCATAACAACTCCTAGATAAACAAAATACACCCGCAAATTTTTGCGGGTGTAAAAAAATTAGCCTTTTATATTTCTCTTTTTTGCTGCTTCTGCTTTCTTTTTTCTTCTAACAGAAGGTCTTTCATAGAATTCTTTACGACGAAGGTCGCCAATAATACCATCACGAGAACATTTACGTTTAAATCTTCTTAAAGCACTATCAAGTGATTCATTTTCACCAACTCTAACAGTAGACATATTCAACAACCCTCCTTTACCCTATGGCAAATATTACTAAATTTAGCCTAATCATTATAACAAATGCAAAATTTCTTGTCAAATAAAATAACCACACTTTAAAAAATTAATTAAAATTTATGCCCTGTGATTTTAAAAATTCAACCGAAGAATTTAAAAAATCATAAACAATGTTGCTATTTTGTAAATCAAAGCCCATTAAGCATCTAATAATTCCGTTTAAAACTTGAAGCGAGCAATCGTAATTTTTATTTTTACTTGCCCATACGCATAATTTAAATATTAATGGAACGCCTTTTAAATCGGTGTACTTGCCATTAAACGTTTTCACGCTTATTTTAAATACTTTTTCAAAAACGTTTTCAAATTTATTTAATTTTGCAAAGCCTGAAACAAATGCTAACACGTCGGCTAAAACGTCGTTAAAGGTAGGCTTAAAATCAGGGAATAAATTAAAGACGTTTTTATATAAACCTAATAGACAATCTCTAACTTCATTAAGCCCAAATTCAATATCGTTTTCGTTATGTTTTAAAATAGAATTATCTTTATTTTCTACGATATTATCAACTTTTATAGACTTTTTTATATCTTGACTAACAGTTGTTATTTGACTAACTTTTTCTTTTAATTCGGCACTAATATTTTCCGCTTTTTTAATTTTTTGAGCATTGCTTTTTATAGTTTTTTCATCTTCATTAAAACTATTTATATTGCTTTGTTTAGGGGAAAATACTTCACCAATATTACCCCTATTATCGCCTGACGTAGTAGACGACTAACGGTTGACACAATCCAATTTTTTGGATATATCTTCCCTTTGTCGTCCTGCTATCCTGACAAATATCCTTGGTTTCAACGTAATAAATTGCACCAATTCTATCAATAACAGTTAGCAACGCATTATCGTTTTGTTTTTCAGTTTTAGCAAACACTACTAATTCGCCTAATTTTTCATCGCCAAGTTCAACAATTTTAACACCTTTTCTCGCTCTTGCGGTTTTTGGAATCATACCCGTATAAACTTTTTTGAAAGTTCCAAACGAAGTTACGATTATTACTTCACTTGAAGTATCGTCTACAACTTGTGATGCGTGAATAACGCTATCGCCGTCGTTTAATTCCATACCTTTTACGCCAATTGCAACTCTACCTTGAAGCGGAACTTCGTTTTTAGCCCTTAAACACATGCCTTTTTCTGAAACGAAGAATAAATCCTTATTTTCATCGTAATCTTCAACGGCTAAAACTAAATCGTCTTCTTTAAGTTTGATTACTTGGCAAGAAGTTCTTGAAAATTGCATATCTTCAAAGTCGGTACGCTTAACCATACCGCTCTTTGTAAACATAAGAACGCTACCGCTTGGCTTTGTATCGCCAAAATTATAAAACGCAATAGGTTTTTCATCTTTTAAGGCTTCTTTAAATAACGTGTCAAAGGTTACGCCACCTTGACCAATTCCCCTTGCTTCTGGAATAGAATCAATAGGAAGTCTATATAAATTACCTTTATCTGTAAATACTAAAACGTTATCAAGACTAGTTGCCTTCGTTGAGAATAAGAAAATTTCTTGTTGAGTTGGAGTATCCGTTTTACTTCTTGAATAAGACATTAACTTAACTTTTCTAACAAGTCCTTTACCGCTATAACCTAAAATATAATTTTCAACCGGTTTTTCATCGTCAAATCTTTGAGTTTGAACTTCTGAAACGTTAGATACTATAACAGATTTTCTTGGTTCTTTATATTTTTTTCTAACATATAAAAACTCTTCTTTTACAACGCTATTAAGTTTTCTTTTACTATCAATAATTGAAGTTAATTCTTTAATTAATTCTTCAAGTGATTTAAGTTCGTCTTTTAAATTATCTATTTCAAGTTTAGTTAATCTTGAAAGTTTTAAATCAAGAATTGCTTGCGCTTGAACGTCGCTCAAATCAAAGGCCTTTCTTAAATTTTGTTTAGCAGTTTGAGTGTCTTGTGAACTTTTAATAATTTTTATTACTTTATCAATATCGCTAACTGCAATTATTAAGCCCGAAACGATTTCGTGGCGAAGTTTCGCCTTTGCTAAATCGTGTTTAGTTCTTCTTAAAACTACTTGTTTTTGATATTCGGTATAATACTTAAAAATATCAAGTAATCCTAACTGTTGCGGTTTACCATCTGCAATCATAACGTTATTTATACCGTAAGAAACTTGTAAATCGGTTTTTTTGTATAACAAATCCAAAACGCTTGATGCGTCAACGTCCTTTCTTAACTTTATAACGATACGCATACCGTGTCTATCAGACTCGTCAACCACGTCTTGAATTCCACCAAATTCTTCCTTTTCGTTTATCATTAATTCGCCGATTTTTTCAATGAGTTTGGCTTTATTAACTTGATATGGAATTTCAGTTACAACTATACTTTGTTTACCTGAATTTTCTTTTTCCACGTTCAATTTTGAACGAATTATAATTTTACCTTTACCCGTTTCGTAGGCTTTTTGAAGTTCTTCACCCGCAATTATATAACCGCCCGTTGGAAAATCTGGACCTTTAACGATTTCCATCATTTCGTTAAGTTTAATTTTAGGATTTTCAACGTAGGCAATAGCCCCGTCTATAACTTCAACAATATTGTGTGGCGGAATATTAGTTGCTAAACCAACCGCAATACCCATAGCGCCGTTTACTAAAACGTTAGGAAAACGTGATGGGAGTGTTTTAGGCTCTTTAAGAGTATCGTCAAAGTTATTTTCCCAATCAATAGTATCTTTATCCAAATCTTTTAGCATTTCTAATGCTAAATTATTAAGTCTTGCTTCGGTATATCTCATCGCCGCAGCACTATCGCCGTCAACCGAACCGAAATTACCTTG
>JAZRLL010000034.1:0-1453 GCA_045646745.1 Christensenellaceae bacterium
ATTACTGCAAGCCATAATCCAAAAGAGTACAACGGCTATAAAGTTTACGGTGAAGACGGGGCTCAAATGGCTATTGAAGCAACTAACGAAGTGGTAAATTACATATCTGACGTAAAAGACGTGTTCTCTATTGAAGAAATGAATATTCTTTCACTTAAATCACAAGGGAACTTAAAGGTGATTGGTAAATCCTTCTTAAAAAATTATATAAGCGTATTGTCTTGCTTATCTCTTTCAAAAAAAGCGGTAAAAAAATGTGGCAAGAAGTTTAAAATAGTTTACACTCCACTTCACGGCACGGGCTTTGAACCCGTTTGTAAAATACTCAAAAAATTGGGAATTTCAGTTAGTTTAGTTGAAGAACAAACTAATTTTGACTCGTCATTTTCAACGGTTGAAGTGCCAAATCCTGAAAACAAAGAAGCGCTATTTAAAGGTATAGAACTTGCTAAAAAAATTAATGCAGACGTAGTTTTTGGAACAGACCCAGATGCAGATAGATTAGGCGTTGCTATAAAAAACGAAGAAGGCGAGTTTATAAGTTTAACGGGAAATCAAGTTGGAGTACTTCTTACCGACTACGTATTAAAAAGATTAACTATGGAAAAACGTTTACCACAAAACGGCGTGGTTATAAAAAGTTTCGTCTCTACCAATATGGTTAAGTTAATTTGTGAAAATTACGGAGTAGAATTACAAGAAGTTCCCGTTGGATTTAAATTTATTGGCGAAAAAATTAAATCCTTTGAAAAAAGCAAATCAAAAACCTTTATATTCGGATTTGAAGAAAGTTGTGGATATTTAAGGGGAACTCATTCAAGGGATAAAGACGCAGTAGTCGCAAGTATGTTATTTGCGGAGATGTCTTGCTATTATCAATATAATAATACTAACGTTTATAAAGTTCTAAGCGAACTTTACGACAAGTATGGATATTGTATAGATAAGACCGTTTCTTATAAGTACGATGGATTAAACGCTATGGCAGATATGAATAAAGCCGTTGAAGAAATAAGAAATAGCGATATAAAAAATATTGACGTTTATAACGTAGTAGCCGTAAGGGACTATTTAAGCGGAGTTAGAAAGTCAGTTGATTTACAAGATGAAAAACTTTTATTCAGCGGAATAAACTGCGTATATTTTGAACTTGAAATAGGCGGATTTATTTGCGTAAGACCAAGTGGTACCGAGCCAAAACTTAAAGTTTATTATTCGGTTAAGGGAAGAAACAAAGAACAAGCAGAAAAATCTTTACAAATATTACAAGATGCTTTTGCTAAAATTTTAGGAAAATAAAATAAAGCGGTTGAATTTTCAACCGCTTTTTTAATTACCTTTGGGGATTCCCCGTATTTTATTTTTTATAATCTTTTAAGAAATCGCCAATCTCGTAAATTGCATTTGCCAAAGTCATACTTTCAGGAAGCATAACTATTCTAAAATGGTCAGG
>JAZRLL010000035.1:0-1348 GCA_045646745.1 Christensenellaceae bacterium
TTTCACCCGTCTACGCAGGGTAAACTTTCAAGAGAAGAAGCGGTTGAACTAACTAAAAAAAGATTGCTAATTTTAGCCGATAAAATAGTTGAACATAATTTTGACGATATGATTATTTGTCCAGAAACTATGGGAAAATCCGCTCAAATTGGAACTATTAAAGAAATTGCCGAGTTTTGTACGTTAGCGCCTTTTTACTATCCGTGTATAGATTTTGGACATATTAATAGTAGAACGGGTGGCTCGCTTAAAACGACGCAAGATTTTTTAGATTGTTTAGACGAAATGGAAAAGATAGCGTCAAGAGAAAAACTTGAAAAATTACACGTTCATTTCTCAAAAATTATGTATGGGGACAAGGGCGAAATTAAGCATTTAACCTTTGAAGATAATGAGTTTGGACCTAATTACGAGCCGTTTTTAAAAGCGTTAAAAATTAAAAATATTGAGCCCTATATTATATGCGAATCAGCAGGAACGCAAGACCTTGACGCTAAAATAATGAAGGAATTTTATTTTTCTAAATAAAAATTTAACTAAAACAAAAATCTCCAAAAGTTTTGAACCTTTGGAGATTTATTTTATTTATTTTCTTTGTTTTAGTATTTTTATATATTTATACGCATACCACAAAATAACGGCAATTTGAAGTGGAATTCCAAAGAAATACAAGAATTTAACTACCGAATAAAAATTAGCAATTCCTAAATGTATCGTTAAAATTGTAGTCCAAATCAAAGCGGTTATTGACAAAAATTGCATTACGTATACTTTGTATATGCAAGAAAATACTACTAATATGATAAACGAAATAGGTAAACCGAAAATAAATACTATCGTAGGATTTTTATACCACGGAAGAAAGGCTTTTAAGCATATAAAAGCAAGAACAGCCACCATCCAAACCAAGCAAACTGAAAGTAATGGGATAAAAATTGCTCTTACTTTATTTGCGGGTTGTTTTGGTTTATTGCGTGGGGTTATAAGGTCGTTTAAAGTAATTCCGTATAACTCGGCAATAGAATTTAAAACGTAAACGTCAGGTAAGCACTCACCACTCTCCCATTTTGAAACCGCCTTGTCGGAATAATTTAATTTTTCCGCTAACTGAACTTGGGTGTATTTATTATGTTTGCGGTACATTACTAAATTTTTTGCAACCGCTAAATTAAATTCGTTTTGATTAAGTTTCATACTTAAATTATAAACTATTTTTAAAATTTTGCAACCTTTTTAAGTTGTCAAACAAAAATTTGATAAAAAACTATTAAAAAATAGGGGATATAACTAAAAAAACTTTTAAACGAGTTGACTATAATTAAAGATTATGTTAATATATTATTAGGTT
>JAZRLL010000036.1:0-2952 GCA_045646745.1 Christensenellaceae bacterium
AAGTGGTAAAAGTTCGCTTGTTAACGAAATTTTATATCCCGCTTGTGCCTTAAATTTAAACAAGGCTAAACTCAGGCAAGGCGATTACGACGAGATTTTAGGTTTAGAGCATTTTGACAACGTTATTTGCATTGACCAATCTCCAATAGGAAGAACTCCACGAAGCAATCCCGCAACCTATACGGGCGTATTTACGCATATTAGAGAGTTATTTGCTTCAACCATAGATGCAAAAGAAAGGGGATATACCCAAGGAAGATTTAGTTTTAACGTGGAAGGCGGAAGATGCGAACACTGCTGTGGCGACGGAATTATAACTATTGAAATGCACTTTTTACCAGACGTGTACGTTCCTTGTGAAGTTTGTAAGGGAAAAAGGTATAATAAAGAAACTCTTTCCGTTAAATATAAAGGTAAGGATATTTCCGACGTTTTAGATATGACGGTAGACGAAGCCTTGGAGTTTTTCAGTAATATTCCAAGAATTTACAATAAACTTAAAAGGCTTAGTGAAGTTGGTTTAGGCTATATTAAATTAGGTCAATCGGCAACTACTTTATCTGGTGGCGAAGCGCAAAGGGTAAAATTAGCAACCGAACTTTCAAAAAGGTCAACGGGTAAAACCATTTATATATTAGACGAGCCTACTACGGGACTTCATACTTACGACGTTTATAAATTAATTAGTATTTTAATTGAACTTAGAAACAAGGGAAACACGATTTTAGTAATTGAACATAATTTAGACGTTATTAAAACCGCCGATTATATCGTGGATTTAGGAAAAGAAGGCGGCAGTGGTGGCGGAGAAGTTATTGGAGTAGGAACTCCCGAAGAGATAATTTTAAATAAAGAAAGTTATACGGGCGAGTTTTTAAAAAGCACGTTGGAGAAAAAATATGATTAGAGAAGAATACAAAAAAGAACAAGACCTAAAAAAGTTAACTAACGAGCCTTATAGAAAGGTAATTAATAAAGATAGGTCGTTTTACGTTTCTAAAATGACCAAATTATCAAAATCATTAAAATCATATAATTTTATGGCAAAGTTTTGTATATTTTTGTCCGTATTATTATTAATTCCTATAATTTTGTCTATTGCTTACAATATAGAAATGTCGGGGAAGTTGATTTTTATAATAGTAGTAGAAGTTTTAAGTTCTTTATTTATAGCCGTTTGGTATCTTATTTGGAAACCAAGCGCTACGAAAAAATATAATTACTGCAAAGAAAAAGTCAGTGAGTTAAACACAACTGAAATTAATAAACAAAAAATAAATTATTTAAAAAATAAGGTGTAATATGAAAGGATTAAAAAATATAAACGTTTACGTTGAAGGTAAAGGAATAATAAAAACTGATATTGGTTTTTTAGACGGAAAAATTAACTTTAAAAACGAAGTTGACGAAGAAATTGCAAAATTTAATGAAAACGCAGTAGTAATCCCGTCGTTTATTGACGAGCATACTCACGGTGCAAACGGCTCGGATAATATGGATAAAGAAAAAAAAGACCTTGAAACTATTTCAAAGTCCGTTCTTCAAGAAGGAACGACTATGTTTTTAGCAACTACGATGACTCAAAGTCCAGAAAACATTTCCGATGCTTTATCCAATATTAAAAACTTTATGGAAAATTACGACGGAAAGGGTGCTGAAATTTTAGGCGTTCATTTAGAAGGTCCGTTTATTGCACCAAAATTTAAAGGTGCACAACCCCTTGAATACATAGAAAAACCAAACGTAGAAAGTTTTGAAAAGTACGATGAGATTAGTGGAAACAATATTAAAATCGTATCGTTAGCGCCAGAAATTGAAGGGGCTGAAAGTTTAATTAAGCACTTGGTAAAAAAAGGCGTAGTTGCATCAGTTGCACACTCGGGCGCAACATATAACGATTGTGAAAAGGGTGTTGAGTGGGGTATAACTAACGTTACACATACTTTTAACGCTCAAACGGGCTTTCACCATAGAGATATTGGCGTAGTTGGTTGTGCTATGCTTAATAAAAATGTAAACTGCGAACTAATATGTGATACTATTCACGTTTCAGTTCCAGCGATGAAAGTTCTTTTCAACAATAAGGGTAAAGATAAAATTATTTTTATAACGGATAGTATGCGTGCTAAATATTTAAAAGACGGTGAATCTGAACTTGGCGGGCAAAAAGTGTTTATTAAAAACGGCGAAGCAAGGCTTGCTGACGGAACGCTTGCAGGTAGCGTTTTAAAGATGAACGACGCTATTAAAAACGCAGTAGAAAAAGTTGGAATTCCATTTACCGATGCGGTAGATTGCGCTACTATAAACCCTGCTAAAAACTTAAAAATTGATAATGAAGTTGGCTCTATAAAAGAAGGCAAAAGAGCAAATTTAGTTATTTTAGATAAAAACACCTACGAAGTTTTAATGACTATAAAAGACGGAAACGTACTTTTTGCGAAATAAAATGCTTTGACAATACGTATAATTTAATATATAATATAGAAAAATTTTGGAGATATTATGGATTATAAAGTGTTATATAACGATTGGTTATCTAATCCTAAATTAAATAGAGATGCTTTTGAAGAATTGTCTTCAATTAAAGATAACGAAAAAGAAATTGAATATAGATTTGGAAAAAATCTAGATTTTGGTACGGCGGGTATGCGTGGAATTATAGGTTATGGAACTAATATGCTCAACGTGTACACCGTAAAAAAAGCAACGAAAGGGCTTTGTGAGTACATTAAATCACTTGGCGTAGTTGCGATGGATAAAGGCGTTTGTATTTCTTACGATACGAGAACGAATTCCGAACTTTTTGCAAAGACGTCGGCAGGCGTTTTAATTGCTAACGGTATTAAAGTTAGAATTTTTGCAAAGCCTACGCCCGTACCAATGCTATCTTATGCAATAAGATACTACGGGGCAGTTGCTGGAATTATGATTACTGCAAGCCATAATCCT
>JAZRLL010000037.1:0-3631 GCA_045646745.1 Christensenellaceae bacterium
AATAAATTAATTAAAATTGCATAAAATACTGAATATTTAGTGTTTTTTATGCAAAAATAAAACTCTAAAACCAATTAAAGATTTTAGAGTTTAATATTTTTATAATAATTTAGATTATATTAAGCAATTTCCTTATTTATAATATTAGGTTTTTTCTTGCCTTTAACAACTTCATCGTCTATAACGACTTTTTTAACGTTGTCGCCACTTGGGATATCAAACATACAATCAAGCATTAAATTTTCAAAAATCGTTCTAAGTCCCCTAGCGCCCGTTTTTAAAGATATTGCCATTTTAGCAATTTCTTTTACGGCGTTATCGGTAATTTCAAGTTCACAATTATCCATGCCGATAAGTTTTTTGTATTGTTTGATTAATGCGTTTTTAGGCTCGGTCATAATTTTAACCAAAGCGTTTTCGTTAAGTGGTTCTAACGAAACAGTTATTGGAACTCTACCAACGAATTCCGGAATAAGACCGTATTTAATTAAATCTTGTGGTTGAATATCTTTTAAAGCAACTACTTTATCGGTATCGTTTTTAGTAATATTTCCACCAAAGCCTAAACTTGAAACGTCTTTACGTTTTTCAATAATTTTATCAAGTCCCACAAAGGCTCCGCCACAAATAAATAAGATATTGGTCGTATCAATTCTTAAAAGTTCTTGTTGTGGGTGCTTTCTTCCACCTTGTGGCGGAACGGAAGCAACGGTACTTTCAATAATTTTTAATAACGCTTGTTGAACGCCTTCACCAGAAACGTCTCTCGTAATTGAAACGTTTTCGCTTTTACGTGCTATTTTATCAATTTCATCAATATAAACTATACCCCTTTGAGCCTTTTCAATATCGTAATCGGCGTTTTGGATAAGTTTTAATAAAATATTTTCAACGTCTTCACCAACGTAGCCCGCTTCGGTTAAGGTAGTAGCATCGGCAACGGCAAAAGGAACGTTTAAAATTTTAGCAAGCGTTCTTGCAAGCAAAGTTTTGCCCGAACCCGTTGGACCTAAAAGTAAAATATTGCTTTTTTCAATTTCAGTTTCATCATTTTCAAATTTACCGCTACTGATTGCGTTAATTCTTTTATAATGATTGTAAACCGCAACGGATAATACTTTTTTAGCATCGTCTTGCCCAACTATATATTTATCAAGTTCTAACTTTATTTCCCTTGGTTTTTTTAAAGGAATATCGCTAAAACTACTTTCGTTTTCTTCTTCCTTTAAAATAATGTTACAAAGGTCTAAGCACTCGTCACAAATATATAAACCGTTTGGACCTGCAACGAGTCGTTTAGCAAGTTCCTTTGGTTTTCCGCAAAATGCACAATAAAGCCCGTTGTTTTTGTTCGCGTTATTAGTTGCCATTACTCTCCTTAAAAATTATCTTTTTTCAAAAATCTTATCAATAATACCATAATTAAGTGCTTCTTCGGCAGAAAGATAATTATCTCTATCAGTATCCTTTTCAACTTGCTCAATAGGAGTATTGGTATTTTCAGATAAAATTTTATTTAATTTGTTTTTGATTTTAATTATATGGTCTGCTTGAATTTTAATATCACTCGCTTGACCTTGCGCGCCACCTAACGGTTGATGAATCATTATTTCGCTATTAGGCAAAGCAAATCTTTTTCCCTTTTTACCACTTGATAATATAAACGCACCCATAGATGCAGCCATACCGATACAAATAGTAGAAACGTCGCATTTAATATAGTTCATAGTATCGTAAATAGCAAGCCCTGCGCTAACTGAACCGCCTGGACTATTTATATACAAACAAATATCTTTGTTTGGGTCTTTGCCTTCAAGATAGATAAGTTCGGCTACGATTGTGTTTGCCAAAGCATCGTCAATTTCGCCGGATAACATTATAATTCTATCTTCTAAAAGCCTTGAATAGATATCGTAAGAACGTTCGCCTTTATTAGTTTGTTCAACGACCATTGGTATTAAAGCCATTTTTTACCTCACAATTAATCAATATTATTATTTGCTTTTAAGAAATCAAATAATTTTTGATATTCAACGTTCTTTCTAACGTCGTATTTTTGATTTTCGTTTAAACTATTTTTAAATTCTTCAACGTCTCTCTTTTGAATAATAGCAAGTTCAGTAATTTTATTATCAACGTCTTCATCAGTTGCAACGATGTTTTCAGTTTTAATAATTTCTTCTAATACGAAACTTGTTTTAATGTTCGTTGGAACAGATTTTTGCAAATCAGAAGCAAGTTTATCTTTCGTTGTTCCCATATATTGAAGGTAAATTTCAACAGGAATTTTATATTGTTTTGCTTGATTTTCAATATCTTGAATTCTTGAATCAATTTCAGCTTTAATTAACGCTTCTGGAACTTCGCAAGTTGCATTTTCCACGATTGTTTTAACGATTTTATCTTCTAATTCTCTATCAGCCTTTTTATCGTTTTCTGCTTGAAGCTTTTCCTTCGTTGATTTTTTAAATGCTTCAACAGATTCTTCGCCTGCTGCGTCTTTAATAAACTCGTCGTTTAATTCTGGTAATTCTTTACCTTTAATTGCGTGAAGTTTAACTGCAAAAACAGCGTCTTTACCAGCCAAAGTCTTTTCGTGATAGTTTTCTGGGAATTTAACTACTACGTCTTTTTCTTCGCCAATATTTAAACCAACCATTTGGTCTTCAAATCCTGGAATAAATTGTTGAGAGCCAATTTCAAGTGAATAGTTTTCAGCAGTACCACCTTCAAAAGCAACTCCGTTAACTGTTCCTTTAAAATCAAAATTAGCAATATCGCCAACTTGTAAAGCCCTATCGGTAATTTCAACTTCTCTTGAATTTCTCTTTAAAAGCCTGTCAATTTCTGCTTGAACGTCAGCGTCTTTAACATTATACTCAACTTTATCAAACTTTATACCCTTGTAATCACCAAGTTTAACTTCTGGTTTGCAAGGAACTAAGAATTTTACTTTAATTCCACCCTTTTTGTCAAATTTAACGTCTTCAATTTCAGGATATGTTATTGGTTGAATAGAAGATTCTTTGTCTAAAACTTCAAAGAAATATTTATTGTAAACAAAATTTAAAGCATCTTGAAAGAATACGTCTTGTCCGTATTGTTTTTCAATAACGCTTCTTGGTGCATGACCCTTTCTAAAACCTTGAACGTTAAACCTTGCTTTATTCTTATTATAGCCGTCGGTTAAGGCTAAATCCCATTCTTTTGCATCTAACGCAATTTCAAGTTTAATCGTGCTTTTTTCAGCACTTTCATAAGTATATTTCATAACTAATTCTCCTAATTACTTATTTTTTAAATTTCATTATTTTATTTTAACAAAATTTATCTTTATTGTAAAGGTTTTATGCTTATTATTTCAAAATTATTTACTTTTTTAAAAATAAAATATATAATAAATGTATGCCACAAGATATTTTTACCTTAAAACGTAGTTTATCACAATTAAATACTTTATTAGTCGGCGCTAAAATTAATAAAATTACCGAGCCTACACAAGACGAAGTAATTTTAACTTTATACAAAAATAACGTTTACAATTTAGCCCTTTCAACTTTTGCAAAATACGCAAGGGTGTCTTTAACAAATTTGGAAAAACCAAACCCGTTAACCGCACCTAATTTTTGTA
>JAZRLL010000038.1:0-15530 GCA_045646745.1 Christensenellaceae bacterium
TTCGTAAAACTAAGTACAGTAATTAAAAGTATGGGTAAAAATGCAGTTGATACAGATAAAATAAGGCAAATTCCCCACATAATACGACTCCTATCTAAATTTCGTTCTCGTTGCGTAAGGGCAAATAAAGTTATTTGAAAACTCGTGATTTAACCTATATAGCCCTTGTCCCCTACGTTCAGGTAAAGATAGGTAAATCCTATTTTCTATGTTTGAATCCGATTTGGTTGCGTTCATGCCCGCTTCGTTTAAAATATTTAAAATTCTAACAAAATAATCGTCGTTAGGGACGTCTATTATAAACTTAAATTCCGTGCCGTATTTTTTATGTACAGGAAGGTTATATTCTAACGAACCGCACTCAATCGCGTTTCCAAACCTATCAATAGTTCCACCTTTTTTTAAATTTCCACTGTAAACTAAACTATTTAAAAGTATGCACTCTTTATTTTCTTCGGTTATTTTAGTTCTTGCAACTAACGCACACTTTTCTTGACTTATAGGACAAATTTCATTTTCTAATAAATTATTTCGTTTGCTATAACATTGAACTCCATCGCCGTGTTCGTTATAAAACATTCCAAAATTCATTGTTAATAATCCAAACTTGCAATCTTTAAATAAGTTGTAATGCTTATCAAAAATCGGGCTGGATAAAGTTGCTATAATGGAAACTACGTTTTTATTTAGCCTTGAATTAAATTCTTTTCTCGTTAAAAACTCGGACTCGTTACTAAACATTTGAGAATGTGGCGAGTTTTTAGAAATTTCTTCTATAATATCTTCTAAATTGGTATAAACGTTTCCGTATTTTTTGTAATGAGTATAATAAAGCAAATTTATTGAAGGGTTTTTATCTCTATTTTCTTTTGAAAATAGGTTTTCGGTATCCCAAACGTAAACAGTTTTACCCTTTCCGCTTAAATAGCCCATTTCGTAATTAACCCAATCAGACGCTATTGAGTTTTTAGTTAAAACAACTACTGCGGTATAACAATCTAATGCGTTTTCTATCTTTTCTTGATAGTCGTCGCCACCCCTTATAAAGTCTTTATCGCACAAAGTATAAAGCCCTTTGCTTTCCATTGAGTCTTGCACGTGTTTTAATAAATCTTTTTCAGTTTGGTCAAAATTTGAGTGAGAAATAAACACGCCGTAAAACTTTTTTTCCTCTTCTATTAATAAACGGGTAAAAAAATCAAAATCGCCCGTTATGTTTTCTTGTAAATTTAACATTTTTTAAATTCCTTTTTCTTATTGTAAAAATTTGTTATTGTGGAAACATAAAATCTAAATCACTTCCAACTTTTAACGATTCGTCAACTTCTATATCACTTCCACTCTTTAAGCCTACGCTAAAATAAAAACGATTATTGTCTTCATCTATAAAAGTTGATTTTGGATAAACTTTTTCCCAATATTCAACGCTTTCTGAAACGTCGTAGTCAATTCCTGGTTGAGCGTTAATAAAATCCCCTTCAAATAAAGTTAATAGTAAAAATATCGGGCACTTTTCTTGCTTGCTCGTCATAAAGCATTTAAAGTAAGAGCCTAAAAGTTTATGAATCGGCATTAAAATATCCATCGTAATCTCTGCTCTTATTCCCGTTTTTTCTTGATTCTCTTTTGAGAGTAAAGTGTAAGTTTTTTTACCTGTAATAATTTTTGGATAATCGCCGACGATTGCGTAAACTTCATCTTTATAAGGAAGCATTTGCGGAGTTAAACACTTATCGTTTCCAAAACTGATAATTTTACAACCGCACACTAAATTTTCGGATAAAAATTCATCAAAAGCGTTATCTGAAACAGTCCTTGAAGAAAAAGATTTATAATAGTTTTTCGCATTTTGAAAAGACGTGTTGTAAACTTTAAATTTCAAATGCAAGCACCTATAAAAAATTCTTGAAGTTGCATATTTATTAACCATGTAATTGCTATAAAAATTGTATCTTAAAAGTTTGTTTGAAAACCTTGAATTTAAAGCTTCTAATAAGCTTTCAATTGAAGTTATAAAGTCTAATTTTTGTATAGGCGTTCTTTCAAGAGTTACGTTTTGTGATTTTTCTAAGCAGAAAGGCAAAATAGAATTTTTATTTAATCCACTAACGTAGCCAATATTGTAAAAAAACTGATTTTTTAAAAATTCGTTATTTTCTTTAAAATACTCTTCGGAAAAAACACATATTAAACACGCGCAATTATCAAAAATTTCACTCATGTTGTAATTAATATTTTTTCCGCTTATTGAAACGGGATAACTATAATAAACAAATCCCGAAGTCTCTAACGCTTCTTTAATTTTTTCAACCCTATTTTCCATAGCGTCAACGTATAATAGTACGATATGCCCGCAATATTTAGATACGTCAAAATTGTTGTGTGATATAAGTTCCATAAATACTCCTTAACGAGTTTATTTTATCGCTTGTTTTTAAAAAAGTCTTTTACGAGATTTGAGCATTGTTCAAGTAAAATTCCACCTTCTACTTCTACTTTGTGATTTAACCCGTTATCAAAAAGTAGTTGATGGTTAGATAAACACGCTCCGCTCTTTTTTTCGTACGCTCCAAAATATACCTTTTTTATCCTTGCGTTAACTATTGCTCCTGCACACATTGGACAAGGCTCCATAGTTACGAACATCTCAGCCCCTTCAAGTCGCCAATCGTTTAATTTCTTACAGGCTTTTTGTATGGCTAAAATCTCTGCGTGATAAGTCGCTATTTTAGATTTGTTTCGCATATTGTAGGCTTTTGAAATTACCTTTCCGTCTTTCATTATAACCGCACCTATTGGTACTTCGCCTAAGTCGTATGCTTTTTTGCCTTCTTTTAAGGCTATTTTCATAAATTTCTCAGTAGTTTTCATTTGTGGTATTTTGAATCAACTCCTATCATAAATCCCCTATAAATTTGCTCAATTAACATAACTCTAAAAAGGGTGTGCGGAAAGGTCATATCCGAAAAAGATATTTTTAAATTTGCCCTTTTTTTAATTTCGTCATGTATTCCGTAAGAGCCACCTATTACGAAGGTGATTTCGCCGTCTTTATCCTTTGCGTCTAATATTAGTTTTGAAAATTTTTCAGAACTCAATTTGCTTCCTTCTATTGCCATAGCAACTATAAAGCCTTTTAACTCTCTTTGAATTCTTTCGCCTTCTTTCTTCATTATTTCTACCTTTTGACTTTCAGTCGGCTCGGAAACGAAATTTTCTTCTTTAATCTCTACTATTTTAAAATCACAAAATCTAGTTAGCCTTTTTTTGTATTCTTCAACGGCTTTTAAAAAATAGTCTTCTTTTATCTTGCCTACGGCAACTATCTTAACTTTCATCATACGATATTACTTAAAAAATTTAATATCCAAAGCATTAAACAAAGCACAACGCCGATTAAAATTATTGGATTGAATTTTTCCCTTTCTTTTTTATTTTCAATTTCTTTATTCTTTGCAAGAATAACTATTCCAACTATTATTGCAACTATTCCCAAAATAGTTAAAATTAACGTAATCGTTTGGTTTTGTATTCCGCCTAAAAAATAATAATTTACGACTACTAACACGTTGTTTAATAGGTGGGCTATAAAAGTTAAAAAATAGTTTCCGCCGTACAATACGATTACGGCAAAAATTGAGCCCGTTAAAAATTGATATACCGTTTGAAGTGGGTTCATATGAAAAATTGAAAATAGCGCTCCACTTAAAATTACCGCCGTTATTTTTCCAAAACAAGTTAAGCCTTTTACTAAAAAGGCTCTAAAAAACACTTCTTCAATAAGTGCGGGAATAATACAAACGAAAATCAAGACTAAAATGAAATTTCCTACCGAAAAATCTAAAAGCGTAGTTAAAGATTTCTTGTATCCTAAACTATACAAAAACTCTGCAAACAACTCGTTTATACTTGAAAGTCCAAATAAGAAACCAAAAGTCAATAATATAAACGCCAAAAACACCCTTTTTGACACTTTGTTTATTTTTAAATTTTGACAAGCGATTTTCCCCTTGTTTTTAAAGGTTAAAATAATAGCGCAAGTAAGCGCAAGCGGGGATAAAAAGTAAGACAAAATTAAAAACCAAGTACTATTTTCAACACTTGGATTACTTTCATAAATACTGCTTATTACCACCGAAAAAATTAGCGTTATTATTGAGCCCAGGGTATAAAGAATACCGCTATCTAAAAAAGAAATTTTTGAGTCCTTATTTTTATTCATAGTTCAATTATATTATATAAACTAAATTTTTTCAAGCCCTTAAAGTTAATTTTTGCTTGTTGATTTTTGCCTTTTTATATGTTAATATATAACTATAAAAATTAGAGGAGTTATTATGCTTAAAATTATTCATTGTGCCGATATTCATTTAGGCGCTAAAATGGACTCTAAATTTCCAAGAGAAAAAGTTGAAGAAAGAAGAAAAGAACTTCTTTCTACCTTTGAAAATTTAATAAATTTCGCTAAAAGCGAAGGTGTTAAAATTATTATGCTTTCGGGCGACGTTTTTGATTCGGATAAGCCTTTGAAAAAACATAAGGAATTTTTTTATTCCGCAGTTAGAAACAACCCCGAAATTGACTTTCTATATTTAAGGGGAAATCACGACGTTTACGAATCTATAATGGCATACGATTTAGAAAACCTTAAAACTTTTAGCGAAGATTGGCAGTATTATCATTACGGCGATATTACTATTTGCGGAATTGAGTTAACGAGCGGTAATTATAACTCTTTATACTCTACGCTTAATCTAGATAAATCTCACAAAAACTTTATTATGCTTCACGGACAAATTAGCGATAGCGTTGGAAAGGATAAAATATCTTTGTCTAAACTTAGAAACAAAAATATTGACTATCTAGCGCTTGGGCATATTCACTCTTATCAAAAAAATCAATTAGACGATAGAGGGTTTTACGCGTATAGCGGTTGTTTAGAAGGTAGAGGTTTTGACGAACTTGATGAAAAAGGCTTCGTTTTAATTAACGTTGACGAAAAAAATATTGAAACTAAATTTATCCCGCTTTCTAAAAGAATTTTTTGTGAACACGTTATAAACGTTTCTAATTGCTCTGATTTATATTCAACCATAAAGCACGTAAAATCAACTTTAAAGTTTGATAAAAACAACGTTTACTCAATAGTTTTGACGGGCGAAACGGAATTTGACACTTTTGAAATTTGTTCCGACCTTGAAGAAAGTTTACAAGACTTATGCTATTTTTGTTCAGTAAAAGATAAAACTACGAGAAAATTTAATATTAGTGATTTTGAGGGCGACCTTTCTTTAAAAGGCGAATTTATTAGAAACGTTTTAAGCGATGAAAAATTAACGAGCGAGCAAAAACAAGCGATTATATCTTACGGTATAAAAGCGCTTTTATCTGACGAGGTTGAGTTATGAAACTTTTATCAATACACGTAGAAAATTACGGAAAACTTAATAACGTTGATTTTGATTTTAAAAATAACTTAACGGAAATTTTTAAAGAAAACGGTTTTGGTAAAACTACCGTTGCTTCTTTTATAAAGGCGATGTTTTACGGCTTGCCTTCTTATAAAATAAATTCAATAGTTTTTGATGATAGACAACGCTTTTATCCATATAATAACGGGAAGTTTGGTGGAAATTTAAGATTTGAATTTAACGGCGACGTTTATTTAATTGAAAGATTTTTTGATAAAAAAAGCGAAACGAAAGACTCTTTAAAACTTTATAAAAACGATTTACTCGTTGAAAATAGTTTGGAAAATTTAGGAAAGTATTTTTTTGAACTTGACGAGAACTCTTTTGAAAAAACGCTATTTTTTAATAGTGATTTTAACGAGATTTCTTCAAGTACGGGGATAAACGCAAAACTTAATAGTTTCGTAGACGGAACTCCGTTAGATATGGACTTTGACTCCGCCCTTAAAAAACTTGAAAAAAAGCAAAAAGATTACAAAAAAAGTAGAAACGGCGAAAGTTTTATATCTAAAAGTTCCGACAAAATTAAAGTTTTATCCGAAGAAATTCAAAATTTAAAAACAAAAGAAAACAACTTGCAATTAAAATATAAAGAGCGCAACGCTTTAAGGCAAGAAACGGATAGACTATCAAAACTACAAGAAGTTTATAACGAGCAAAAATTAATTAAAGAAAGATACGCCGTTTTAAACGACTACAATTTACAAATTGAAAAAGCCCAAAAAGAAAAATCTAACCTTTTACAAAAATATCCAAAAGGCGTTTTATCAAATGATGATTACTCTTTGCTTTCATCAAGCGTAAAAAATTTAGAAAACAACGAGTTTTTACTTGAAAACAAAACCTTTGACTCTTTGAAACTCTCAAAATTAGACTCTTTAAACAAAACTTTTAAAAACTCTAATTTAAATGAAGAAAAGTTAGAAAACACTGCTTTGCTCCTTGATAAATACAAACAATTAAAAACGGAAGAAAGCACTCTTTCTTCTATTGAAAATAAACGAACTAACGATTTAATTGAAGTTTTTGAAAAATTTCCCGTTAGCGACGGGGCTTTTGAAGAGGTTAGAAATAAAGTTAACTTATACTCTAAAAACGTTAGTCTTTTAGAAAACTACACGACTTCAATTCCTAATCAGTCGCAAAAAAATTCTTTACCTTTAATTTTTGGACTTTTACTCTGTTTGGGCGGAATTGGTTTAGCCTTTTTAAATTTAATAGTAGGCTTAATCGTTTGCTTTTTAGGATTTTCTTGTTTAGGATTTTCATTTTTTATTGGCCCTAAATATAGTTCTAACACAACTTCAATAATTTTAGAAGCAAACAAAATAAAAAGCGAAAACGAAATTTTAGAAAGAGAAATTAGAAAGTTTCTATCTCCGTACAATATTTATTCCGAATACGGAGTAATAAGTGATTTTAATACTTTTTCTAATTTGTACGGCGATTATATAAAAAATAAAGCCACCTACGAAATTAATAAACAAAATCTTATTAAAAAGTCGCTGGAAATAAAGGAAATTGAAGAAAAATTAACCCGATTCTTTAACGGCTTTGAACTTAATTTTTCTTTCCATGAAAATTTTGACCTTTTAAAAACTAATTATCAACTTTATATTAACTATTCTAGCGATTACGAAAATCACTTAATTCAAACTAAACGTTTAAAGAGCGATATTGAAAAAAACAAAAGTGATATTATTGAAATTTTAAATAAATACTCTATTTCCATTAACAAAAACCACGTTGACACTTATAAAGAAATTGAAAAAGATTTAAAAGCCTTAAAAACTCTTGACGAAAAAATTGAGTCTATAAGTAAGCAGGCTAGCACTTATAAAGAAAAATACGCTCTTGATAAAGAGATTGAATTAATAGAAGATTACGGGATTGAAAACTTAAAGGAACTTCAAGCAAAACTCGTTTTACTTGACGATGAAATTTCTATTGAAGAAAGAGACGTTGAAACTTTAATAGATAAAGAAAACTCTCTTGAAATGGAAAAAGAAAATTTAAAAAACTATACTAAAATTTACGATAATTTGACTTTGACCATTGAAAAACTTAAACAAGCCGAAGATAATTTGAGACAAAAATACGTTTTTCCGATTAAAGAAAAATTTGAAAAATACGCTCAACTTATTGAAAGCACTCTGGGCGAAAAAATGTTTATGGATAAAAACTACTCAATCAAGTTTGAGCGAAACGGCGAAATGCGTAGTTATAAGCATTTAAGTTTAGGTCAACTTTCTATTTGCTCGCTTTGTTTAAGGCTTTCTTTAATAGATAATATGTTTAACTCAAATCTTCCTTTTATCATTATGGACGACCCTTTTTCAGACCTTGATAAAACTCACTTTGAAAGAGTAAAAGGCGTAGTAAACAAGTTATCTGAAAAATTTCAAATTATATATTTAACTTGTCACGAAAGTAGAAAACTTTCTTAATTAAGTAAAATAATTAAAAATTATATATAAAAAGTGAGTTATAGCCTAATATTTTGTTGCAAATTGATTTATATTGTGATAAAATTACATTAATAATTTATTAAACCATTAAGGAGATTAAATAAATGGAATTTAAAGTTTATCAAAAAGAATTAGAATTACAATCAAAAGGTTGGAGACCAACTTTTCACGACGTTTCTAAGGAAATTATGGAAATAGTTAAAGCATCTGGCATTAAAAACGGTACGGTTGCTATCGCTTCTCACCACACTACTTGTTCAGTTATGGTTCAAGAATGCTCACACGATATTGATAAATACGATTTAGAATTTTTACAACACGACCTTTTAAAAATTATGCAAAAACTCGTTCCAGACTATTCTGAAACAAACGAATACTTACACCCAGGTCCACTCCACTCTCAATTTGGTAGATACGTTAACGAACCAGGTGATTTTACTTCTTTAAATACTGACGGTCATTTAAGAAGCGTATTCTTTGGAAGAAGCGAAGTTATGACTATTAAAGACGGCGTTTTAGACGGTGGTGAATTTGCTCACATTTACTTTATTGACTGGGACCAAGTTCGTGCTAGAAGAAGACAACTTAACGTTACCGTTATGGGTACTACCGACGACGTTGAAGATAGAAAGTTTAACGGCGGAAAAGTTATTGATACCGGCAGAAAGTTCACTGATGAAGAAAAGGCTTACGACGTTCACTACGACCTTCAATTAAAAAGAAGATAATTATTACTTTTAGCACCATTTTTGGTGCTAAATTTTATAAAAGGAATTATTATGAAAGATACGACTTTACAACAAATTAAAAACGTTTATAAAATAGAGTCAGACTGCATTAAAGAAATGGAAAACCATTTTGACGAGTCTAGTTATGAAAAGGCAATTTCATTACTTAAAAACGCTGTTAGAATTGGAACTTCGGGTTGTGGACACAGCGGTATTTTATGCCAACACTTTGCTCATTTATTATGTTGCATTGAACGTCCTGCTAGATTTATTTCTCCTGCCGAAGCAATTCACGGCGCAACGGGATTTTTAACGAGTGGCGACGTTATGGTTTTTGCTTCAAGAGGCGGAAAAACCAAAGAACTTTTACCTATTATTGATATTTGTAAACAAAAAGGCGTTAAAATTATTTCAATCACTGAAAATATGGACTCTCCACTTGCAACTAATGCAGACGTGGTTTTAAAACAATACGTTAATCGTGAAACTGATAAGTACAACTCACAAGGAACTACTTCTTCAACTTCACTTGCAGTTATTTTCCATATTTTACAAACTGCTTTAATTGAAGAAACTAATTATCAAAACGAGCAATTCGCCGTTATTCACCCAGGTGGAGCGGTTGGTGAAAGATTAAACAAAAAATAATTTGCATTTATTTTTTAATAGAAGAGTATATTTTAAGGGAAAATGATACTATCTATTAATCAAGGAGATTTTTATTATGCTTTACATTTTAGACACTGCAAATCTTAAAGAAATTAAACATTGTAACGAATACTATCCCATTTCTGGCGTTACGACTAACCCTTCTATAATTACCAAAGAAAATACTGAGTTTTGGACTTTGGTTAAAGAAATTAGAAATATTATCGGCGAAGATAAAATGCTTCATATTCAAACGGTTCAAAAAACTGCTGATAAAATAGTTGAAGAAGCAAAACTTTTAAAAGAAAAACTCGGCGGAAATTTTTATATTAAAATTCCTATTTGTGAAGAAGGTTTAAAAGCCGTAAAAATTCTTAAAGAACTCAATTTTAACGTTACTATGACGGCTATTTTCACACCCGTTCAAGCACTCGTTGCTGCAAAAGCAGGTGCGGATTTCGTTGCTCCTTACGTAAATAGGCTTGATAACATTATCGGAGACGGAACCGACGTTGTTAAACAAATAGTTTCGGAATTTAAAAATTATAATTTGAATTGTAAAGTTCTTGCAGCAAGTTTTAAAAACGCTGAACAAGTTCATCAATGCGCTATGGCTGGTTGTGATAGCGTTACGATTGCTCCGTCTTTATTAAAAACCGTAATTACTCACCCTATGACCGACAAAGCGATTTTAGACTTTGATAAAGATTGGGAAAAAGTTTACAGCGAAAAAACGATTTTAGATTTTTAAAAAATAGGCGTTAATTATGTTTGTATCACTTCTTTCTAAAATGATTTTTCTTTTAGGCTTAATTTTGATAGGCTATATTTTAGCAAAAGCAAAACTTATGCCGAAGGATTCTGCACGAATTATATCAAGACTTGAAACTTTAATTTTAATGCCTTGTTTAGTAATTGGAACTCTTATGAAAAATTGTACTATTGATAATCTTATAAGAGTTTGGCCTTTACTTTTGTTTAGTTCTTGCTTATTGATAATTTTAATTCCCACATCTTTGGTACTTGGTAAAGTTATTTTTAAAGAAAAACATTTACAAAATATTGCAATCTACGGACTTATCTTTTCAAATTTTGGTTTTATGGGAAACGCCGTTGTAAAAAGTGTTTTTGAAGAAATCTTTTTTGAGTGGACTCTTTTCACCTTACCTTTTTACGTTGCTATATACGCTTGGGCAGTTCCCGTGCTTTTAACGGAACGTAAAGATGAAAGAAATAAAATTTTATCTTGTGTGAAAAAAGTTGTAAATCCAACTTTTGTAAGCGTTATAATTGGTGCAACGATAGGACTATTAGCAATAAACCTTGAAGATTTTTACGTAACTAAACCAATAAACGATATCATTATCGTTTTAGGCGACTGTATGTCTCCTATTGCTATGATTTTAACGGGTTTGACGATTGGAAATTTAAATTTGTTGCAACTTTTGAAAAAGTACAAAATTTACATAATGTCCGTTCTTAGACTTTTCGTTTTCCCGCTTATTTACTTGGGAATTGTTTGGATATTTAATCTACCCGCAATTTTTAATTCAACTTTCTTAATTTGCGGTTTATGTATGCTTTCAATGCCACTTGGTTTAAATACTATCGTTATTCCGGCCTCTTATGGAAAAGATACGTCTGACGCAGCGAGTATGTCTCTCGTTTCACACGTTTTGTCTTTGATATCAATTCCATTAGTTTTTGAAATTTTATATCTTATGATTTAAAAAATAAATTGCCGTGTACAACTTGTACACGGCTTTTTTAATTATATAAATTTCTTATTTTATAAATTCGTTTACTAAATACGGTGAAATTTTAAAAGTTTCACAAATGCTTTTTACAGCCAAAATATTTTTTTGCGTTTTTTCTTTATCTACGACTTCGGTTTTAACCGCTCTTATTAAAACGTTTTTAGGCGTTTCTTCTGGGTCAATAAGTTCTATCGCTATAGTTTGATAGCCCGCTATTTCTAAAATTTTACATCTTAAACTGTCCGTTAAACTATCTGTAAATTTGCCTTTTAAAATTGAGTGTTCCATTAAAATATCAAGTGGACTTCCCTGTTTTTTTAATTGCCAAAATACTTCGTGATGACAACAAGGCGTTGATAAAATTACTCCGGAATTGCTTTTTATTCCTTTTTCAATTACGATATCGGTTGCAATATCGCAAGCGTGAAGAGAAACGGTTAAATTGGGCTTCTTTTTTACTTTAAAATTTAAAACGTCTTCACAAATAAAATTTAAACCCTTATAATTTAATTTTTCAGCCACGTTTTTGCAATAATTTATTACGTCTTGTTTAAGGTCAACGCAGTCCATTATAACTTTTTTGTTTTTTAATATTGCAAAATAATAGTAAATTGCAAAACTTAAATAACTTTTTCCGCAACAAAGGTCTAAAATATATAATTCGTCGTCGCCCTTTATTATTTCCTTTTCAACGTCTTTAACGATTTCTAAAAACCTATTAATTTGTCTAAATTTAGATTGCTTTTTATCGTAAATTTTCCCCGTATTGTCCTGCACGCCTAACGCAACTAAAAAATCTACTTTTTCATCTCCGTTTATAACGTAATTTTTTTGTTTGTTGTGATTTAAGTTTTGTTGAACGTTAACGCTTTTTGATAAATCTATTTTATTAGAAACTAAAATTTTCCCTTTTTTGCTTTCTTTAATTTCCGCATCTCCGCAAGGCGAAATCACGTTTAGTTGAGCAAATTTTTTAGGAAACAACTCTTTTATATATTCAACACTCTCTTCAATAGAAATATTTTTTTGACTTGTTTTTCCGTCCTTTAAAAAAGTTTCAAAAGCAACGAAGGTTTGATTTTTATTTGAATATAAGCGACAAATTGTCTTTATAACTTTTTCGTCTTTACTTTTACTAAATATAATTTTAGTAAACGCCTTATTTATAATTACGCTTTTTAAAATTTTATCCATTTTTATCCCTTCTTTTTTCAAGACTTCTTTTATAGTAAAATGCATATTGTTGAACGTATCCAGATAGGTTTTTAAATTTGCTAATTAATTCGTTTGAAATTTTTACCCTGTCTTTTTGCGTTCCTTTAAAATTTTCAATATAAATTTTTTCAATCCAAGTGTCAACGGGAAAACTATCCGTTCTATTATAACCAAAAAAAGTTATGCAGTCGGCAACCTTTTTGCCTATTCCTTTAATTTTAAGTAGTTCACTCGTTAAATTTTGAGTGTCTAAACTTTTTAGTTTTTCTAAATCGTATCCGCTAGAAAGTTTTTTAATAAACTCGTAAAGATACTCGCTTCTATACCCTAAACCTAAATTTTTAAAATCATTAACCGAAAGTTCTTCTAACTTTTTAAGACTTGGAAAAGAATAATACTCTTCTCCCATAAACTCATATCTTTCTCCCGCTTTTTTTGAAAGGTTTTCAAGTATTAATTGAATTCTTTTTACGTTATTGTTTTGCGATATTATAAAAGATATAGCCGTTTCTAATAAGTCTTGATTTAAAATCCTGATGCCTTTTCCTAACCTTGCTATTTTTGTTAAAAATTCATCGTTATATTTTAAAATTTCGCAGTTTATTAAAAAGTAATCTTTGTCTAAATCAAAATAATTATAAAAATAACTTTTATCTTCACTTTCAATATAGGTGTAGCCTAGTTCTTCATAGATATAGCACGCCTTGTTTTTGGATATAACTAAAAAACCTTTTTTAAAAGGTTTAAATCTAAAAACTTGTCCGCAAAAAAGAGTGTCGGCTGGATTAAAATATTCGCTTTTAAATTTTATAGTTTCCATAATTTAAACAAAAAGAGTGCAAAATTGCACTCTTAAAAGGTTTTTATTCGCCGTCGTTAAAATATAAAATGCCCAACGTGTTTTCTCCACAGTGGCTAGTAATCGTACACCCTGCATTGGTTTCGTAAACGTTTTCAAAGCCCATATGGTCAACAACTTCATGCACCGCTTTAAGCATTTCAGGAGTTGCAGAAGTGTAAGTTATAAAAATAATTGATTTGTCTGGGTGGTTAAATTCCGCAAATACGTCTTGACAATATTTTGTAATAACCGCTGGCATTGGCCCTCTATATTTTTTGTGAGAACCCATTTTGCCGTCTTTAACTATAATTTGTGGTCTAATTTTTAATATGTTAGCACCTAAAAGAGCAACGGCTGAACATCTTCCGCCTTTATGTAAATAATCTAATCTTTCAACTACGAAACTTGCTTGAACGCTGTTTGCCCTATTTCTAACTTTTTCAGCAATTTCCTTGATATCATCGCTAGTTTTAGTAAGTTCCTTGGCGTAAATTGCTAAAAGACCTACGCCCGTTGATAAGTTTTTAGAGTCTACAACTTCTATTTTTCCATCAAATTTACTAGCCGCCGATACTGCGTTATTATAAGTTGTACTTAAACCAGAAGATAAGTTAATGTGAACTATTTTGTCGCAGTCTTTTAAAATTTCAGTAAAAAATTCAATATAACTTTGTTCGTTTATTGCACTTGTTTTTGGTAAAATTTTGTTTTCTTCAACAAACTTAAAAATGTCTTGCGGACAAATTTGTTTGTCAGAATACTCGTTATCTCCAAGTAAAATTTTAAAACTAATAGTTTTTATGTCGTATTGTTCAAGTAATTCCTTGGTTAAGTCAACAACGCTATCAGCCGTAATTGCTATTTTCATAGACTAAAATCTCCTCGTATTTTTAAATATATTCATTAATAATACTATTTAGTCTACACTAACGCTTAAAATTTGTCAACTATACGAGCAAAATATTTGCAACTGCACCTAAAATGTGGTATAATTTTTTATTGTTAAGATGTATTTTTTATAAGGTGTAAAAGGTAAAACTATGAATAAAATTTTAACGAAAAAATCTTTAAATCCAACAGTTATGCTTATGGAAATTGACGCTCCGTTAATTGCAAAAAAAGCAGAGCCTGGTCAATTTATTATTTTAAGAGTTCACGAAAACGGCGAAAGAATTCCTTTAACTATTGCTGATTACGATAGAGAAAAGGGGTCTATAACTATAATTTTCCAAATAGTTGGCGGAACTACTTTGCTTTTAAGCAAATTAAACGAAGGGGATTATATTTTAGACTTCGTTGGTCCGCTTGGAAACCCTACTAACCTTGACGGGCTTAAAGAAGTTTGTATAGTTGGCGGTGGCGTTGGTTGTGCAATCGCTTTGCCTATCGCAAAAAAATTACACGAACTTGGTGCAAAAGTTCACTCAATAATCGGTTTTAGAACCAAAGATTTGGTTATTTTAGAAGAAGAGTTTAAAAGCGTTTCAACTACTTTAACCGTTATGACTGACGACGGTAGTTACGGCGAACAAGGAAACGTTTGTATGCCACTTACAAAAGCCTTTGATAACGGCCAAACTTTTGATAAAATAATTGCTATTGGCCCACTCGTTATGATGAAGTTCGTAGTTTTAGCGTCTAAACCTACGAATATTCCTTGTGAAGTTTCTATGAATCCCGTAATGATTGACGGTACGGGTATGTGCGGTGGTTGTAGAATTTCTCTTATCAAAGACGGAAAGCGTTTCGTTAAATTTGCTTGCGTTGACGGACCTGATTTTAACGGCTACGAAGTTGATTTTGACGACGCTATGGCAAGAAGTACTATGTATAAATCACACGAAATAAAAAATCACGAAAAAGCGTGCAATTTATTAAAAAAGGCGGATGAAATAAATGGCTAAATTTAATATGAGTTTAAAGAAAAACGAAATGCCTATGCAAGACGCAAAAGTAAGGGCTAATAACTTTATGGAAGTTGCTCTCGGCTACGATTTAACTATGGCTATTGACGAAGCAAATAGATGTTTGGAGTGCAAAAATCCTACTTGCGTTAAAGGTTGTCCCGTAAACGTTGATATCCCTTCCTTTATCGCTCAAATTAAACAAGGCAATATTGACGGGGCTTACGAAGTTATTTCAAAATCATCTAATCTCCCTGCAATTTGCGGTAGAGTTTGCCCACAAGAAACTCAATGTGAAGCAAAATGCGTTCGCGCAATTAAAGGCGAGCCCGTTGGTATCGGTAGACTTGAAAGATTCGTTGCCGATAACGTTTCTAAACAAGAAATTAAAACGGCTACACCTAACGGACGTAAAGTTGCAGTCGTTGGCTCTGGACCTTCCGGTTTAACTTGTGCGGGCGACCTTGCAAAACTCGGTTATTCAGTTAGCGTTTTTGA
>JAZRLL010000039.1:0-7834 GCA_045646745.1 Christensenellaceae bacterium
GTTTGATGAAAAAATTAGAGTTAAATAATAAAAAATCATTGAATAGCCAAACGAAAAATTATTAAGCAAAAATAAAGAAGTATCCGAGCGAACTACGATTGCCGTTATTAAATTTAATATTATATTAGTTGGTATGCTTAAAATATATGCGTTATAAAAAATTAAAACGCCAACGCTTAAAATAAAATTAAATGTAAAAGCAAGAGAGCAAAGTGGTAAAACTAATAAATTAAATAATACTGAAAACAATGATACGGAATTAAAATAAGCAATTATTAACGGTAAAACTCCTAAATAGGCAACTAAATACGGCGAAATAAATTTAGAAAGTCCGTCAGTTAAAAATTTGGAAAGAAAATTTTCAAAAGGTTTTGTTAAAAGTATCAATGAAAAATACGCAACGAAAGATAGCGAAAATCCTATCGTAAAAAAGTCAAAAGGATTTATAAGTAGAATTGCACACATACTCATAAGAGCAACCGTGATTTTATCCCCTTTAAGTCCGTAAACGCTACTCGCTTTATAAATAGAAATAATCAAAAAAGCCCTTAACGAAGACGTTGAAAATCCGCAAAACCAAACGTATAAAAACAAAAGTAAAATACTTATAAAAAGCGAAGGTTTCTTTTTAACTTTCAATAGTTTCAAGATAAATGTTATAATTCCGTATAAAAAACCGATATGAAGTCCTGAAACCGCTAAAATATGACTAACCCCACTCTGTCTAAACCCGAGTATATCTTGGCTATCAATATAAGACGAATCACCCGTAATTAACGCATAAGAAAACGCGTAAACGTTAGGCATAAATTTTTTAAATTGCATTAATAGTGTATGCTTGGAAACATTAAAAACGCCTTCTACATCGTTGTTTACCTTTACGTTTTTCAACTTTGAAACTCTATAATGTACCTTATCTACGACTGCCGTAGTGTTAAGTTTACCGCCATAACTTAAAGAGTTTTTATAAAAATATCCGTCAAATTCAATTTTAGAGCCAATGAACAATTCATCTTTTAAAGAAATATCTAAAATCGCCTTATTTCGTTTGCCTAATATATCCCCGCTAACTACCAAAGTATAAAGATGAGAGTTCTCAACCTTCTCGTATTTTTTGATTTCTTCAACCTGCCCCGTAAAATAAAACTCTTTATTATATACGTTTGAGTTGTAATTATTTATAGTTATAAATCCATTGATAAAAATTATTAAAACCAAAATTATAGAAAAAGAAAAAGTGATAATTAAACCACTTTTCTTTTTTATTATTGACAACGTTAAAAAACTAATAATCAAAAGACAAAATCCTAAAAAACACACGCTAAAAATCGTTGCGTTAAATAAAACGTATAACGCAAGCAAACAAACTGCAACTATACATGCCAAAATTATAAGATATAACGGTCTTTTATTAAAAATTATCTTTTGTGTAAACATTTTTTAGATTAAATATTCTTTATCTTCTATTGCCATTTCACAAAGTTTAGAAAACCTTTTAATTTCGCTTAAAACGGCCTCATCGTTATAGAGATAATTTTGATGGGTGATAATTGTTTTTATGTTTTTACTCTCGGCGTATTCACAAACTTTTTTAATGCTTAAATGCGGTTTTTTATCATTATAATCCTTTTCTAAAAATGCTCCGTCGCACAAAAACAAGTCTGCGTTTTTTGTTAACAAATCAAAGTTAAAGGTACTTGAAGAATCCCCACTGTAAGCAAAGGTTTTATCTCCCGCTCTAACAGAAATTCCATAAGATAAAACGGGGTGTTCAGTTTTATAAAAAGAAAAAGAGAAACTACCTTCAACGTAAGGTTTATTTTCTTCAATATAAATTAAATTAAAGGCGTCTATTCCCTTTAAAATTTCTAAAATTTTACAATCGTGCTTTGGAAGATATAAATTAATTTTTTTGTTTTGTTTCCTTAAAAAAGTTATTGCGTAAGATAAAACTCCAAAATCAGAGATGTGGTCGTAATGCAAATGGGATAAAAAAACGAATTTTAAATTTTCAATATTAAAATCTTTTAAAAATTTTGAAACCGTTCCCGAACCTAAATCAAGTAAAGCAAGATTATCGTTATTTATAAGCAAATAAGAAGACGTGCATTTCCCATTAACAGAAAAAGGTCCGTATTTTCCTAAAATTTTAAGTTTCATAAATTTCTCCTTTATAGATGGAATTAATTGACTAATACCTGAGTATAATATATACTAATAGTGCCTACTGTGTACGAAACGGAGATTTCTTTTATCCACAAAATTTAAAAGGGATTTCGTGTTCTATTGCCAATGCGTATTTTGCGAATCTTGTTTATCAAATTCATTAATGCAAAAAGTCAAAATCAATAGATAGATTTTACCCAACCTGCCATAAGCGGGTTAAAACTTCTCAAAGTACGGCATAAGTAGGTGCTATTAAAACGTAAGGTGTACCAAAATGGTACACCTTTTTAATTATTTTGCATATTCAACACTTCTTGATTCCCTAATAACGTTAACTTTAATTTGTCCAGGATATTCCATTGATTGTTCAATTTTTTTAGCAATATCTTTTGCCAAGAATAATGCTTGACTATCGTCAATTTGTTCAGGTTTAACAATAACCCTAACTTCTCTACCCGCTTGAATAGCATACGCTTTTTCAACGCCTTTAAAGTCTGTTGCAAGGTCTTCAAGTTGTTCAAGCCTTTTAACGTAACTTGACTCAATTTCTTTTCTTGCGCCAGGTCTAACGCCAGAGATTGCATCTGCCGCTTGAACTAAAACGGCTTCAATACATTTTGGCTCTACGTCGCCGTGGTGTGATTCAATACAATTTATTACGAACTTGTTTTCTTTATATTTTTTAGCAAGTTCAACACCCAAATTAATGTGAGTGCCTTCATTTTCAAAATCAACTGCTTTACCGATATCGTGAAGAAGTCCCCCACGTTTAGCAAGAAGCACGTCAACTCCTAATTCTTGTGCAAGTAAACCCGCAATATGCGCAACTTCAAGCGAGTGTTTAAGTACGTTTTGACCATAACTCGTTCTAAATTTAAGTTTACCTAAAATTTTGATAAGTTCTGGGTGAATTCCGTATAATCCCATTTCAAATACGGCGTTTTCACCAGATTCTTTAATAATAACGTCAAGTTCCTTTTTGACTTTATCAACCGTTTCTTCAATTCTCGTTGGCTGAATTCTTCCGTCGCTAATAAGTTTTTCAAGAGCCCTTCTTGCGACTTCCCTTCTAACAGGGTCAAAGCCAGATGCAACCACGACTTCCGGCGTATCATCAATAATAAGTCTAATACCCGTAGCGTTTTCCAACGCGGTAATGTTTCTACCTTCTCTACCGATAAGCCTTGCTTTCATATCGTCGTTAGGGATTGAAATTGTGGTTACCGTTAATTCGTTGCTTTGGTCAACTGCACAACGTTGAATTGCAAGCCCAATAATTTCTTTGGCTTTTTTATCCGCCTCGTCTTTGGCTTGTTGTTCTTGATTTCTAACGTAGCCCGACGCTTCCCTTCTTGCTTCATCTTTGACTTCTTCAATAATCATAGATTTTGCTTCTTCTTGCGTCATTTGAGCAACTTTTTCAAGTTCTTGAACAAATAATTCGTGTTGCGTTTCAAGTTTATCCAAAAGTTTATCTGCTTCTTGATTTTTTGCTTCCAAGGTTTTTGCGAGTTCTTCAACTTCTTCGTTACGCTTTAATAAACTTGCGTCTTTTTTATTTAAAATTTCATCTTTTTGATTAAGCCTTTGCTCAATCTTTTGAAGTTCTGCTCTTTTTTCCCTAGACTCTCTTTCAAATTCGTTTCTTAATCTTAATTCCTGTTCCTTAGCCTCCACAATGGCTTCTTTTTTTATTGCTTTACACTCATTTTCTGCATTTGATATCATATCAGCAACAACTTTTTTTGTTGAAGTGATTTTGCTTGCATTAAAAGCTTTTAACAAAATATAGGCTAAAATTGCACCTATAAGTAAACCGATAACGGCTCCAATAGTAATTGGTAATACCGTTGACGCTAATAACAGGAAGGTATTGTTGTGTATCATAATTACACCCTCCTATTAGAAAATTTTAAAAAAATATATTATAATAACGTTTAATTTGGTTATTCTTATATTTTATACTATATATTGTATATTATATACCCTAAATTGTCAATATTTTTATTGAAATTTTAATTAAAAAACTCTTTAATCACGGCAAAAAAAAGTTTCCCTTGCATTAACCAAGGGAAACTTTGTATTATTTTTCTAATTTAGTATCAATTCTAATTTTAAAGGCTTCACGAATTTTTTCTTCAATTTCTTTTTTAACTTCTTCGTTATTCTTTAAATATTCTCTTGCCTTTTCTCTGCCGTTTGCAAACTTATCGCCGTTATAACTATACCAAGCGCCAGATTTTTCTAAAATTCCAAACTCAACGCCAAGGTCAATTAAACAGCCTTCTTGGGAAATTCCTTGACCAAAAATAACGTCAAATTCAGCAGTTTTAAATGGTGGAGCAACTTTATTTTTAACAATTTTAGCCTTCGTTTTATTACCTATTAAACCTTCTGCGTCTTTTAAAGCATCTGCCTTTCTAACGTCAATTCTAACGCTTGCGTAGAATTTTAAGGCTTTACCACCCGGCGTAGTTTCAGGATTTCCAAACATAACGCCAACCTTTTCACGAAGTTGGTTAATAAATATAACCGAAGTTTTGCTCTTGTTCGTTATACCCGTTAATTTACGAAGTGCTTGCGACATAAGTCTTGCTTGAAGACCTACGTGTTGGTCTCCCATATCCCCTTCAATTTCCGCCCTTGGAGTTAAGGCTGCAACGGAGTCAACTACTAAAATGTCCACTGCACCACTTCTAACTAAACTTTCTGCAATATCCAATGCTTGTTCACCCGTATCTGTTGAGAAACGTATAAATCGTCAAGATTAACTCCTAAACTGCTTGCATAAGCAGGGTCTAATGCGTGTTCTGCGTCAATAAACGCTGCAATTCCACCTTTTTTTTGAGTTTCTGCAATACAATGCAAAGCAACGGTAGTTTTACCAGAAGATTCTGGTCCGAAAATTTCAACGATTCTTCCCCTTGGAATACCGCCGATTCCCAACGCTAAATCCAAAGATAAACAACCAGTTGGCAAGGCTTCAACGTTTAAATCGGCAGCACCGCTACCGAGTTTCATAATTGCTCCTTTACCGTATTGTTTTTCAATTTGAGTTAAAACTTGCTCCAATGCCTTTTGTTTTTCATCCATATATATTTTTCTCCTTGTTTATTATTTATTAAACGTCAAAAGACCCGTTAATTAATGCTCTAACCGCTAAAAACAATGCGGTGTCAACACCTAATTGCGTTATTTTTTCACGCGTTCCTTTGAACAAAAACTTATTTACTTCAATTTTTTTCGTAGAGCCAACCCCTAAATAACATAATCCAACCGGCAAGTTAGAATTATCTGAATTAGGTCCTGCTATACCCGTAGTTGAAATTACGAAATCGGCTTTACTAGTTTCTAATAACCCCTTACACATTTCATAGCACGTTTCTTTTGATACGGGATTGTATTTTTCAATAATTTTCCCCGAAACGTTTAACCTTGAAATTTTACTTTCATTTGAGTAGGCAACGACTCCTTCTAAAAAAAGTGAACTCACACCCGAAACCGAAGTTATTTTAGAAGATATATTTCCGCCCGTAAAAGACTCCGCCACCGCAATTTTTACGTTTCGCAGTTTTAAGATTTCTATAAGCCTTTCTGTTAAAGAAACGTCTTTATTTGCATAAATATACTCTTTGAAATTTAGCAAAAATTTTTTGATAAATATATCGTTTTTTAATAATTCGCTTGAAAAAATCAACTTTAAATCGCCGTTATTTTCCGTTAATTCATACGATACGTTTTTATCGTTTAAAAATTCTTCAATCCTAATTTTTGAAACTTGATAAAGTTTATAAACGCAGTAGTTATCAGTCATTTTTAAAAACGTCCAAATTCTTAATTAGGTAAAATAGCCCTGAAACGATAGTTAAAATAACCGCTAAAACGTAAAGGATTAAACCCGCCAATAAAAATATTGAAAAATTAAGTGCAACGAGCAGTACGGCAATAGCCACGTCAGAAATTAAGGTTTTATATTTACCTATTTTTTCAGCCGCTAAAACTTTACCTTTTGACGATGCTACCATTCTTAAAACGGAAACTATCATTTCTCTACTGACTATAATCACAACGCCAATTCCGCCAACTAATTGATAGAATAAATAATTAAAATTTCCACCGAAAGTTATTGGATTAGTTAGCATTATAATAAATGCTGAAAGAACTAAAATTTTATCTGCAATAGGGTCTAAAAATTTACCCAAATCAGAAACTAAATTGTATTTTCTTGCTATATAACCGTCTAAAAAGTCCGTAAACGACGCTATAACGAAAACAACCGCACTTAAAAGGTAGTTAAACGGAATAAAGGTCATATAAAAAAGTGCTATCATTATAGGTATTAAACATATTCTAATTATCGTAATTTTATTTGGTAAATTCATCTTCTACTCTCCCGTATAAATCATATTCGTCGCAATCGGTAATTAACACCTTGTAATACTCGCCTTGATTAATGTCGCTTTCCGAAGTAAAATAAACTTTTCCGTCAATCTCCGGAGCGTTAAAATAGGCTCTACCGTAAAAGGATTGTTTGTCGTAATCAACGCCGTCGCACAAAACGTCTATAACTTTATTAACGAAAGTTTTCATATTTTGCTTTGATATTTTTTGCTGAATTTTATATAGTTTTTCAACCCTTTTAAGTTTTACTTTTTCTTCAACCTGATTAGGAAGTTTATAAGCAGGCGTATCTTCTTCTCTTGAATAAGCAAAAAAACCACAATTAAATAGTTTTGCCTTTTTTATAAACTCGCATAAATTTTCAAAATCAGTTTCGTCTTCCCCTGGGAAACCCGCAATAAAGGTTGACCTTATAGCAATATTAGGTATTTGAGTTTTAAGTTTATTAATTAACTCTAAATAACTTTCACCGCTACCCTTTCTGTTCATAAGTTTTAAAACTTTATTAGAAGTGTGTTGAAGTGGAATATCTATGTATTTTATAACCTTTTCGTTGTTTTTAATTTCCTCAATCAACTTACCCGATAGCATATCTGGATAAGCGTATAAAAGCCTAATTTTATTAACTTCTTCAAGTTTAGATAAAGCCCTTATAAGTTCAACGATATGAGATTTTCCGTCAAAATCAACACCGTATCTCGTTATATCTTGAGCAACTAAAATGAGTTCTTGACTTTCGCCGATAGATTTAACTTCGCTTATTAAATCTTCAATTTTTTGCGAAACTAATTTCCCCCTTATTTTAGGAATTAAGCAGTACGTACACTTATTGTTGCACCCATCTGCTATTTTAAGGTAGTAATAATGACAAGGGGTTGTCAAAACTCTATTTTTTTCTTGTAGAATTTTATTTTTATTAACGAAACTAACCCTTTGATTATTGTAGGCAAGTTCTAAGGCGTCAAAGAATAAGTCGTAATCGTTAATACCTAAAAACACGTCAACTTCTAAAAACTCTTCAAAAATGTCTTGAATAAATTTTTGTGGCAAGCAACCTGCAACCACTATTTTTTCTAAAACTCCGTTATTTCTTAAATTATTAACTTCAAAAATAGTAGAGATTGCTTCTTTTCTTGCACTTTCTAAAAATGCACAAGTGTTTATTACTATTACGTTGGCGTTTTCTATTTCGTTAGTTATATTGGATTGCTTTTGTATTATAGATAAAATTCTTTCGAAGTCGGATCGTAGCCATGTCGTTCTGTGA
>JAZRLL010000040.1:0-1506 GCA_045646745.1 Christensenellaceae bacterium
AAATTCTCGTCATTATGCTAAAAGGCAGTTAACGTTTTTTAGAAAATTTCCTAATATTAACTATTTAAGTCCAAATGATAATATTGAAGAATTTATTTTAGAAAAAATTAAAGATTAAATATTATAAATAAAAATTTAGAAACTAAATTTTATCAATTAAAAAAGCAAATTTCAGTTGAAATTTGCTTTTTGTTTTAAGTTTATTGTTAAAACTTTCTAATTAATCCTGAAACTACGCCTAAAATCATAACGTTATCAACGATTATGTCTTGCATAGTAGTATTTTCTGGGTGCAATATAAATTTATCTTTTTTCTTAAAAAATCTTTTAACGGTAGCACTATCATCTAAAAGTGCAACGACTATATCTCCGTTTTCGGCAGTTTGTTGCTTTTTAACTATAATTTTATCCCCGTTAAAAATACCTGCGTCAATCATAGAATCGCCTTTAACTTTAAGCATAAAAAGGTCTTCTTCCGTTTTAAATTCATCGGGAATAGGTACGTATCCGTCAAAATTTTCAACTGCAAAAATAGGCGTACCGGCAGTTATTGTACCTACTAATGGAATTGATATTGATTGGCATTTATTTTTAACTGATAAAGCTCTTTTTTTATCTTCAACCTTATTTAAAAGCCCCTTATCTTTAAGTTTATTTAAATAATAATGAGCAGTTGCCGTTGATTTTATTGATAAATCTTTACAAATATCTCTAACCGTTGGAGGAAAGCCGTTTTCGGTTAAATAGTTTTGTAAATATAAAAATAATTCATCTAATTTTTTATCTATTTTTGACATTTTAAACTCCTTTTTTAAATTATATCACACAATTTTAAATTTTGCAAACATTTGTTTATAAAAAAATACAATTTAAACAATTGAAATTTTTTAAACGATAGTATATAATAATTGTATGGAAAAGAAAGATTGTGTTTTATTTGATAGAAAGTGCATAGATTGTGGTCAATGCGATACGTGTGATTTAAACCCTTTAAAAACGTGTGATAATTGCGGAAGATGTATAGATAATGATTACGAGTATAACGCAATTAAATTAACAGGAATAGAAGAAGATAGTAAAAGTATAAAATAGTAAAATTTGCAAAATATTATGGTATGATTATATTTGCCATAATAATTTTTACACTTTTTTTGCCTATTAACACGAAAATTTATTTAATATACGATAGTAAGAGTCAAAAACTATATTTTAAAGTATTATTATTTAATTTTTTAACGATTTTTTGCGGATATTTAAATAAAAGGGAAGAAGGTGGATTTTACTTGCATTATTCAAATAATAGTGCAAAAGTTATAAAATTTAATGGATTTGATGGCAGTTTTTTAAATTTGCCATCTTTTTTAATTAAAAAAATTAATTTTCAGTTATTAGTTAAAAATAAGGCTGAAAACTTTTTATTAATATCTCAAATTTTAAACGGGTTATCAATAGTTTCTAATATATTTGGTAGAGTAATAAATATTGAGGATTATAAAGGAGATTTTG
>JAZRLL010000041.1:0-4281 GCA_045646745.1 Christensenellaceae bacterium
GCTTACTATGATTTTAGAGTGGAGCATTTGGCTTTGGGGTATTGTGCTTATGGTTATCGGCAGCGTTCCTATGGCTATCGCTTATCCCGTTTATAAATTAGCATTAAACAAAGGCAAAGCAAAATACGGCGATGAAATCTTACGCCTTTCAGAAGAACTTTTAAACGAAACCGAGAATTAAAAAAACAAGTGGCTACGCAATATGCGTAGCCACTTTTAGTTTACAGTAAGGGGGCGTAAAACGGTCAATTTCGCTTCCGATTTTTGATAAAAAGCCGATATTTACAAAACATTTACAAAACCTTTTCAAACTGCTTACAGTATTTTATTAAAACTTAAACATTGTTTACGTATAATATGGGTACAAAGTTAAACAAAACAAGGAGATAAAATTATGACAACTGAAATAAAAACGATTGAAAGAATCCGTGCAAGTTATACGGAAAAAGAAATTACAAAACTTGATGAATTAAAAGAACTTGATAAAAAGGTAAAACGCCCTGTGCAAATTTTTGCGTACGTTTACGGCTCACTTTCTTCACTCGTGCTTGGCACGGGCATGAGTTTTGCAATGAAAGTAATCGGTAATAGTATGGCGCTCGGCATTGGCATCGGTCTTGTTGGGATTGCGCTTACACTTACCACGTATCCTATTTTTAAGGCAATATTAAAGAGAAGAAAAAACAAATATGCACCGAAAATTTTTGAACTGTCTGACAGTTTATTAAACAAATAAAACGAAAAAATATTTTAAGGAGATTTTAATTATGGGAATCAAACAATTTTTTAAGAACGCATTTGCTGATATGAAGGCAAGCACGAAAGCACAACACGAAGTAGATAAGGCTAATTTTGCCGCTGCAAAGGCAGAAGCAAAAGCGCAATGGGAAGAAGCAAAAATGAGTCCTAAAGCGCGCCAAGCAAAAATGCAAGAAGAACGTGAAAAGCAAATCGCTGAAGCCAACGAAAGAAAGGCTATCGCTGACGAACGTATTAAAAAAGCGCAAGAATCTAAATAATAACGAAAAAACCCGACTTTTTCGTCGGGGTTTTAGCCTTTTAGGAGTACTTATGAAAACAAAATATACGATAAAAGCAAATGGAAAAATCATTGAACGGCAATATAGTTATATACCCGTTCAATATACATTTTGTTCTAACCCACGAGGTTAGAACAGCAATTAAAATTTAATCAACGTCCGAAAAAAAACAAAAAAACAACCCAAAACACTACGTTTTGGGCTATTTTTGGCGCACCCTAAGAGGCTCGAACTCCTAGCCTTTGGTTCCGTAGACCAACGCTCTATCCAATTGAGCTAAGGGTGCATTTATTTAGATTGCTTGTTTATTATATAATAAAATTTGTAATATTGTCAATTAAATATAGTTCATAAATAAAAATTATTTCTTTTTATTTTAAAACGTTTACTTTTCTTTTGCCGTATGATACAATATAATAAAATTGTTGCAAAAACCACAAAAGGAAAATATGAAATATTCAAATTGTTCGTTATTTAAAGGTATTAAACTTAATGATTTAGAGTCTTTAATTAAATGTTTGCAAGTTAAAGAAGTTTTTTATAAAACGGGGGATATTATTTCCTTTAATAATAGTTTAGAAAAAACTTTGGGCGTTTTGGTTTCGGGTAAAGCCTTCGTTAAAAAACTTGATAGAAACGGCAACTATACTATTTTAGAAACTTTAATAAAAGACAGTGTATTTTCAAATGATTTTACTAATTATTTAACCGATTCAACCTTCATTGAAATTTTTGCTTGTGAAAACACTACGGTTTTGTTTATGGAATATGAAAATATTTTTAAAAGGTGCAAAAAAGCGTGTGTTTTTCACTCGGTTTTCGTTGAAAATTTTATAGGTGCAATTATTGAAAAATCAAAAATATTATCTCAAAGAATTCAAATTCTATCTAGTAAAACTATAAAGGATAAAATTTTGAGTTATGCTAATATAATGGCTGAAAAGGTAGGGCATAAAACGTTTACTTTACCTATGTCTTACATAAGTTTTGCCGAGTATTTGTGCGTTGACCGTTCTGCTATGATGCGCGAACTTAAAAAACTAAACGAACAGGGTGTTTTAAGGATAAATAAAAAAGAAATTACCGTTCTATCAGATAAGTATATTTAAGATTAATTTAGACATACTTTTGTTATGTCAAAGTCAAGAAAAATCATAATTAAATCAATTTTGGCGGTGGCTATTTTTATAATAGTTTCCGCCTTTTTAAATATGAATATCGTATATGCAAGCGACGTTGTATTAACGGTTATAGTTGAAGATAAGACCTATAATTTTAACGCATACGAAATTTCTACGATTAACGGCAAAAAAACCTTAAAAAAGGCTAGCGACGTAGTTGAGGGTATTTATTTAGACACTTTAATAAACCCAACAAACGCTTCGCTTTCGTTTACGGGTAATAAAGATAAACCCTTTAAAATCGTTAAGGAAAAAGTGGGTAAAAGCATTCAAAAAGAGTTGCTCTTAAATGAGATTAACGATGCTTTAAATTCTTCAAAAAACAAAGTTATAGCACGATTATATGATGTTATTCCAGCAATTACTTGCGAAAATTTAAGTTTGGAAACTAATAAAAGGGCTTCTTTTACAACGTACTTTAATAGTTCTAATGAAAATAGAATTTTTAATATTTCAAAGGCTTCAAATAGTATAAATGGAATAAAAATTTTACCAAATCAAGAATTTTCTTTTAACGAAGTAGTTGGGGTTAGAAGTGAAGAAAACGGGTATAAAACTGCAAAAATTATTTTGAACGGCGAGTATTCCGAAGGGGTTGGCGGGGGCGTTTGTCAGGTTTCAACAACGCTATATAATTGTGCGTTAATTTCGGGTTTAAAAATAACTGAATATCATAGGCATAGCCTAAACGTAGGCTATATTGAGCCGTCGTTTGATGCTATGGTAAACTCATATACAAGCGATTTAAAATTTGTAAATAATACGGGTAAAAACGTTTACGTTTTATCGTTTATGGGTGAAAATAGTATTACTTTTTCAATATACGGCGAAAAACAACTTGAAAGTTATGAAAGAGTATCCGTAATAAAAGAAGAAATTATCCCCGAAGATTTAGAGTTTATTAAAGACGACACATTGTTATTCGGGCAAACGAAAATTTTGCAAGAGCCAAAGTCCGGTATTGTAAGTGAAGGATATTTAATAAAATACGTTAACGGCGAAAGGGTAAGTAATTGTTTGTTAAGAAAAGATACCTATAAAAGCGTCAGGGGTAAAACGTTAATCGGTATGAATAAAGATAACTAATATAATTGACAAAAACAAAAAGATAGTTTAAACTATTTTTATAAAATTATTAAAGGTTTAATTATGGAAAAAAAGTTTTATTCAAATTTAGATTATAATAGGTCAAAAAGAAGAAGTGCAATAATTTTAAGCATATTATTAACCATTTGCTTATTTGGAACGTCGTCAATGTTCTTCGTTAGAAAAGAATTTTTCTTCGGTATATTATTTTTAGTTCCGTTATTTATTCCGCTTATGGCAATTCCGTCAACGATAAAAACGTTTCCAACAAACGGTAAACCTATTTTTGTAATTAAAGAGAAAGAAGTAATAAAGCATAAAGACGTTTTTGCAATAAAAGATATTATTAAAATTAACGTAATTATTACTCTACCTGCAAGTAAGCTTGATAGTGAAAATAAAGCAACTCTTGAAAAATTGAAAACTCAAAAACCAGAAGAAACTTATTTAGGCAATTTTGACATAGTGGTTAAAGGAGCGGACAATAAGCCTAAAACGTATTACTCTTCAATTGAAAACCCTATTGAAGCATTAAAAACTTTGCTTGAAAAGGGGGTTAAGCATTATACGTTAAGATATACTATTAAGAAATTTTCAGTTTTAAACGAATTTGATTTAAAAAACGATATTGAAAGCACAAAACAAAAAGAGTTTTCAAAAGCAACAAAAAAGCAAAAAAATCGCCAATTAATCTAAAATTTGCATTTAAATAAAAAATATTTTTAAAATTTTGCAAAAACCCATTTAAAATGATTGCTCTTTTAAAAAGTTTATGCTAAAATACATATGCTTTTATAAAGCGAACGCGGATGTGGCGGAATTGGCAGACGCATAAGACTAAGGATCTTATGAAGGCTACTTCGTGCAGGTTCAAGTCCTGTCATCCGCACCAAAAAAAGACTTTCTTCGGAAAGTCTTTTTTTACGTCAAATTTGCAAAATTTGATTATAATACGAGCGTTAGCGAGTTATCAT
>JAZRLL010000042.1:0-17110 GCA_045646745.1 Christensenellaceae bacterium
GTACGACATGGCTTCGACCCGTCTTCTCAGCGTCAGTTATAGTCCAGTAAGCCGCCTTCGCCTCTGATGTTCCTCCTAATCTCTACGCATTTTACCGCTACACTAGGAATTCCACTTACCTCTCTCGCACTCAAGTCTAACAGTTTTGGTAATAGCGCCAGAGTTGAGCCCTGGAATTTCACTACCAACTTGTCAAACCGACTACGCACCCTTTACGCCCAGTCATTCCGGACAACGCTTGTCACCTACGTATTACCGCGGCTGCTGGCACGTAGTTAGCCGTGACTTGCTCTTGGGGTACTGTCACTTTCTTCTTCCCCCATCACAGAACTTTACAATCCGAAGACCTTCATCATTCACGCGGCGTTGCTGGGTCAGAGTTTCCTCCATTGCCCAATATTCCCCACTGCTGCCTCCCGTAGGAGTCTGGACCGTTTCTCAGTTCCAATGTGGCCGATCACCCTCTCAGGTCGGCTACCCATCACGGACTTGGTGGGCCGTTACCTCACCAACTATCTAATGGGACGCGAGCCCATCCATATCCGATAAATCTTTCATCAAAAGAAGATGCCTTCAAATGATAATATGCGGTATTAGCACAAATTTCTTTGTGTTATTCCCCAGATATGGGCAGGTTGCTCACGCGTTACTCACCCGTCCGCCACTAAGTTAAGAAGCAAGCTTCTTAACTTCGTTCGACTTGCATGTGTTAAGCACGCCGCCAGCGTTCGTCCTGAGCCAGAATCAAACCCTTAAGTTTAATTTCTTAAAGCTGAACTTTCGTTCAACTGCTCTAACGTTTTATTGTCTGTTTGCTGACTGTTTTTGGTACATATTTTATATACTCATAATAATTGACAGAAATCTTTAATTACAAAAAATGTCTTGTATCTAAATTCATTTCCTTCTATTCAATTTTTAATCTACCTAATGAAGAACAACAGTTCTTCGAGTGCCGTTTTTTGTTGACAGCCTAAATATAATATCATATTGAAAAATGTTTGTCAACTATTTTTCAGCAGTTTTTTAAAGTTTTTTTAAGGTTTTTTAAAATCTTTTTTTGCTTTAAAAATATGCGATTTTTGATTTTTTTTACTAGGCCGTTTACCAACGGTGCTTTCCTATTAAACTACATTTTTTATAATTTGTCAAACATTTTTTTAAACTTTTTTTAAAAAATATTTATGACACTATATATTGTGTTTTTTTGGGGGTTTTTTTAAGTTTTAGCACAACACCATTAAAAAAATATCTTTTATTATAAGCGATTTTGGGCTTTTTTAATATTTAACACCAAAACACTTTCCAATTTTTACGAGTGCGGTTTTGCTTTTCCATATATAATATATAATATAACAATTTTAAGATTTTTGTTATTTAATAAATAAAGGGGATAACTTTTAAAATTATCCCCAACCCTTTATTTAAAGCGTAAATTTTATTTAAAACACCGCTTTTTCTATAACTCCACCACCTAAACATACGTTGCCGTCATAAAAAACTGCGTATTGACCTTCGGTTATTGCCCTTTGTTTGTTTTCAAATTCTACAAAAATCTCGTTTTCTTTTAACGTTACTAAAACTTTTTGTTCTTCTTGTCTATACCTGAACTTTGCAGTACACTCAAATGACTTGGAATTTGGAACGTAAGTTATAAAATTGCAAGAATTCATAATTAGCCCTTTACTATAAAGCCTGTCTTCTTCGCCGTGAGCAACGTATAAAACGTTGTTTTTTAAATCTTTCTCTATTACGAACCATCTACCGTCTTCGCCCTTTTGTCCGCCGATGTCAAGCCCTCTTCTTTGACCTATCGTATAATACATAAGTCCGTAATGCTTGCCTAAAACCTTTCCATCGTAGGTTTTAATATCCCCTTCTTTTGCTGGGATATATTCCATTAAAAATTTTCTAAAATTCCTTTCACCAATAAAGCAAATGCCCGTAGAATCCTTTTTTTCGGCGGTTGCCAAGCCGTTTTGCTCGGCAATTTTTCTAACTTCTGGTTTTTCTAAATCTTGAAGTGGGAATAATACGTTAAATAACTGGCTTTGCGATAATTGATTTAAAAAGTAGGTTTGGTCTTTGTTTTTATCTTTCGCTTTTAATAAATAATGAATGCCGTTATCGTGTTTAACACCGCAATAATGCCCCGTTGCGATATAATCCGCACCCAACTTCATTGCGTATTCCTTAAACGGACCAAACTTTATTTCTCTATTACACAAAACGTCTGGATTTGGAGTTCTTCCCCTTTTATACTCGTCCAAGAAATATTTAAAAACTCTATCCATATACTCTTTTGAAAAGTTTATCGTATAATACGGAATATCAAGCAAAGAAGCGACTCGCCTAACGTCTGCATAATCCGTTTCGGCAGTGCATACGCCTTGACTGTCTTCTTCCTCCCAATTTTTCATAAAAAGTCCTATTACGTTATAACCTTGTTCTTTTAAAAGTAAGGCAGCAACGGAACTATCTACTCCGCCACTCATGCCTACGACTACCGTTTTCTTTTCCATGTTTTTATTATATCATATTTACACGATTTTTCAAATAAAATAAAGATATACTTTTTAATATTTACTATTAATTTAAAGTGTGCTACAATATAAGTGCTTACTTGTAGTTGAGTTTAAATTTTAAAGGAGACGTTATGAGAAGATTTTTTAGCGATAAAAAGACGGTTTTTAGTTTTTTTGCTTACCTTTTGATTACTATTTTTATATTTTCATCTTCTTTAAAAAATTCCGAAACGAGCGCTAATCAAAGTCAGGGGTTTGCAAACACGCTTTCTTCAATAGTTTCCGTTATAACTTTTGACGCCGTAGATTTAAAAAAAGACGGCAAAACAGATTCTTACCCCGATGAAATTAAGTTGATTTTACCACAAAAAGACGATTATAGGGTAGGCGAAACGTTTTTAATTACCCACTCGTTTAACGACAAGCGAGCATATCCTTGCGCCGAAGTTGTATATTCTTCTTCAAACCCAAACGTTATTAGCGTAGACTCACTTGGAAACGCCACCGTTTTGGCTTCGGGAAAGACCACTATTACCGCAAGCGTAAAAAACACCGACCTTTCTTCTTCTAAAACTGTCGTGGTTGGAAACGGCGTTTACGAGCCGAACTTTTGCTTTACTGACGGCGAAAAACCATTAACCGAGCCAATTAACGCAGTTGTTTCTTCAAGTAATATAGGCGCTCTTTATAGTCTTTTTTTAACAGCCGATACTAGCGTAAATACTGTTGAAATTTCTTGCTTTCCTGAAAATGGTTTGGAAATAATTACGAATAACAAAAATATTTTCTTTTACACTAAATCGCCGGGCACTTTTGAAATTAGAGCAAGTTTAACTTATGATAACGTAAACGGGAAAAGTCAACGAAAAACCATATCTCAAACTATTAACGTTTTAGTTGACGATACTATACCTTTGCCTGAAAAACCGGTGATTGACTACCCTAATACGAGCGAGACAATAACGCTAAACCTTTTAAGCAATCAAAGTAAAGAATTAACTTTAAATTACGATTTAATTTCTCAAAACTTGCCTAAATCAAGATTTGGAATTGTTGCAATTAAAAACGACTCTTTGCTTTCCGTTGGATATCCTAGCGAAAATTCAGCCGTTGATTATAGTAAAGTTTTAATAGTTCCTAAAAAGGTTGGCTCATCCCTTTTAACATTATATTATTTGTCGGAAAAAGGACTTGAAAAACTTTGTTTTGAAGTAATCGTTAGCCAAGGGCCTATTAAAGCAGCATCAATAAATAGCGCCTACGATTACGCTAAAATAGACGGGGATTTGCCTTTAACTATTCTTGGCGACAATAAAATAGTTTCTAACGACCAATTTGATTGGTCGGTTTCAGATTCTTCTATTGCAATCGTTAAAAACGGCGTTGTTTACGGCAAAAAGTATGGAACTATAACTATTACCGCAAAGGCAAAATTTGATGAGAATTTAGTTATTAGAAAAACTTTAACGGTTAGGCATTCTTTTAATTACGTAATAAGAAAATTATTCGGGCACTTTTTAATCTTTTTAGCGCTTTCATTTTTTGCGTTGATAGTGTATAATAAATTAAGCGAAATCTTATTTAAAAAACATCAAAAAACACTTGGAAACGTTTTAACTTTAATCGTAGGTTTTTTAACCGCTTTAATTTCTGAAATTTTACAAACTTCTATTTTTGTTTACGGCAGAACGTTTAGCGTTTACGATATTTTTATTGATTTTAGCGGTTTTTGTTTAGGCGTTTTAACGTTTAGCGTTATAATTTATATTTTTAATAAAATAAAAAGTAAAAAAATTGCAAAGAATTAATTCTTTGCAAAATCTACTTGTAGTTCAACTGGATAGAACACGGGACTCCGACTCCCGAGGTTGTAGGTTCAATTCCTGCCAAGTAGACCAATATTTAATAAGAAAAACTCGGCTTTTGCCGAGTTTTTGTCTTTTACACAACACTTTTTAAAGCGTTTGGTACGATTTCATATAAGTTTAAATTTTCTTTGAGTTCCACGTTGCAACTAACAAAATACACCACTTTGCCATTTTCAACTTTTTCAAATAAAAACTCTATTTCTTTATCGCTTTTTATAACCATACTGCATTGATTAAAATTTTGATTTTCGCCGTTGATTTCTTTGCCGAACAGCCAATTCGTTTCAAAAATTTCGCCCACAAATTCTTCTTTGAGTTTTTGTATGCTTTTCGTTGCCACAACCCTTTTTGATAAATTGTTAGTATAAACGTAATCGCTCGTATATACTTTATGCGTTTTAGCGGTGGTGGTAGTTATGGTGTAAAACTTTTCGCCGTCGTAATAAACTTCAAGAAGATAATTTGCTTGCCCACCCACTTGCCTTGTTACTATAAAAGAAGAATTACTGCTAACGCTTTCTCTAAAATTCAAATACGCTTGCTCGCTAACGGAAGAACCGTTTTCGTCGCCTGAATTATTACTTTGGTCGCCGTTTGCGTTTTCGTTTTCATTATTATCTTCGTTTTCAGTCGTGTCGTTTTCCCCGCCACTTTCTTCGCCGTTCTCTTCACCGTTTTCACCACTACTTTCATTGTCGTTATCGTTTAACGAGTCGTTTTTAGTATCGCTTGGCGGATTGTTTTCGTTATTTGAAGAGTTTTCGCCTTCTGTAATCGGTGGTGTTTCAATTTCGGGGTTTTTACTTTCGGTATTTTCTTCTACTTTTTCTTGTTCATTAACGTTTTGCTTGCTTTTTTCAAAACTACACGCACTAGTAAATATTAATAAAATTATCAGAAGCAATAAAACGATTTTAATTTTATTTAATTTCATCTCCTATAAACCTTTTGCTTTTGTAAATTAATCTCATTAAACTTTCGCTCATATTAATATTTTCGCACACAACGTCGCCATCAAACCTTAAATCAATCGGTGCAAAATTCCAAATGCTTTTTATCCCGCATTTTATAACTCTTTTTGCCACTTTATTAGCAATTTCTTTTTGAACGGATATTATTACGACGTCTATTTTATTGTTTTTTAAATAGTTTTCCAATTCCCTTTCGTGCAAAACTTCAACACCCTCTTTAATATTAACGTGTGAAACGTCAATATCAAAAATGGCTTTTATCGTTACGTTTTCTTGAACGAATCCGCCGTATGAAGCAAGGGCTTGACCTATTCTTCCGCCACCAACTATTATTGCAGAGTGCTTTTTATTAAGCCCTAAAATTTCTTGCATGCTTCTTTTTAAATGTTCGGTGTCGTAGCCGTAGCCTTGTTGTCCAAAACCACCGAATAAAGAAAGGTCTTGCCTAACTTGTGAAGCGGTAAGATTTAAGGCTTCCGATATTTTTTTAGAAGAAACCCTAGCAACTCCGTTTTCAATTAACTCTTTTAAGTATCTATAATATTTAGGTAATCTTTGAATAACGTTTTCAGAAATTTGTTTTTCCATAATTACTCCTATTCATTTGTAGATTTTGGTTTTTTGTGATACAATAACGTTATGATTAAAATAAGTGCAAAATTAGTAAAAAATCATAGAACGATAAAAAGCATTAATTATTTTAACGTTAACGAATACGATTCAAACGATTTTTATTTTTACGTTTCAGAAATATGCAAAAAACTTGATATTTCCACTCCTATTATTATCGCCTACACAAAAAATTCGTATGAAGAATTTAATTTTGTGAAGTTCAAGCAAGACGATTTTATTGATAAGATAGACTTTGACTGTTTACTGCTTGAAAATATAGACAGATAATAGGTATAATTTTTAAACAACTTCCTAAACTATATTTAGGGAGGAAAATTATGAAAATAACGAGTATTATTGCTTTTGTTTTAGTAATTGTTGGTGCATTAAACTGGCTACTTATTGGTATTTTAGATTTTAATTTAGTTGCCCTTTTATTAGGCGTTGCAACTATTTGGTCAGCCATCGTTTATACACTCGTGGGTTTAGCAGGTTTATGGATGATATTTTTTATCTTTATGTATAAACCTTTTGATAAAATCACAGATTAAGGTCTTTTTAGACCTTTTTTTATTTTATTAATAGCAAAGTAAACGATGCTTCCTATACCGATAACGGAAATCGTTTGACCTATTAATATTTGAATAGCCGAAATAAAGTAAAGTTCTTTAATTTCAAATACGGTTAAAAAGGTAAAAGGAACGATAACGGCGTTTATGATAATTGGTGGAATAAATCCCAAAACGGGTTTTATTACGCCTTTTATTTTTTTGCCCACGATATAGGTTAAAAGACAAGAAACAAGGGTTGCAAAAGTTCCAAAAACTATATCTAATACCCCGTTCCCTAAAATATTAGCGATTAAACATCCGATAGTTAAACCTATCACGGCTTCGCCGTAAAAAAGTGGTAAAACGGCCAAACACTCGGATATTCTTATTTGAATTGGCCCGTATGAAATTGGCAAAAACACGATTGTTAAAACGAAATATAACGCTCCTATTGTGCCCGCTTTTGCAAAAAATCTTGCACTTTCTCTATTTTTTTGTAACATTTTTATACCTCGGTTTTTTTATTTTGAAGTGTTTTCCGAAAACCTTCAATATTAAACTAAAAATCCCCCAAAAAATTCAAATGACCGTTTCCAATTCTTTGAAAACAGCCACCTGAAAAATATATGATAAGGGGGAAAATGATGAACGATTTTAAGTGTTGAAAAGAAAAAATTTTATCTTCTTTTTCAATTCAACAGGACATATTATATCCCTTTAAAATTTATTTGTAAAGTGTTTTCAGGTGGTTTTTTAAAAAAATTTTTTATTTTTTTTATTCTGTTTTTTTAAAGTAAAAATATTTATCGTCTTCTTTATAAATTTTAAAATTTTTGCTTAAAAAAAGCATTTTTGAACTTAGATTTTTCTTAAAACATTTAGCAACTAAATTAAGTTTTAATACTTTTTCTACGTAGTTTTCAATTAAGGCTAAACTTTCTTTTGCATAACCTTTTTTTTGTTCTTTTTTAAAAAGTCTTATCCCAACTTCAACGTTGTTTTTATAGTCAAAATTATATAAAACCACTTCGCCGATTAACTCGGTGTTGCCTTTTTTTCTAATTGCTAAACACAGATTGCTTTTATTTTTAAAATCTTTCTTTTGCAATAGATAAAAAGTGTTTTCATCAATATTTTTTACGTCTTTTTTATAGTCGTATCCCCAATATTTATTGTTTTTTACCTGAGTGTAAAGTTTAAAATAGTTTTTGCTATCTTTTTTGGTGATTTTATTTAAAATTACCTTTTCACCTTTTAAAGTTGGGTGAGTTGTAATTCCCATTTTTTTATCTATCGTTATTTTATATTTGTTTTTCAAAAACACAGGCTTATATTGTGTTTTAGAAGTTCTTAAACCTAAATCTCCCGCATCGTCTTCTCTATTTATATAAATAACGCCGTCTTTTAAATTGTTTTTTACAAACTCGTTAAAGGTGGTTGGATATACTCCCCTATACTCTACGAGAGCTTTTTCAACGTGGATAATCATAACTTGTCCACAATACTCACCAATAGCCATTGAAACGATTTCCCCATCTACTTCAATATATCCGCCAACGAAATTATAGTCAAAGAATTTCTTCGTTAACGAAATGGTATTTAAAAACTCGCTTTTTTCAACACCTTTCATATTTTGGTGTTGTTTTTTGTACTTGCTTAAAAATTTTACTAGTTTTGGCAAGTCGCTTTTAGTAATTTTTTTGTATTTGTAGTTCGGGTTTTCCCTTTTAAAAGCATTAATGTGATTTCTTTGCCCGCTAAATTTTTTGCCCTGAAAAGTCTTTATTTCGTCTACTAAATAAAGATAATCACTATAATCTCTATTAAAACTAATAAGAATCTTGTCTTCGTATCTATTTTTAAAAAAATTTAAGTCGTCGTCTTCCACACAAACGAAGGTTAAAGGTATTTCTTTTTGAACACAATAATTTTCAATTTCGTTGTACGCATCTTCTACGTTTTTGCCGATAGGCTTAAAAAAACGGGGATTAGTTTCGCCCGTTTTTATTATAAGCGTATCGTTTAAAATCGCATATTCGTGTTTTAAATAATGCTTCCACATATAAATTACACCCGCAGAATAGTCGCATAGTAAGTAAGGGCTATCTTGCGTAAATTTTTGTAAAAACCTTATATCTTTGTCTTCAACTTTTTTAAATTTAAGCATTTTTTATCTTCTTTTTGAAGTTTTTTCTTCGTTTTCTTCAACGAGTTCTACGATATCAAAAATTCTATCAAGGTCGTCGGTAGTATAGTAATCAATATAAATTCTGCCTTTTTTATCGTTTCCAATTAATGAAACTTTGGTGCCTAACGCTTGTTGCATGCGATTAATTAAATCTTTGAGTTCGCTACTCATTTCTTCTAAACGTTTAGCCTTTTTAAGTCTTTTTAACTCTTCTGGCGGATTAAAATAATCTTTTGTTGCCTGCTCAACGTCTCTAACCGACATGCCGTTTTTGATTGCGTTGCTTGCAATCTTTTTTTGCATTTCAGCAGGAAGAGTTATAAGTGCTCTTGCGTGGCCGGAAGAAAGTTTACCCGTTTCAACAAGTTTAATAACTTCGGCGTCTAAACTTAAAAGCCTTAAAGTGTTTGCTATCGTTGAACGATTTTTGCCAATCCTATTAGAAAGTTCTTCTTGGGTTAAGCCGTAATCGTCCATAAGTTGTTTCATAGCCGTTGCCGCTTCAATAGGATTAAGGTCTTCTCTTTGCAAGTTTTCAATTAACGAAATTTCTTTAACCTGTCTTTCGTCGTATTCTTTAACTATTGCAGGGATACTGCTTTTACCGGCAATTTTAGAAGCCCTAAATCTTCTTTCGCCCGCAATAATCATATATTTGCCTTGACTATCTTTATTAACAACGATAGGCATAATAACGCCGTTTGCCTTAATTGAACTTGCAAGTTCGTTAAGTGCAACTTCGTCAAATATTTTTCTTGGCTGATTAGGGTTTGCATAAACCTTTTTTAAATCTAATTCAAAAACCCCGTTAGAAATATCTTCCTTCGTTATTCCAAGAGTTTTGCTGTAATCTTCTTCGGTTGATTGTAATAATACTGACAATCCCCTACCTAATCCCCTATTCGTTTTCGCCATCTTTATTTCCCCCTTTGTTCAAAAATTCTTTGGTGAGTTCAACGTACGCCTTTGCTCCTGCACATTTTGGGTCGTGAAGCATTACAGGAACACCGTGGCTCGGCGCTTCTGAAACCCTTATGTTCCTTGGGATTACGGTGCCGAACACTTTTTTACCAAAAAACCTTCTTATTTCTTCGGCAATTTGTCTTGAAACGATTGCTCTGCCGTCGTACATAGTTAAAGCAACGCCATCTATCGTAAGTTTAGAATTTAGGTGTTTTTTTACTAGTTTTATTGAGTTCATCAGTTGAGATAAACCTTCCAAAGCGTAGTATTCACATTGAATAGGAATAATAACACTATCTGCGCACGTTAAGGCGTTAATGGTTAAAAGCCCTAGCGATGGCGGACAGTCTATCGTTATGTAATCGTAGTCTTTTGACGCCTTTTTAATAGCGTCGCAAAGCCTTTTTTCTCTATTTTTTAAATATACGAGTTCAACTTCTGCTCCCGCCAAATCAATGGTTGAAGGAAGTATGTCTAGGTTTAAAATTTCGGTTGGAAGAGTTGCGTCTTTAATTTCAACTTCGTCAATCAAAACGTGGTAAAGCGAATTTTTAACTCCGCCTTTGTTTATCCCAAGTCCCGTCGTTGCGTTGCCTTGTGGGTCTAAATCTAAAAGTAAAACCTTTTTACCCATAGAAGCAAGGCACGCCGACACGTTTACACAAGTAGTAGTTTTCCCAACGCCACCTTTTTGGTTTGAAAACGCTATAACTTTGCCCATATTAATCCTTTCCTTCTTCTTTCGCTTCTTCGCCAAGGCTTTGTGCCTTGTCATCGTTTTCGCCTTGAACTAATTCTTCTTTGTTAAGCATGGCTTTTTCAATTTTCATAAAAGGATTTTCCTTTGTTAAGCCGTCTTTTTCTTCCATTATTTTTATAATTTCAGAATACGTTTTACCTTCCATAATCATATCAACTTCGTCTTGATAAATAGTTTCTCTTTCAACTAAAAGCCTTGCCATGTTATCAAGTTTAGACTTGTTCTTTTTAAGAAGGTCAGTTGCTTTTTGATATGCGTCTTTAATAATTTTTTCAATTTCAAAATCAATGATTTTTGCAAGTTCTTCCGAGTACGTTGCTCTCGTTTGCATATCTTTTCCTATAAATACTTGGTCTCCACCACCGTAGTTTACAGGTCCGATTACGTCTGACATACCCCACTCGGTTACCATTTTTCTCGCTCTTTCAGTTACTACGCTAATATCGTTAGATGCTCCTGCGGAAACGTCTTTAATAATTAATTCTTCCGCAACTCTACCGCCTAACGTCATTACGATATCGTCTAAGAGTTTGCTTTTTTCAATATGATTGTTGTCGTTTTCAGGTCTAGTCATAGTATAGCCTGCCGCCATACCCCTTGGAATAATTGAAACCTCTTGAACTGGGTCGCAATTCTTTAATACTCTTGCTAAAATTGCGTGTCCCGCTTCGTGATAAGCGGTAATTCTTTTATCCGACTCGGTTACCACTCTGCTTCTTTTTTGTGGTCCTATCAAAACTTTATTAATCGCTTCGTATAAGTTAACGTTAGTTATTGCAGGCTTATCTTCTCTCGCCGCTAAAATTGCCGCTTCGTTTAATAAGTTTGCAAGGTCGGCACCACTAAATCCCGCAGTCATACGAGCAAGCACTTTAAAATTAACGTCTGGTGCAAGCGGTTTATTTCTTGCGTGAACTTTTAAAATACTTTCCCTACCCCTAACGTCTGGCATGTTTACGTAAATTTGCCTATCAAATCTACCAGGACGCATCAACGCTGGGTCTAAAATGTCGGCTCTATTTGTTGCAGCCATTATAATTATGCCTTCGTTAGCATCAAAGCCGTCCATTTGAACTAAAAGTTGGTTTAAAGTTTGCTCCCTTTCGTCGTTTCCACCGCCAAGTCCTGCTCCACGATGACGACCAACGGCATCAATTTCATCAATAAACACGATACAAGGCATACTCTTTTTAGCCATAGCAAACAAATCTCTTACTCTACTTGCACCAACACCTACGAACATTTCAACGAAATCTGAACCAGATATTGAGAAGAACGGAACGTTTGCTTCGCCCGCAACAGCTTTTGCAAATAAAGTTTTACCCGTTCCCGGAGGACCTACAAGCAATACTCCCTTTGGAATTCTTGCGCCAAGTTGAGAAAACTTCTTTGGACTTTTTAAAAATTCTACGACTTCTTGCAATTCTTGTTTCTCTTCTTCCGCTCCCGCAACGTCAGAAAACCTTACTTTTACGTTTTGAGAAACTCTTGCCTTGGTTTTTCCGAAATCCATAGCAGACTTATTAGAGCCGTTTACCTGCCTAGTTATAATAAACATTAAAACCGCTCCTATTATAATTATGAAAAGTGGCATCGCAAGGGACGACCAGAACGAACCAGCGTTAGGGTCTTGAAAATCAGCCGAAATTCCGTGTTTTGCAAGCTCATCAACCATTTCACTTCCGAAATACTTGCTTTCGCCACCCCTATCGTAACTAGTTTTAAATCTCGCAATAGAACTATCTTTACTCGTATAACCCGTAATATTGTATCCGTCAATTATGATTTTCTTAATTTGAGATTTATCTTTATTGAAAACTAGATTTCCTTCATTATCAGTTTTAAGTTCACCGTCATCATTAAACTCAAAACCTGCATAATTTAAAAAAGAAGTAGTGCTAACGTCTTTTACCATCCACTTTGGAACGAAGTAAAACATAATTAGCGCTAAAACAACTAATATGCACCCAATAGTAACAAATAATTTAGTATTTGATTTTTTCATAAACCCTCCATAATATTTAGTATAAATCAAATTTTAAACGCTTTTACGATAAACAAAATTAAATACAACGGTCTTTTTAAAGCGTTGTTAATACTTATTAAATATTTTAACACATAATTTTATAAAAAACAATAGTTATTAATATATTTTTACCAAATATAATATATTATATAAACAAAAATTAAATTTATTTATAATTAGACAATAATTTTTAAAATTTTTAAAGAATTCTATTTAAAACAAGTAAAACCATTTAAAACAAACAAAAAACGCCCCGCAACAACGGAACGTTTATATCTTATTATAATATAAAGGGTTTAAACCTTACACAATTTAACCGTTATACTTAATTTTAACATTTTCTAACCCAAACTCTCTTTTAAAGTTAGTAATGATAATTTTACGCAAACGATTAAACGATGGAAATTAATTAATTTTAAAACATTTACATTTTGTCTATTATAAACCTGCAATTTTAACAAAAAACCTTAAAATATCGGTTTGTTTTTATTAACTTTATAATTACAAAACCTTAAACTTTAAAAATTGTTTCATATGAAACATTTTCAATTTACAATCTTTAAAATTCCTTATTTTATAAGGGATTTTGAATTTTAAGTTTTTTTGGTTTTTATTTTTCGTTATTACCCCAATGGATTTTTTGCTTTGATTTTTTTGTAAAAAATTCACGTTTCACGTGAAACATTTTTTGGTGTTTTTTGCTGTGTTTTTACCATTTATTTACATTTTTAAACCCGTTTTTCTGTTATTGTTTAATTTGGGGCGCAAAAAAAGTATGCCTACTAAAAATAAGCATACTTTTACTTTTTTTATTTATTATGCAATCATTAAAATTAATTTTTCAATAAACTGCATTTGCATAACGTATTCTAATATTGAGTTAAACACGCAGAACGCTCCATCTGGTTTTAAATAATCGTTAATTGGTAAGAAAAGTGATAAAACTATCGCTAAAATCACAAAAATTAACAATAATTTAATTAAACTTAATATAACTCCTAAAAACTTATCAAAGTATTTAACGACTCGAAGGTCGGTTATTTGTTTAAATATTTTCTTTAATAACACAAATACGAGTAATGATAAGAAATATAAAAGCACAAATGATATAATGTTTAATATAAATTTAGAAATTATTGGTATTAAATTAAATTCAAAATTTGAGTTAACTACTGCGTTTGCTAATACTTCGTGTAAAAATACCGGTACTGACGATTGTTTTAAAACCATCATTATTTGTTCTTTGTTTTCAAACGTGGCGTTAAGACCTTCTCCAAAAACTCCTTCAACCCAGCCTTCAACTGCTTGTGGAATTGCTGGTATTAAGTCGCAAACCATCGTGGCAAAGGTAGAACAAAAGAAAAAAGCAATTAATAATGCAGCTATTTTACCTAAAAGCGACAACACTTGTTGCATAAATCCTCTGCAATATCCAACTATTAGCGCAATAATTCCACATACTAGCGCTATTATATCAACCAACGCAACGTTCATTATCCCCAAGGAAAAAAACGTTGGTATTGCTAACAAGTTAACCATTTTACCTCCTTTGTTATAAATTAATTTTTTACTTTTTAAAAATTATTATACTTATTGCTTATATCGTAAATTAATTATAACAAATACATATTTAATAGTCAATATAAACTGAAATTTTATTTAAATTTTGAATAAAAATATTTATAGCCGTCAAAAATGAAAATATGAATCAATTTATATTTAACGTTGAACATAAAAACGTTGATTACGGCATTAAATCTTCAATTCAAACACTTTTAAAAGGCGAAATTCCCGTTATTATTTGTATCGGTTCAGATTTAGCCTTGGGTGATAGTTTAGGGCCTTTAATTGGCGAGATTATAAAAACTAAAACTACTAACGCCTACGTTTACGGAACGCTAAAAAATCCGATTACCGCAAAAGAAGTTGACCTTATTACAAAAAACGTTAAACTTTTACACCCTAATTCTAAAATTTTAGTAATTGACGCCGCTGTCGGAAAAAAGGAGGACGTTGGGTTAATAAAGGTTAATCAAGGCGGAATAATGCCCGGTTTAGGCGTTAATAAAAATTTTTCGGTAGTGGGAGACGTTTCAATTATAGGAATCGTTTCACAAAAGGAAAACGCATTACAAAATTTATCTAACAATACAAGGTTAAATTTGGTTTATTCGTTAGCACTAAAAATTTCAAATTCTTTAATAAAATATTTAACGGATTTTAATTAAAAAATATAGGCTCTGTGTTGGATTTTCATTAGAAAACCGCACCAGAGCCTTATTTTTATATTTTTATTTAATTTTAATTATCTTTTAAACTGTTTCCTAAAAACGTACCAAAACCGCTTGTTTTTTTGTTTATTTTAATCATTTCGCTTTGAAAACCCGTTTGCTTCTTTTCAAACTTATTATTCCTTCCGTTTTTTCTTTCAAAAGGTTTTAAATTTTCAGGAATAATAACGACGTATCTATTAGGCTCGTTGCCTTGTGATTCCGTTTTAATTCCTTCAATATTAGAAATTGCAGAGTGAATAATTCTTCTTTCAAAAGGATTCATTGGTTCAAGCGACACCTTTCTTCCGTTTTTAATTGCCTTTTCTGCAAGTCTTTTTGCAAGATTAGTTAAAGTTTCTTCTCTTTTACTTCTATAATTTTCGCAATCAACGACAACTCTTTTATAGTCGTTATTACCCGTGTTAATAATTGCGCTTGCCAAAGTTTGAACGGCGTCTAGAATTTCGCCACGATATCCGATTACGGACGAAGAAGCGGTAGTTATTATATTAATAAACGTTTTTTCTTCGCTTTCGTTTAATTCAGAAGTTGCAGGAATATTTAATTTTTCAAAAAGACCGTCAATAAAATTTATTGCTCTTTTAGAGTTGTCTTTTTTATTTTCAATATTTACAACGGCTTTTTTCCCGCCAATACCTAAAACTCCTTTTGAGCCTTCTTCAATAATGGTTATAATGGCGTCGTTTTTATCAATTCCTAATTCTTTTAATCCGTTTTCAATGGCTAAATCAACCGTTTTACCATAAAATTCCATATTATTTTCCTTTATTGTTTTTGAGATGTCCATATCTCTTATTATATTTTTCTTCTTCTATTTTTTCCATTTTCTTTTTAAATTTAACTTCAACGACTTTATTAATAAGTATAGTTGAAACCATACTAAATACTGTACTAATAATAAGATAAATAGAGAAAGATGCCGTGTACATAAATGAGAAAATACCAAACATAATTGGCATAATCCACATCATCATTTTAGACGTTTGAGCCGCTTGACCGTTAGCGCCGTCTACCGATTGTAATTCCATTTGTGCTTTTTGTGATTTCGTCATAACGAATTGAGATAAAAGCATTGAACCAACGGATAATAAAACTAAAATTAAATAACCGTTAGATTGATTTTTAACTTCGTCTAATTTATCAGAACCCATTAAAACGTCGTATACTTCAACTCTTTTTATATCATTATTTTTAATAGTTGTTGTTGAACAACCTTCTTGATAGGTGAAAATTTGAGTATAAGAACCCCTTTCAATAAAGGCTTTATTCCAAGGTAAATCTCCTATCCAGATATTTTTTACCCATAAAAATTTATGTTTTTCGGCTTCTTCAAAATATTTTTCTGCCGCTCTATCTTGTGCAGGTTTAACTACTAATTTATAGTAATCACTTTCTTTATCGTTAGGCGTAATTTCACCTTCAAAAATATAATTGCCGTTTTCGTCAATTTCTATAACGTATTTATCCGTTCCTTCAATTTTCTTTTGAGTTAATTCTTCTTTAATGCACTCGTCGTAAGCAATAGCCATTTCGTTAAACACTTTAACCTTTGCATAAGTTGAATATTGGTTAAATGCAGTAATAACTATAATAAAGAAAACAAGCGTAAAAATAGAAGGTAAGCACGCAGCAAATTGAGAATATCCTTCCTTTTTATATAAAGCAATTAATTTTTGGTTATATAACTCTTTATTGTTTGCATATTGTTTTTGAAGTTTTTCAAGTTCTGGACGCATTTTTTCCATTTTTAATGCGTTTTTCTTGGTTGAAACTCTTGAAAAAATATCAAGCGGAAGTGGAATTATCTTTAATAACAAAGAAAACATTATAATTCCGATAGCAATTATTCCACCGAAAGAGAAAAACTCTATAATATTAGCAACCAATTTCGTAATTCCCGTTAAAGGAACGTTGCTTAAATTTTGACTATATAAAGTTACTACGTTTTTTCCAACGTCTAATAAATTTAAAGTACTCATTTCCACCTTTTTAATGGATTAATAAACCCATTTTAGTTTTTTTGGACTGTCTGGAACGGGGTCAAAACCGCCCTTATTAATTGGATTACACCTTAAAATTCTCCAAACAATAAGAAAGAAAGCAATAAACAAATTTCTTTTTTTTATTGCTTCTATCGCGTACGCAGAACATGTCGGCGTGAATATACAACTTGACCTTAGAAAATAAGTTAAAAATTTCCTATAAAAATTAAGAAATTTTAACAATAAATTTTTAATCACTTACTAAATTTCCTTTTTTAAATAAAAAATTTAAATCCCTTTCAAAATCATAAAAATTATAATTTTCACTTACTTTTGGTAGAATTATTATATAATAAGGATTATTAATTTT
>JAZRLL010000043.1:0-18548 GCA_045646745.1 Christensenellaceae bacterium
CAGAACGGCAAATTTAGGTTAAAATAGTTAAGCACTCCATAAAACAAGGGGTGTTAATTTTTTAGGATGGATTTAAAAAATGGCAAAAGGAAATACGGTAAGAATTACACTTGCGTGTACAGAATGCAAACAAAGAAATTACGACGTTTATAAAAACAAAAAAAACACTCCTGACAGAATTGAACTTAACAAATACTGTCCATTCTGCAAGAAACATACTGCCCACAAAGAAACAAAATAATTTTTTTGTATTTCAGCGGTAATTCGCTAAGAGGTGTATAATGAAAGATAATGTAGCAAAAAAAGCAGAAGTTAAAAAAGCTCCTGCAAAAAATAAAAAGCCTAATATTTTTAAGAGAATAGGTAAAAAATTGAAAGAAGTTTTTTCTGAAATCAAAAAAGTATCTTGGCCAAGTTTTGGTAAAGTTGTAAAACAAACTAGCGTTGTTTTAGGCGTTGTGCTTTTATTCACAATCGTAATAACTTTATTTGATTTTGGTCTTGGTCAATTACTATCTCTTTTAACACAAATTGGCGGTTAAGGAGTGTAAAATGTCTGAAACTGCAAAATGGTACGTAATTCACACGTATTCGGGTTATGAAGCGATGGTAAAAGATACGCTTGAGAAGATGGTTGAAAACAGCAATCTTCAAAAGCAAATATTAGATATTCAAATACCAATGGAGCAAACGATTGAAGAAAAAAACGGCAAGAAAAAAGTTGTTTTAAGAAAAATTCTTCCTTGTTACGTTTTTATAAAACTCGTTTACTCTAACAATTTATGGTTTTTGATTACGAATACTCGTGGCGTAACGGGTTTCGTTGGTCCACAAGGAAAAGCGTTGCCTTTATCTGACGATGAAGTAAAACGTATGAGACTTGAAACTTACGTTGACGTTGTTGATTTTGTTATCGGTGATAGAGTTCAAATTATGTCAGGCCCGCTTGACGGCTTTGAAGGAACTATTTTAGATCTTAACTTAACTGCTCAAAAAGCAAAAGTTAAAGTTGCTATGTTTAACACCGAAACGGAAGTTGACGTTGATTTTATTCAACTTAAAACACTTAAATAATTATATTGAAGAAATATAAAAGTTAAAACTTTTTATATATTAAGTGGGAGAGATGTTAAATTTTTTTATGACATCTTGCAAGTACCACATATGGAGGAAATTTTATGGCTAAGAAAGTAACGGCAGTTGTAAAATTACAATTGCAAGCCGGCAAAGCAACTCCGGGCCCACCAGTAGGTTCAACGTTAGGACCTTACGGTATCAATCTTCCCGGATTTACAAAAGAGTTTAACGCTAAAACTCAAGACAAAATGGGATACGTTATTCCTGTAGTTATTACGATTTATCAGGACCGTTCATTCACATTTATTCTTAAAACACCACCAGCACCAGAACTTATCAAAAAAGCGTGTGGTTTAGAAAAAGCAAGTGCTTGTCCTAACAAAACGAAAGTTGCAAAACTTACGAAAGCACAAGTTGAAGAAATCGCAAAGATTAAGATGGTTGACACTAACGCTGCATCATTAGAAGCGGCTATGAGTATGGTGGCAGGAACTGCTCGTAGTATGGGCGTAACTGTTGAAGAATAAAAAAAGGTGAGTGGGAGAGATTAAGTTCTCGCAAGTACCACAAGGAGGATTCTAATATAATGAAATACGGTAAAAAATATACTGATAGTGTAAAGTCTTTTAACAAGACTAATCAGTACGAATTAGACGAAGCTTTTGACATCGTTCTTTCTACTGCAAAAGCAAAATTTGACGAAACTATTGAGTTTCATACAAAACTTGGCGTTGACCCAAAACAAGCAGACCAACAAGTTAGGGGCGTTATCGTTCTTCCTAACGGAACGGGTAAAACTGCAAGGGTTTTAGTTATTGCAAAGGGTGATAAAGCAGATATCGCTCAACAAGCAGGCGCTGATTACGTTGGTGCAGAAGATATGGTTGCAAAAATCCAAAAAGATAACTGGTTTGATTTTGACGTAGTTATCACTACTCCTGATATGATGGGTGTTGTTGGTAGAATTGGTAAAGTTTTAGGTCCAAAAGGACTTATGCCTAACCCAAAATCTGGTACGGTTACTATGGACGTAGAAAAAGCTATCAAAGACGTTAAAGCAGGTAAAGTTGAATACAGACTTGATAAAACTGCTGTTATTCACTGCTCAATTGGTAAAAAGAGTTTTGGTAAAGAAAAACTTATTGAAAACTACAATGCACTTTTAGATGCAATTGTAAAAGCAAAACCAGCCGCAGCAAAAGGTCAATACATTAAGAGTATTTCTTTGGCTAGCACAATGGGACCTGGTGTAAAAGTTTCTTACAAAAACTAATAAAATCATTTGACAAAACTTTTGTGGTGGAGTATAATAACCACGTAAAACTAAATAGCCGAAGAAAGTTGGTTTTTAAGTGATTATATCACACCCGCCGAGGTATTTGTAAAAGTGAACAATAAAAGTTCGCCCTTTGCTATGCTTTGGCAAAGGGCGATTATTTTTCGGCAAAAATATAAACGGAGGTAATAAAATTGTCAGCAAACTTAGAAAGTAAAAAGCAAATTGTTGAAGACATTAAGGCTAAAATTCAAGAAAGCAAGTCAGTTGTTTTAGTTGATTATAAAGGTCTTACCGTTGCTGAAGATACTCTTTTTAGAAATGAGTTCAGAAAGGCAAACGTTGAATACAAAGTGCTTAAAAACACCTTAGTAAGAAAGGCGTTTAACGATTTAGGCGTAAATGCGTTTGACCAAGACCTTAACGGTACTACTGCCGTAGCATTTGGTAAAGACGAAGTTTCTGCTTCAAAAATCGTTGTAGAAAACGCTAAGAAATTTGAAGATAAGCTCTTTGCAAAAAGTGCTTACGTAAACGGCGAATACGTTGATAAAAATGGAGTTAACGCTCTTGCAACTATTCCATCAAGGGAAGCGTTATATGCTCAAGTGGCTGGAACACTTTCAAACATTATTCGTGGCTTAGCAGTTGCTCTTAATAGAGTAGCCGAAAAAATGGGCGAATAAGAAATTAAAAAATTAAAAATTAAAGAGAGGAAAAAAATCATGGCAGATATTGCAAAAATTATTGAAGAAATTAAAGGTATGACTGTACTTGAACTTAACAGTTTAGTAAAAGCTATTGAAGAAGAATTTGGTGTTAGCGCTGCTGCTCCTGTTGCAGTTGCTGGTGCCGTAGCACAAGCAGACGCTCCTGCTGCAGAAGAAAAAACTGAATTCAACGTAGTATTAAAAGAAGTTGGCGGAAACAAAATTGCCGTTATCAAAGTTGTTAGAGAACTTACTGGTCTTGGTCTTGTTGAAGCTAAAAATATGGTTGAAAAGATGGGAACTCTTAAAGAAGCAGTTGCTAAAGACGAAGCTGATAAGATGATTGAAAAACTCAAAGAAGCTGGCGCTACTGCTGTTGCTGAATAATTTAAATAACCAAAGTTTAAAAAAGAACTTGAAATTTCAAGTTCTTTTTTTATTTTTTTTGATAAATTTTAGCAAAATACAAGGGAATTCAACCTTTAAATTTATAAAAATTGTTGTAAATATTTAAAGATTGTGTTATACTAACTATAAGTGTTTTAGAAAAACGTTATTAAGTTTTACTTAATAAAATTAAAAAATAAAGCATATTTAAAATTTACACGATTACATAAACGGAGGATTATTATGGAAAAGAAAATTATTGATGGCAACACGCTTATTATGGACGTAATTGAAATAAATGAAAAAGCACCTGAAATTTTGCTTAGTTACGGTATGCACTGCTTGGGTTGTGCTATCGCTCACGGCGAAACTATAAGTGAAGCAGCCGAAGTTCACGGAATTGACGTTAACGCTTTACTTGCTGATTTAAATAAATAAGTCAACTTTAATAGATAAGGAGCAAAAATGAAAAAGAATTTTTTAAAACTTATAATAATTGCACTCGCATTTACGTTTGCATTTAATATAGTAGGTTGTGATAAAACGAAAGATGGTAGCGTAATTAAAGAAGCGTCTTTAAGCATTAATTACTTAAATAGTGAAAATGAAAAAGTTGATATAAACGCAACGCTAACTCTTTATGAAACTTTCGCACCAAAAACTACTAGTCATTTAACAAAGTTATTTAGTGACGGTTATTACGATAACTCGCAAGCAGTTTTTCATAATAAGGGCGACTATTTAATTTTAGGCTCGTATAAATTAAACGGAGACGTGTATGAAGACTTAATGTATAGCGGGAACACCGTAAGGGGCGAATTTAAGCAAAACGGCTGGGAGCCTAAATTAAAAGTTCAAGCGGGTTCACTTGTTATGCTTAGAGACCCAGATAATAACGTAGGCGAAAGTAAATATAATACTGCAAAAGCAACTTTTGCTATAATTTTAAATTCATCTACTACCTTATCTAATAAATATTATACCGTTTTTGGTAAAATTGACGACGACTCGTTAGAAGCACTTAACGATATGGCTGATGAAGTTTGTGAAGATAGCGATAATTACGCTCGTTTAAGATACGTTGGCGATAGAAGTGAAGAAACGGGCTTGCTTTTAAAAGATGAAAATAACGCTAATAAATACAAAGGTACTTTTGAGTGCTACGCAAATTCAAAGGATAGCAAATATTACAAAACTCCAAACGATTTATGGGATTGCGAAAATGAAAGCGAGTTTGACGAGAACGGAAACGAAAACGTATGGTACTCAAATTGGCAAAAAATTTCTGATGAAAATTTTAACGATTTAGATATGGTTTTAATTCCTTCTACTCCAATAAACGTAACGAAAATCAAAAACAAATAAAGTTAAAAAAATACACTGCTAAGAATTGCTTAGCAGTGTTTTTATTTTATTAAACTATACCTAAAAGATTAACGAGTAGTAAAATAGAAATTCCATAATAAACGAAAACTGAAACGAAATCGTTAATAGTCGTGATAAGTGGACCAGATGCAACGGCGGGGTCTACGCCAATTCTCTTAAAGAAGATTGGAATTAAAGTTCCCGTTAAACTTGCAATTAACATTGAAGCGAATAATGAAACGCCAATACTTAATGAAATAGCAAAACCCGAAACGTTTACGCTTTGTAAAAAGCCCGTTTCAAAGAAACTTAAATAAAGTCCAACGCATATGAAGGAAATACTTCCTATAATTAATCCGTTTAAAATACCAACTTTTAATTCTTTGAATATAAACTTAAATTTATCTTTGGCGGTCAGTTCGTCGTTTGATAAAAGTCTAATCGTAACAGCCAAACTTTGAGTTCCACTATTTCCGCTCATACCCAAAATTAAACTTTGGAAGGTATAAAGTATTATAAGTGAAGTAGGTATAAATTGTTGGAAACCTTGTATAACGCCAGCAACTACTATTCCTAAAAATAGCAAGATGAAAAGCCAAGGTATTCTTTTTTTAACGCTTTTGAAAAGTGGCTCGTCTAAATCTTCATCGGAAGTTAAACCTGCGAGTTTAGCGTAATCATCACTCATTTCTTCGTCAACGGCTTCAACCAAGTCTAACGAAGTGATAACACCCAATATTTTTTTATCGTTATCTAAAACGGGAATAGAATCTTCGGAATAGTCTTTTAAGTCTTCAATACACTCGGCAGTTGTTTCGTGAGCGTATAGATAAGGGTATTTAGTAATGATTATATTTTCAAGTGGAGTAGTTTGTCTTGCTATAATTAAATCACGAAGAGAAATTGCTCCGTAGAAAGAATCGTTTTCGTCAACTACGTAAATAGTAGTGATGTTATCGTTATCTGCCGATTGATTAATTAAAGCACGCATCGCTTCTTTTACGGTATAAGTATTTTTAATTGAGATAAAGTTAGTAGTCATACGGCTACCAATTTCATCGTCCTTATACGAATCAATAAGCGCTATGTCTTTTTGAGCGTCAGGCTCAATAAGTGGTAAGATTTGACTTTGTCTTTCTTCTGGAAGTTCTTCTAAAACGTCAATGGCGTCATCGGCGTCCATATTTTCAATAATGTCTGCTACTTTTTCATTGTCAAGTTCAGCCAAATATTCGTCAACGTTATCAAGATAAGCAAAAACTTCTGAAACGCCCTCGTTTCCGAGTGCTTTATAGAGTAAGTGCCTTTCTTTATCGTTTAACAACGGAATAACTTCTGCGATATCGTTATCGTGATAAAGAGAAAGTTGTTCTTTTAATGATTTTTGATTTTTTGAATTTTTAATTATAGATAATAATTCTTCTGAAAAATCAATTTTCTCTGGAACTTGAATTTCTTTTTCAAGGTTGATTTTTTCTTCTTCCATAATTGCCTCCTAAATTTTAGTGCAAAAAAATTGCCCAATGCTACGCATTAGGCAAAAAAATAACTGCCAAAATTTAACGAGACAAATTTAAAATGCCCGTTAAATAGTAATGCATAGAGTATGATAATTTTTTAAAGTTTTTTGAAATTACAAAATTGCAACTTCGCGGATTACCTTCGTTAGACATTTTAATATTCTCCTTTAAAAATATTCTATCACAATTTTTATTTTTTGGCAACAATAAAAATATTATAAAACTAATTTTTTAAAAATTGCTTTTCCATATATAATATATATACTAAATATACTAAAAAAATTTGACTAAAACACAACATATCCAATCCTAAAAAAACCTAAAAAAATTTTTGTAAAAAGGGTTAAAAACAGTTGACATAATTCAATTAATTTATTAAAATAATAAGGCTGTGTTAATATAGGGTAGATATGAAAAGTTACTTAAACTTTGTTTTTAGCGACTCCGGAAACCGCTAAAAAATTAAAGTAGATAATTTTCATTGACAATTGTGAGAGTTTAACTCTTGCGACTAACCATGTCTTTATTTAGGAATCATTCGCAGCAAAATAACACAGTGGCGAATGTTTTTTTATTTTAAGGACGTGATACACACGGCAATGTTGACTACATTAAAAGTTAGTATAAAAAAGGAGAAGAAAACAAATGGCTGGACAAAAAATTAGAATTAAATTGGCTGCTTACGACCATAAAATGGTTGACCAAGCGACTGAAAGAATCGTTGAAACGATGAAAAAAGCAGGCGCAAAAATAAGTGGACCAATCCCACTTCCAACTGAAAAGGAAATCGTAACTATTTTAAGGTCTCCACACAAGTATAAGGACAGTAGGGAACAATTTGAAATAAGAACTCATAAGAGACTTATTGACATTTATTCTACAAATGCAAAAATACTTGATAGTATTCACTTGCCTGCAGGCGTAGACGTAAAAATTAAACTTTAATAAAATTAAAATTGTAAAATAAATCGGAGGTGAACTTTATCAATGAATAAAGCAATCATTGGAAAAAAATTAGGTATGACGCAACTCTTTTCCGCTGATGGAAAAGTAATTCCCGTTACCGTTGTTGAAGCAGGTCCTTGTTACGTTGTTCAACTTAAAACTATTGAAAAAGATGGTTACGAATCAGTAAAACTTGGATTTGACGAAGTTAAAGAAGGTGCTTTAAATAAACCAGAAGCAGGTTTATTCAAAAAAGCATCAGTACCATGTCAAAGAGTTCTTAAAGAATTCAAACTTGACAACGTTGCTTCTTACTCAGTAGGTCAAGCAATCACAGTTGAAACTTTTAAAGAAGGCGACAAAGTAGACGTTGTAGGTCAAACGAAAGGCCACGGCTTCTCAGGCGTTATTAAAAGATGGAATCAACATAAACTTAGAATGACTCACGGCGTAGGCCCTGTTCACAGGGAAGTAGGCTCAATGGGAGCAAACAGTTCTCCATCAAGAGTTTTCAAAAACAAACATATGCCAGGTCAATATGGTAATGAAAGAGTTACCGTACAAAATCTTGAAATCGTGAAAGTCGACACGAAGAGAAACGCACTCTTAATTAAAGGTGCTATCCCAGGACCAAAGGGCGGTATTATTACTATTGCCAACAGTGTTAAAGCATAAGGAGTATAGATATGCCAAGCGTAAAAGTATATAATATGTTAGGTCAAGAGACCGGCACTATGGAACTTAGCGACATTTTCGCTATTGATTACAACGAACCTTTAATTCATCAAGCAGTTGTAACAAGACTTGCTAATGAACGTCAAGGTACGAAAAGCACTCTCACTAGGTCTGAAGTAAGGGGCGGTGGTAAAAAACCTTATAGACAAAAGGGTACGGGTAGTGCTCGTCAAGGTTCAACCAGAGCACCACAATTCATTAAAGGTGGAGTTGTTTTTGCACCTAAGTCAAGAGATTTCTCAAAGAAAATGAATATTAGGGCTAAAAGAATTGCACTTTTCTCTGCTCTTTCTAAAAAACTTACTGATAACGAATTCTACGTTATTGATAACATCGCAGTAGCAAACGGAAAGACGAAAGAAATGGTAGCGTTCCTTGACGCATTTAAATTCACTAAAACCGTTTTAATGGTTATGGGTGATGATAACTGTCAAGTAATTAGAGCAGCATCAAATATTCCTACTTTGGAAACTATTCCAGTAGAACAACTTAACACTTATGATGTTGTTAAAAACGCAGTAGTTGTTCTCGCACAAAGCGCTATTACTAAATTAGAGGAGGCTTACGGAGAATAATGAGAGAAAGAGATATTATTATCAGACCACTTTTAACTGAAAAAAGTTATGCTGATATTGCTACTAAAAAATATGTTTTTATAGTGTCTAAGGACACGAACAAAACTGAAATTAAACTTGCAGTTGAAAAACTTTTCGGTGTTCAAGTTGATTCAGTTAACACCCTTAATTGCCGTGGCAAATTAAAAAGAATGGGTAAAAACCAAGGTTATACTCCTTCATACAAAAAAGCCATCGTTCAATTAAAGGCAGACAGCAAGACTATTGAGTTCTTTGACTCATTGTCTTAATTAGGAGGAAATTTAAATGGGTATTAAGAGATATAAACCTACTTCTGCTGCTCGCCGTTTTATGACAGTAAGTACTTTTGAAGAAATTACTTGTACTACTCCTGAAAGGTCTTTACTTGAAGACCAAAGACATAAGGCAGGTCGTAATGCTCAAGGTAAAATAACTGTTCGTCATCATGGTGGTGGAAATAAAAGGAAATATCGTATTATTGACTTCAAAAGAAATAAAGACGATATTGTTGCAACCGTTAAAACTATTGAATACGACCCAAACAGAACTGCAAATATTGCACTTTTAGTTTATGCTGACGGAGAAAAGAAATATATTCTTGCTCCATTAGGTTTAAACGTTGGGGATAAAATTTTAAGTGGTTCAAAGGCTGATATTAAACCAGGAAACGCTCTTCCTATTGAAGATATCCCTGTTGGTACTATGATTCACAACATTGAACTTCAACCAGGCAAAGGCGGTCAACTCGTTAGAGCGGCTGGTATGTCTGCACAACTTATGGCAAAAGAGGGCAAATACGCTCAAATTAAAATGCCAAGTGGCGAAATGAGATTAATCTTAGTTAAATGTAAAGCCACTGTTGGACAAGTTGGAAACCTTGACCACGAAATTATCAGAATTGGTAAAGCAGGTAAAGTTAGACACATGGGTATTCGCCCTACGGTTAGAGGTTCTGTAATGAACCCTTGCGACCACCCTCACGGTGGTGGTGAAGGTAGAGCACCAATCGGTAGGTCAGGTCCTGTTACTCCTTGGGGTAAACCAGCACTTGGTTATAAAACAAGGAAGAAGAAGAGTAGAACTGATAAGTTCATCTTAAAAAGAGTAAACTAATGGAGAGAGCGATATATGAGTAGAAGTGTTAAAAAAGGACCTTACGTCCAAGCAAGATTATTAAAAAGAGTTGAAGCGCTTAACGCAGAAAACAAGAAAACCGTTCTTAAAACATGGTCAAGAGCATCTACAATCTTCCCACAAATGGTAGGACATACGATTGCAGTTCACGATGGAAGAAAACACGTTCCTGTATACGTTACGGAAGATATGGTTGGTTGCAAACTTGGTGAATTCGCTCCAACTAGAACGTTTAAAGGGCATTCTGGCTCTAAAACTGCAAATGCAAAATAGGAGAGAAAGAAATGGCTAAAAATATGAAACTTAAAACTCAACGTATTGAAGAAAATAAAGATAAAAGAGCAAAAGCAATTGCTAGATATATCAGAATTTCTCCATACAAAGTAAGAGTTGTACTTGATAATATTAGAGGTAAAAGTGTAAATGACGCTATTGCAATTTTGGAAAATACTTCAAAAGCAGGCGCATTACCAATCAAAAAGGTCGTTTTATCTGCAGTTGCTAATGCAGAGCATAACTTAGGTATGAATAGAGACGGCCTTAAAATAGCGGAGTGTTTCGCTGACCAAGGACCTACACTTAAAAGAATGAGACCAATGGCTCATGGTAGAGGTTTTAGAATTTTGAAACGCACCAGTCATATCACCGTCATTTTAGACGTGATTGCTAAATAAGGAGATAATTATGGGACAAAAAGTAAATCCACATGGTTTAAGAGTTGGAATTATTAAAGACTGGGACGCTCAATGGTTTGCAGATAAAAAAGCGTTTTCAGTTAATATTAAGGAAGACTATGAATTAAGAAAATTTATTAAAAATCAATATTTCCAAGCCGCTATTTCTTCAATTAGAATTGAAAGAGCAGCAAACAAGGTTGCAATTACGGTATTTACTGCAAGACCTGGTGTGCTTATCGGTAAAGCAGGCGTAGAAATAGAAGTTATGAAAAATAGTCTTACTAAAATTGCAAAAGGTAAGCAAATTGCTATCAATATAGTAGAAGTTAAAAAACCAGATTGCGATGCACAACTCGTTGCAGAAAGCGTTGCTAGTCAACTTGAAAAGAGAGCATCTTTCAGAAGAAGTATGAAACAAGCAATTTCAAGAGCAACAAGACTTGGTATCAAGGGTATCAAAATTATGGTTAGTGGAAGACTTGACGGTGCTGATATCGCTCGTTCAGAACAATATCACGAAGGCTCAATTCCACTTCAAACACTTCGTGCAGATATTGATTATGGTTTCGCTGAAGCACATACGACTTTCGGTATAATCGGAGTTAAAGTATGGATTTATAAAGGCGAAGTGTTAGGTGGCGCTAAAAAGGTCAATGAAGGAGGCGAAGCTTAATTATGTTGATGCCTAAAAGAGTTAAAAGAAGAAAAGTTCATCGTGGTAGAATGACGGGTAAGGCTAACAAAGGTAATACTATTGCTTATGGTACTTACGGTCTCGTTGCAATGGAACCTGCTTGGATTACTTCAAATCAAATTGAAGCAGCCCGTGTTGCGATGACAAGATTTATTAAACGTGGTGGTAAAGTATGGATTGACATATTCCCACACAAACCAATCACTCAAAAACCTGCTGAAACAAGAATGGGTTCAGGTAAAGGTTCAGTTGAATATTGGGTAGCGGTTGTTAAACCAGGTAGAGTTTTGTTTGAAATGGCAGGCGTTGACGAACCAATTGCGAGAGAAGCAATGCGTCTTGCAGGCAATAAACTTCCAATCAAAACTAAATTCATGAAGAAAGAAATTGTTGAAGAAGGCGGTGAAGGTTAATGAAAGCAAAAGAAATTAGAGAAATGACTAACGATGAATTAGTTGCAAAACTTGATTCGTTAAAAGAAGAATTATTTAACCTTCGTTTCCGTCACGCAACTGGTCAACTTGAAAATCCTAACGTTTTAAATAGCGTTAAAAAGGATATCGCAAGAGTAAAGACTATTATTCGTGAAAATGAAATTAAGAAGGCTTAATAGAGGAGAATACTTATATGGAAAGAAATTTAAGAAAAGAAAGAGTCGGTTTAGTGGTTTCTGATAAGATGGACAAAACCGTTGTTGTAGAAGTATCCGATAAGAGAAAACATCCTCTTTACAAAAAAACTATCACTAAAACCGTAAAATTTAAAGCACACGATGAAAATAATCAATGCGGTATGGGTGATAAAGTAAGAATTGTTGAAACAAGAAAATTATCCAAGACTAAAAATTGGAGAGTTTCTGAAATTATCGAAAAAGCAAAATAATATAGGAGGAAGCAAAAATGATTCAACCACAAACAAGATTAAAAGTTGCTGATAACTCTGGTGCAAAAGAAATTATGTGTATTAGAGTATTAGGCGGTTCGTTTAGAAGATTCGGAAACATTGGCGACGTTATTGTTGCAAGTGTTAAAACTGCTACTCCTGGTGGCGCTGTTAAAAAGGGTGATGTAGTTAAAGCAGTTATCGTAAGAAGTGCTAAGGGTTTAAGAAGACCAGACGGAACTCATATCAGATTCGATGAAAATGCAGCAGTTGTTATAGACAATCAAAAACAACCAAAAGGTACACGTATTTTTGGACCTGTTGCAAGAGAACTTAGAGATAGAGACTTTATGAAAATAATTTCTCTTGCTCCAGAAGTTTTGTAAGGAGAAGTTATGAAAGTTAAGAAAAACGATACAGTTGTTGTTATTACTGGTAAAGATGTTAAAAAGACGGGTAAAGTTTTAACTGCTATACCTAAAAAGAATAGAATTATTGTTGAAGGTATAAACGTTCAAGAAAAGAACCGCAAGGCTCGTACCGCACAAGAAACAAGCCAAAAAATCAAGAAAGAAGGTGCTATTGACGCATCTAACGTACTTGTAATTTGTCCTGTATGCGGAAAGGCTACGAGAGTAGGATATCAAGTAGTTGATGGAACTAAAACTAGAATTTGCAAAAAATGTAAAGCAAGTTTAGATTCAAAATTTGAAAAGAAAACTGCAAAGAAAGAAGAAACAGTTAAAACTACTAAAAAAACTACTAGAACTAAAAAAACTGAAACCGCAGACGCTGGTGAAGTAAAAGAAGTTAAAAAAACTTCTACAAGAAAGAAAACCGCAAAAGTTGAAGAAGCGGTAAACGCAGAAGCGTAATAATATAAGGAGAACTTATTATGGCAGAAAAGACTCAGGTTGCTAAGGTATCTGTAACCGATTCGGCGTGCAGAGTAAGAGAAGCGTACAAAACGGAAGTAGTACCATATCTTATGAAGCGTTTTAATTATAAAAACGTAAACCAAGTTCCAAAACTTGTTAAAATTACTATTAACGGCGGTCTTGGTGACGTTAAAGATAATGCTAAAAGCGTTCAACTCGTAGAAAAAGAGTTAGCACTTATCGCAGGTCAAAAACCTGTACTTACAAAAGCAAAAAAATCAGTTGCTAACTTCAAAGTAAGAGAAGGTATGAACGTTGGTATTAAAGTAACTTTAAGAAGCGACAGAATGTTCCAATTCTTTGACAAGTTCGTTTCTATCGCTCTTCCAAGAGTAAGAGATTTCAAAGGTGTTCCTGATAAATCTTTTGACGGAAGAGGAAACTATGCAATGGGTATTAAAGAACAACTTATTTTCCCTGAAATCCAATACGACCAAGTAGAGAAAATTAGAGGTTTTGACCTTTGCTTCGTAACAACAGCAAAAACTGATGAAGAAGCATATGAATTACTCAAAGCAATGGGAATGCCTTTTAAGGCTTAAGGAGAACAGAGTATGGCAAAAAAAGCAATGATAAATAAACAACAAAAACCTGCTAAATTCTCTACAAGAGAATATACAAGATGCAGTATTTGTGGTCGTCCACATTCTGTACTTCGTAAGTATGGAATATGCCGTATTTGTTTTAGAAATTTGGCATATAAAGGACAAATTCCTGGAATTAAGAAAGCAAGTTGGTAAAAGGAGGAACGAAAAATGACTGATACAATAGCAGATATGCTCACACGTGTAAGAAACGCCCTTGTTGCTAAGCATGAAACAGTAGAAGTTCCTGCTTCTAACATTAAAAAAGAAATTGCTAAAATTCTTTTAAACGAGGGATATATTACTGCATTTGACGTTGTTGAAGACGGCGTTCAAGGCAAAATAGTTATAACTTTAAAATATGGTCCAAACGGCGAAAAAGTTATCAATGGACTTAAAAGAATTTCTAAGCCTGGTCTTAGAATTTACGCTGGCCACGATGAACTTCCAAAAGTTTTAGGTGGTTTAGGTATTGCTATAATTTCTACGCCAAAGGGAGTTATGACTGATAAAGAAGCAAGAAAGAACAATCACGGTGGTGAAGTTCTTGCTTACATCTGGTAAGGAGGTAAACGGACTATGTCAAGAATTGGTAGAGCACCCGTTAAAATTCCAGCAGGTGTTGAAATAAACGTAAACGATGCGGTTATTACAGTAAAAGGCCCAAAAGGTCAACTCGTTCAAGATTTTGATGCTAAAAACATTGGTATTAAAATTGAAAACGGTGAAGTAATCGTAGAAAGATTTAATGAAGAAAATGCTACTAAATCTAAACACGGTTTATATAGAGCGTTAATATTTGATATGGTTGTAGGCGTAACCGAAGGCTATAAAAAAACTCTTATTATTAACGGTGTAGGTTGGAAAGCAACACAAAACGGTAAAGATATCGTTTTAGCAGTAGGCTTCAGTCATCCCGTAGAATACAAGGCTGTTCCTGGCATTACTTTAACTTGTACTTCTCAAACGGAAGTAGTTGTTGAAGGTATTAGCAAGGAAATAGTTGGTGCGGAAGCTGCAAAAATCAGGGCCATCAGAAAGCCTGAACCTTATCACGGTTACGGAATTCGTTTAAGCGATGAAGTAATTGAGAGAAAGGAAGGAAAGAAGGGCACTAAGTAAGGAGTAAACTGATATGATAGCTAAATTAGATAAAAATGCAGATAGAATTAAAAGACACGAAAGAGTAAGGAATAAAATTTCTGGAACGGCAGAAAGACCAAGACTTTGCGTGTTCAGAAGTCTTAATCATATTTACGCTCAAATTATTGACGACGTTAAAGGCACAACGTTAGTTGCTTGCTCAACCGTTGAAAAGAGTATTGCTGATATGGTTAAAGAACTCACTAAAAAAGAATCTGCAAAAGTTGTAGGACAAGAAGTTGCAAAACGTGCACTTGAAAAAGGCATCACCGCAGTCGTATTTGACAGAGGTGGATACATTTATACAGGTCGTGTTGAATGTGTAGCAGACGGCGCAAGAGAAGCCGGTCTTAAATTCTAAGGGGAGGAACTAAAATGGCAAGAGAAAATAAAGCTCCAAGAAGACAAGAAGAAAAAGACGGTCTTTGCAAAAAACTTATTTCTGTTAACCGTGTAACAAAGGTTGTAAAAGGCGGTCGTAAGATGCGTTTTGCTGCCTTAGTAGTTGTAGGTGATGAAAATGGTAGAGTTGCTTGCGGTATGGGAAAAGCTAACGAAGTTCCAGAAGCAATAGATAAGGCTACTGCACAAGCAAAGAAGTCATTAGTTAAAATTGCTCTTGTGGGAACAACTATTTCTCACGAGACTGTTGGTAAATTTGGAAGAGGTTCTATTTTAATGCTTCCTGCAGAAGAAGGTACCGGTGTTATCGCTGGTGGTCCTGTTCGTGCGGTAATGGAAGCAGCAGGTATAAAAGATATTAGAACTAAATCACATGGCACAAGAAATCCTATTAATATGGTAAAGGCTACCTTAGCAGGTCTTTATGGACTTAAAACGGTAGAACAAGTTGCTGCACTTCGTGGTAAAACTATTGAAGAAATTGAGGGTTAAGGAGAGATACTATGAAAAAGAATAACGTTAAAGTTACACTTATTAAAAGTACTATTGCTTGCTCTGAAGTTCAAAAAGGAACTGTGGCTGCTCTCGGACTTAGAAAAATAGGACAATCTAAGGAATTCGTTGATAGTGCGACTTTACAAGGACAACTTAAAGTTGTAGCACACCTTGTAAAAGTTGAAAACGTGTAAGAGGTGTATATAATGAGAATTGATACATTAATGCCTGCTGAAGGCAGTAGAAAATCAGTAAAAAGACTTGGCCGTGGTATTGGTTCAGGTCTTGGAAAGACAAGCGGTAAAGGTCATAAAGGTCAATGGGCTAGAAGTGGCGGTGGTGTAAGACCAGGTTTTGAAGGTGGTCAAATGCCTCTCACTCGTAGACTTCCAAAAAGAGGTTTCAACAATCGCTTTAAAAAGGTTTACGCAATCGTTAACCTTGAACAACTTTCAAACTTTGAAAGCGGAGCAGTAGTTGATATTGATACACTTTTAGATGCTGGACTTATTAAAGAAGTTAAAAACGCTATCGGACTTAAAGTATTAGGAAATGGAGAAATTAAAGTTGCATTAACTGTAAAGGCTAACAAATTCTCAGCAACTGCAAAAGAAGCAATTGAGAAAGCCGGTGGTACTGCTGAACAAATCTAACAAATCCTATAACGATGGAGGTAAAAAATGTTTGCAACATTAAAACAAGCGTTTAAGGTAAAGGAAATTAGAGTAAAAATTTGGTTTACTTTATTGTTCTTGCTCTTATATAGATTAGGAAGTTTTATTCCTGTTCCAGGTATTGGTCAAGGACTTATAAGTAATACTGATTTATCTAGCGTTACTTACCTTAATATTATGAATATGATGACGGGTGGCTCACTTGCAACGGGTACTTTGTTTGCAATGGGTATTGGACCTTACATCAACGCATCAATCATTATGCAACTTTTAGCAGTTGCAATCCCATCACTTGAAAGACTTTCAAAGCAAGGCGAAGAAGGAAGAAAGAGAATTGCTCAATATACGAGATACGTAACTATTATTCTTGCTATAATTCAAGCAGTAGGTATTATTCTTAATTATAGTGATAATATGTTTACCTCAATAGACGGTGGTACTCCATTATATAAAATGCTTTTCTCTCAAAAATGGCTTGCATACGTTGTACTCGTTTTATTCTATACGGCTGGTACGGTAATTACTATGTGGATTGGTGAAAGAATTACTGAATATGGTATTTCAAACGGTATTTCTTTATTAATCTTTGCAGGTATTATTGCTACTGCTGGTCAAACGTTTATTAATATGATACAAGGCATTGTACAATCAGGTTCTTCATCAGATGAATTAAAGAACTTCTGGAAATTAATTATAATGCTTTCAGCATTAATATTAGTATTCGTAGCAATAGTCACCGTTGAACTTGCAGAAAGAAAAATCGGCGTTCAATACGCTAAACAAATTAGGGGACAAAAAATGTACGGCGGTCAATCTACCGTAATTCCTATCAAAGTTAATGGAAACGGCGTTTTACCTTTAATCTTTGCATTTAGTATTTTGAGTTTCCCTGAACTTATAATGACTCTCTTTGGAGTTAATATGGCTAGCGGTTTCGGACTTTGGTGGGCAACCTATATGGGTGCAAATTCTTGGGTTTATATGGTAGTCCTTTCACTTTTGATTATATTCTTTGCTTATTTCTATACGTCTATTCAATTCAATCCAGACGATATTGCAAAGAACATACAACAAAACGGCGGATTTATAATGGGTATTAGACCTGGTAAACCAACTGCTGATTATTTAAGAAAAATTAGCGGAAGAATTACACTTTTCGGTGCAATATTCCTAGCATTACTCGCTCTCGTTCCATCACTTATTTTCAAGGCGATTGACGCATCAAGTTATGGTGCGTTCACTGCAACGGGTATGTTAATTTGCGTATCTGTGGCACTTGAATTTAACACTGCGTTAGAATCTCAAATAATGATGAAAAATTACAGGGGATTTTTAAAGTAAGATGAACGTTATATTATTAGGAGCGCCAGGTGCTGGAAAGGGTTCACAAGCAGTTAAACTAGTTTCAGAACTTAATATTCCACATATATCAACAGGTGATATATTTAGGGCAAATATTAAAAATAAAACTGAAATTGGTTTACTTGCTAAATCCTATATAGACAAAGGTTGTTTAGTTCCAGATGACGTAACGATAGAAATCGTTAAAAATAGACTTCAAGAAGAAGATACTAAAAAGGGTTATTTGCTTGATGGTTTTCCAAGGACGATTTATCAAGCAGAACAACTCCAAAAATTCTCAAAAGTTGACAAGGTAATAAATATTAACGTAGATTTAAATAAACTCGTTGATAGAATTACGGGCAGAAGAATTTGCGGAAAATGCAACGCTTCATATCACACGTCAACTTTAAACGGGAAAACGGTTTGCGATATTTGTGGCGGAACTTTATTACAAAGGGCTGACGATAATGAACAAACCGTAAAAAGTAGAATTTCAGTTTACACTTCACAAACTGCTCCGCTTATAGATTTTTATAAGAACGCGGGCGTGCTTATTGATGTAGATGGGGATAAGACGATTGACGAAGTGTTCAAAGAAATTTTAAATAAGTTAGGCTAAATATGATATATATAAAGTCAGACGAAGAAATTGAAAAAATGAGAGTTTCTGGTAAAATTCTCGCCGACACTTTACTACTTGCACAAGACAGTATTAAGGTGGGTATGACAACCAGAGAACTTAACAGGATATTACACGAGCATATAGCGTCTTGCGGGGCGAAACCTTCGTTTTTAGGCTTATACGGGTTTCCAGCGGCAACTTGCATATCAATAGATGAAGAAGTTGTTCACGGATTTCCTAGTGATAGGGTTATAAAAGAAGGCGAAATAGTTTCAATTGACGTGGGCGTCTTTAAAGACGGATTTCACACGGATGCTGCAAGAAGTTTATACAAGTCGGATCGTAGCC